>NZ_JAOTGK010000002.1:0-416443 GCF_044427155.1 Streptococcus sp. 2022WUSS083 | reverse complement strand
TACATTTTCATGCCTTTCTAGTTGTTTTGTGGTTATTATAATTATAAAGCATGAAGTGGAAAACGAGCAACTCCTAATTGGAATTGCTCGTTTTTTTATTGTGAGAAGCTAGTTTTTGCCCAGCTTCGTTTTGTTTATTCTACAATCTGCTGATACATATGTGGTCTGCGGTCTCTAAAGAGTCCCCAATCTAAACGTTCACGCGCTCCCATGTCCAAGTCATATGTAGCAAGCAAGACAGCTTCCTCCTCACGTCCAGCCTTGGTCAAAATGTCTCCTGTCTCATCTGTCAAGAAAGAGGAACCATAGAAACACAAGCTAGAAGACTGTCCACCATTTTCTGCAGAAGGCTGCACTTTTTCCAAACCGATACGATTGGCTGCAATGACTGGGGTGATATTGGCTGCCGCATGGCCCTGCATGGTCCGCTGCCAATGACCTTGGCTATCCGTGTCCAAAATCGGCTCCGAACCAATAGCTGTTGGATAAAAGAACAATTCTGCTCCATTCAATGCCAGACAGCGAGCTGTTTCTGGAAACCATTGGTCCCAACAGATGCCAATCCCAATCTTGGCATAACGAGTCTCCCAAACCTTGAAACCAGTGTTGCCAGGTGTAAAGTAAAATTTTTCCTGATAATAATGGTCGTCAGGAATATGGGTCTTGCGGTAAACTCCCAAAACTGTCCCATCCGCATCAATAACTGCAATCGAGTTATACAGGCTATTACCATCCTTTTCATAAAAAGAAATGGGCAAAACCACCTGCAATTCCTTGGCAATAGGAATAAAGTGCTGAACAGCATCATTTTCCTCTACAGACTTGGCGTAGTTGTAATAATCATACTGGCGTTCCTGACAAAAATAAGGACGCTCAAAGAGTTCAGGCAGGAGAATAATCTGCGCTCCCTGACCAGCAGCCTGTCTGACCAAACGCTCAGCGGTCGCCAGATTTTCCCAAAGGTCCTGACTACACTGCATCTGAACAGCTGCTACAGTAACATTTCTCATATTATTTATCCTTTTCATAAATTCTTTATGGGAGTTAGAATGTACCTGAGATAAGGAAAGGCGGTACAGGCTATACTAGAGTATGCCAAACCGACTTGACGCCGTATCAGGGACATTTAGCCCCATAAAGGGGGATTTGCTGGGTGATACAGTGAACATTCCCACCTCCAAGTAGGATGTCGCGAGCTGGAATGCCGACGACTTTTCTGGTTGGAAAAAGCTGCGCTAGGAGATGCAGTGCCTGCGCATCATGCTCATCATCAAACTGGGGAACCAGAACCGCACCGTTGCTGACGTAGAAATTCACATAGGAAGCCGCCAAACGTTCGCCAGCTGTCCGTACTTCTTCCCCCGCTTCATAGACATAGCCTGGCAAGTCCTCTTCTGTTATTAGAATAGGATGTTTTGGAATAGGCAGTTTGTGGACGGTCAACTTTCTGCCCTTGGCATCCACTTGCTCTTCCAAGTAGTCCAAATCAGCTTTGGACATGGCATATTGGGGATCTGACTCATCATCTGTCCAGGCCAAGACCAGCTCAGCTGGACCGACAAAGGCCGCAACATTGTCCACGTGTTCATTGGTTTCATCATTGTAGATACCATAAGGCAGCCAGAGGACCTTTTCAGCTCCGAGAGTATCTAGAAGCACTTGCTCAATCTGGTCCTTGATCAGATGGGGATTGCGACCTGGACTGAGCAGGCAGGATTCGGTCACCAAGATGGTTCCTTCACCGTCGCTATGGATGGCTCCTCCTTCCAGGACAAAGGGATGGGCATCATGGACTGGCAGACCGATAGCCTGACTAAATCGACTAGCCACCTGATCATCTGCTTCATAGTCCTGATAAAGACCATCGTAGCTTCCGCCCCAAGCGTTAAAGGCCCAATCGACAGACAAAGCTCTGCCATTTTCATGGACCAAAACCGTCGGACCTGTATCCCGAGACCACGCATCGTTGGTGGTGATGTCCAGGTAGGTAACACCATCACCCAGCATGGATTGGGCCTCCTCACGGTGTGCTTCATCCACCAAGAGATAGACCTGCTCGCTTTCAGCAATGGTTTTGATGACCTGGCTGAAGGCTTTTTTTGCCCCCTGACCATCAAAGGGCCAGGAACCAGGGCGGGTCGGCCACACCATTAGGGTTCCATGATGGGGCTCATACTCAGCAGGCATGCGGTAACCCGCTGCTTTGGGACTTTCTATCATGACAACCTCCCCTTAAAATCTTCATAGCCAAATTCTTTGATAATACGGCAGTCGCCAGCCTTGTCCATGATGGCTAGGCTAGGTAACCCAATGCCATTGAAGGTGTTGTTTTTGACAAAGGAGTAGATGGCCATGTCTTCAAAGTAAAGTTTGTCACCAATCTGCACAGGTTTTTCAAAGGAATAATCGCCGATGATGTCGCCTGTCAGACAGGTATTGGAAGATAGTCTGTAAGTAAATGCCTTCTCTCCAGTCTCAAATCCATGACGAAGCGGTGGGCGATAGGGCATTTCCAAAACATCCGGCATATGGCAAGTGGCTGATGCGTCTAACACAAGCGTCTCAATGCCATTTTCGACAATATCCAGAACCTCTGTCACCAAATAGCCCGCATTGAGGGCAATGGCTTCACCAGGCTCAATGTAGACTTCTAATCCATAGGTTTCCTGCATGTACTGGATAGAGGAAATCAGCAAATCTAGATTATAATCCGCCCTGGTCACATGATGCCCTCCGCCCATATTGAGCCATTTGACTTTGTGAAGGTAGGGGCCGAACTTGGCCTCGACAGCCTCCAAGGTGGTTTTCAAATCATCCGAATTTTGCTCACAGAGGGTGTGAAAATGCAGGCCATCCACCAAGTCCAGCAGGTCTTCTGAAAACTGGTCAATGCGAACACCGAAACGAGAACCCGCTGCGCAGGGGTCATATAGGGCATGTTCACCTTGGGTCGAACATTCTGGATTGATTCGCAGGCCGACACTGACTCCAGCTGCTCGGCATTTGTCCATATGCTTGCAGAGTTGGCGCTCTGAGTTAAAGACGATATGGTCCGCAATTTCCAAAATCTCCTCCAAATCCGCATCCTTAAAGGCAGGGGCGAAAACATGAACTTCTCCCCCAAACTCCTCACGACCCAGCTTGGCTTCGTAGAGTCCTGATGCAGTTGTTCCAGCTAGGTATTGGCTGATGAGGGGGTAAGTGGCATACATGGAAAAGGCTTTTTGAGCCAAGAGGACCTTGCAGCCTGTACGGTCTTGGACAGACTTGAGAATTTCTAAATTATTGACCAGCTTAGCTTCGTCAATGACATAGGCTGGTGTTGGGACTTGATCGATTCTCATATAGTCCACCAAAACTGGATTTTCTACTACCTGCCAAGGCAAACCATATTGGTTAAGCAGGTCCATAAATGGATCTGGATCCAATTCTTCCAAGTTGTATACACCTGTTTTTTTCCAAGTTCCGTCCATGACAAGCTTGGTTCCAATCATGGCTGGCACGCCAGTTGTGTAGGAAATAGCTTGGGAACCGACCTCTTTATAGCACTCTTGGTGGTCACATACGTTGTAGATGTAGATGGTCTTCTCCACGCCGTCCTTGACACCTGTGAAAATACAGCCGATATTGGTTTTCCCAACAGTACGTGGACCAAGGCTAGCAGGGTCTGGCAAGAGAGCTTTGAGGAATTGAATTGGCACTACTTCTTGTCCGTTAAAGTTGATTGGGTCAGTCCGCAAGAGTCCAACATTTTCCAAGCATTTCATGTGAGTCAAGTAGGATTGACCAAAAGTCATAAAGAAGCGAATACGTTTGACACCTGGAATGTTTTTAGCGAGTGACTCGATTTCTTCATGGTGGAGGAGGTACATATCTTTCTGACCAACTTCTGGGAAGTCATATTCTCGCTTGATAGACATTGCTTCAACTTCCACCCATTTGCCATTTTCCCAGTAGGAACCTGGGGCAGAAACCTCACGCAAGTTGATTTCAGGGTTAAAGTTGGTCGCAAATGGATAGCCGTGGTCTCCACCGTTACAATCGAGGATGTCGATATAGTGGATTTCATCAAAATAGTGCTTCAATGCGTAGGCTGAAAAAACACTGGTCACACCTGGATCAAATCCGGATCCCAAAAGTGCTGTCAGCCCTGCTTTTTCAAAACGCTCCTTATAAGCCCACTGCCATGAATAGTCAAAGTAAGCCGTAAACCCTTCTTCTTCACAACGTTTTTCGTAAATTGCACGCCATTCTGGATCCTCGGTATCCTCACACTCGTAGTTGGCCGTGTCAATATAGTCCACGCCCGTCGCCAAGCAGGCATCCATGATGGTCAAGTCTTGGTAGGGCAGGGCAACGTTCAAGACAGCTTTTGGCTGGTAGCTTTCAATCAAGGCAATCACTTCTTCTACCTTGTCTGCATCCACTTGGGCAGTTTCAATTTTTACGGAAGTTTTTCCTTCTAGGGCAGCCTTCAAATCATCACACTTAGACTTGGTACGGCTGGCAATCATGACTTCCTTGAAGGTATCTTCTGCCTGGCAAACCTTGCTGATGGCAACTTGGGCAACTCCGCCACAACCAATAACTAACAAACGACTCATTATTTTTTCTCCTCTTCTTCTAAAATGTCTTCCACGTATCGAGGCAAGAGAAAGGCTCCGATGTGGAGGTTAGCGGTATAGTATTCTGTGAAAAGCTGGCGCGCCTTCCATTTTTCCTTGTCAAAATCTTCAATAGGATGGTATTTTTTAGAGGCGAAGCCAAACAACCAATAACCCGCCGCAGATGTCGGAATATGGGCCTGATAAACACGGCTGATAGGAAAGGATTGGGTCGCCTTCCGATGCATGGAACGAAAAGCCGACTCATCTTCATCATAGAATGGCGAACCATGTTGGTAGACCATAATACCATCTTCCTTCAAAGCTCGGTAGGCGTTGCCGTAAAATTCCTTGGTAAACAATCCTTCCGTATGTCCAAATGGATCTGTCGCATCATTGATGATGATGTCATACTCATTTTCACAGTTGCGCAAGAAACGCAGACCATCTTGTAAATAAACCTCGACCCGCTCATCTTCCAAGCCAGAGGCATAGTCTGGGAAATACTGACGACAAACTTCCACAAGGAGTTCATCTGGCTCTACAACGTCAATACGTTCGATTTCAGGATACATACCGAGAACTTGGGCAACGCCACCATCTCCTCCACCCAAAATCAATATTTTCTTAGGATTTGGATGAACTGCCATGGGCACATGGACGGCCATTTCGTTGTAAACAAAGTCGTCCGCATCTGAAAAGAGAACCCGACCATTAAGGGTCAAAATCTTTCCAAAGGCTGGCGAGTCCAACACAGCAATGTCCTGAAATTCACTCTTGCCAGCATAAAGTTGTTGACTGGTGCGAATGGATAACTTAACATCTGGCGTTTGGACTTCTGAAAACCACATTTCCATCTTTAGCCCTCCTTTATAACGTTTATGTAGTTGACATCTGGATCTTCCGTACCTTGGACGGAGCAACCGCGCTCCTTGGCAAAGATGATGTAGTCAACAATTTCTTGGGTCACTCGTTCTCCAGGGGCCAAAAGAGGAATACCTGGAGGATAGCACATGACAAATTCCCCGCAGACCTGACCAACTGCTTCTTGCAGGGAACGGCTTTCCCGCTCTGCATAAAAGGCTTCCTGCGGTGACAAGACCAGCTGCGGCTGGATGTATTCTCCTGAGATCAGGTCCGAACCATCTCGTGAATAGAGTCGCTTAATGTCAGCCAGAGCCCCCACCAGTCGCTCAATGTCCTGCAAGCGGTCACCGATTGAAATATAAGCCAAGATATTGCCAATATCACCAAATTCAATCTGAATATCATATTCATCTCGCAGAAGATCGTAGACTTCGATACCAGTTAAACCAATGCCTTGTGTGTAAATAGAAAGTTTCGTCACATCAAAATCATGCACCGTTTTGCCATCAATCAATTCTTTAGAATAGGCATAGTAGCCACCGATGGCATTGATTTCACGACGAGCATACTCAGACATTTCAATGACTTTTTCAAAAGACTCTTTCCCACGAAGGGCCAGATTTCTCCGTGAAATATCCAGACTAGCCAGCAAGAGATAGGAAGCGGATGTTGACTGGGTCAGGTTGATAATCTGACGGACATACTCCACATTCATATCTGGACCGACCAATAAAAGCGAGCTCTGGGTCAGACTACCACCTGACTTATGCATGGAAACAGCAGCCATATCAGCCCCCACATCCATAGCCGCCTCTGGCAATTGGTCCGAAAAATGCAAATGCGCACCATGAGCCTCATCTACCAAAACTTTCATGCCCGCTGCGTGAGCTTTCTCAGTCAAGCTACGCAGGTCCGAGCAAATGCCATAATAGGTCGGATTGTTAATCAAGACAGCAACAGCATCAGGATGCTCTGCAATGGCCCGTTCAAAGGCTGCATTTTCCAAGGCAAGAGCAATGCCAATTCGTGGCTCCACGCTCATATCCACATAGACAGGGATGGCGCCACAAAGGACAAGGGCATTGAGGGCTGACTTGTGGACATTTCGAGGAAGGATAATCTTATCGCCCGCCTTACAGGTTGCCAAAATCATGGTCTGGACAGACGAAGTAGTCCCTCCAACCATGAGAAAGGCATGACTGGCACCAAAGGCTTCTGCCGCCAACTCCTCCGCCTCTCGAATAATGGAGACGGGATGCCCTAGATTATCCAAAGGCTTCATGGAATTGACATCAATCCCCACGCATTTTTCTCCTAACAGTTCGACCAACTCAGGATTTCCGCGCCCTCGTTTGTGTCCTGGGACATCAAAGGGAACAATCCGTTTTCGGCGTAACTGTTCCAACCCCTGATAAATAGGGGCTTGGTGTTGATTTTTCATATTGAAAAACTCCTTTGCTTGATGGACTCCCACCCTTTTTTAAACAAGTAAAAAGAGCAGGGTTCATCCTGCTCTACAATCCAAATCGACGTTTTTTATTCTTCTCTTGAGTTTATGTGCCTACCGTTTCCTACTCTCCAGTGCAAATATATACGTACTTTATTGACCGTTTCACAAGATGACGTGTGCTTTCACCACACTAAATTTGATATACGAATTAGGGATGAACCCTAAAATCAACTTATAAAATGTAGGCTTTTAACCCTATCAATAATGTGGCTTACGCCACGCTTCGGCATTCGACCTGCCTGTCCGTAGGCTTTGGTTATGATCAATAGCAGAGCTACTCATCCCATATAGGTCTGATATTTGCTAGAATAGGTATGACTACTTTTCCTAGGCCTGTTTATTGTAACACGGAAATTTCTCTTTGACAAGTATAATTTTTAATATTTTTTACAAAAAATCCAAACATTAATAAAAAAATGGCTTCAAACGTTCGAAACCATTTTATTTTTTTATTTAATTCCTAATGCAATTCGAGCATAACGACTCATTTTTTGAACGGTCCAAGCTGGTGACCAAACCAGTCTCACATCTACTTCTGTTACTTCAGGAACATCCTTCAGTACATCATGAATTTGATCGGTGATTAGATCGGCTAATGGACAACCCATGGTCGTCAAGGTCATATCAATTTCAGCCTTGCCCTCAATAAATCGGATTTCATAAATTAACCCTAAATTGATAATATCAATACCTAGCTCAGGGTCAATCACATCTTCAAGAGCATGAAAAATACGCTCCTGAATGTCTTTAATTTGATCTTCTGTGTACGTCATTTTTCTCTCTTTCTTGTTCACAAGTTCAATACTAGAAAAGAAACAAACCAAGTTTGTGTCAAAAAGTCCACTTAGCGCTCCCTTTCTCATTTCAAGGGGAGCGGTTAAAATAGCCCACTGGGCTTTGGCCGCTTTCTTATTTCTAGGCTCAGGTTAAAACACCAAAGGTTAGTCTGATTTAATATTTCTGGGCAGGCTTCAACAGTCTGGGAGACTGTTGAAGGTTGGAGATGAAACAAACCAAGTTTGTGTCAAAAAGTCCACTTAGCGCTCCTTTTCTCATTTCAAGGGGAGCAGTTAACCTTGTCCGCTTTCGTGTTTCTAGGCGGACGTTGAGAAAGCCTATCCGTAGGCTTATTCCTCGCTTTCCTATTTCTAGGCTCGGGTCGTCAGTGGTGTTTTAATCCTCAATAAAGTCTCTGAGTGGTTTGCTGCGGGATGGGTGGCGGAGTTTACGGAGGGCTTTGGCTTCGATTTGGCGGATGCGTTCACGGGTTACGTTAAAGACTTTACCAACATCTTCAAGCGTGCGCATTTTACCATCATCTAAACCAAAACGAAGACGCAATACGTTTTCCTCACGGTCAGTAAGAGTATCCAATACCTCATCTAACTGTTCACGAAGAACGACACGAGTTGTGTAATCAACTGGATTTTCAATGACTTCGTCTTCAATAAAATCTCCAAGATGACTATCATCTTCTTCACCAATTGGGGTCTCAAGTGAAACAGGTTCTTGGGCAATCTTAAGGATTTCACGAACTTTCTCAGGCGTCATATCCATACGCTCTGCAATTTGCTCAGGAGTTGGATCTTGGCCCAATTCCTGCAAGAGATTGCGTTGTTCACGGACCAATTTGTTAATGGTTTCTACCATGTGAACAGGAATACGGATTGTACGCGCTTGGTCCGCAATGGCACGAGTGATAGCCTGACGAATCCACCAGGTTGCATAAGTTGAAAACTTGAAACCTTTAGAGTAGTCAAACTTGTCAACGGCCTTCATCAAGCCCATATTTCCTTCTTGAATCAAGTCAAGGAACTGCATACCACGCCCTACATAACGTTTAGCAATGGAAACAACCAAACGCAAGTTGGCTTCAGCCAAACGTTGCTTCGCTTCTGGGTCACCTGCTTCAACCGCCAATGCCAATTCTTGCTCTTCTTCGTTGGTCAAAAGAGGTACAACACCAATTTCTTTCAAATACATGCGGACTGGGTCGTTCACTTTTGCAGAAGTGCTTCCGAGCAATTCTTCATCAGATAATTCTGGCTCTTCCTCTACCTGCATAGCACGAGCAGAAGGGTTCCCTTCTTTATCGACAATCGAAATCCCTGCGTCCTGAATACGTTGGAGCAAATCATCGATTCCGTCAGCATCAAGCGTAAATGGAATAACCAGTTGGTCATTGATTTCATCGTCTGTAGCTGAACCTTGTTTTTTATGGTTACGGATAAATTCGGCAACTTGTACATCAAAAGTAGTTACTTCTGTTTTTTTATCTTTTTTATTTGTCATATTTACTCCATTTGTCTTCTTCTATCGAGGAGTTTTTGCAACTCATCGAGGGCAATATCTGCATTTCCCACATGGGAATGTTCACGGATTTTCCGTGCTAGGTGCTGGTTCTCCTTCTTTAACAATTCCTTGTCTCGCCGAATTTCTAATTCTTCGATTTCGTGTGGAGACACTTCATTAGGTAAACGTTCTTCCTGCATACGATACCAAGCCTGTTGAGCGGAATCGTTCAACTGTGATAGTTCAAAACTGGTAATTTCCCCAGATTTTTTTAACATATCATAAATAGCTTGCAATTCTGGCGTCGCAAAATAAAAATCTTCTCGTAAACGGAACTCATTGAGAATATAAGGATGTTCAACCATCCGATAAAGTAAATGGTTTTCTGTTCGAATAAGACTCGTTATACGAGCAATCGTTTGGACTGGTGGCAAATAAGACTGACCAGTCTGTGATTGAAATACCTGTTGTGTTCTCTCCTGGCGCTGGTTCAGACGAACAGCATTTACTGCCTGTTCCACCTGATTATAATCAAAGTCAGAAAGTAAATCCGCCACCTTATAAATATAAGAATTTTGAGCTGTAATGGATGATACTTTGGCAATAATTGGTGCAATCTTATCTACAAACTCAATCTGCATTTGTAGATTGTCAGGATTTTCAGGTTTCAAGTATTGAATCAAAAATTCTACATCGCTGATTCGTGACTTGGTTAAAACCTGTTGCAAGGCTTCTTCCGAATTTTTCTGCAAAAATTCATCTGGGTCCATATTATCTGGCAAGCTCACGATTTCAACCTGAAAATCTTGTAATTCGTCCAGCGCCTTCATGGTAGCTGCCTGTCCAGCCTTATCCCCATCATAAGTCAGAACAATTTTCTTACAAAACTTAGCTAGGTGTGCAACATGCTCTCTTGTCAAAGCTGTTCCCATGGAAGCCACTGCATTATCAATCCCTACACGATGAGCAGCAATAACATCTAGAAAACCTTCCATGAGATAGGCTTCACGTTGCTTCTTAATAACCGCTTTAGCCTTGTCTAAATGATACAATTCATAGCTTTTATTGAAAATCGCAGTACTACGAGAGTTTTTATACTTAGCTAATTGTTTATTGTTTCGATCTTCTTCGGTCCAAATCCGACCTGAAAAAGCTACAATTCGACCATATTCATCCGCCAAGGGGAAAATAATCCTAGCTTGAAAGGCGTCATAAATAATATTATTCTCACTTGGATTGAACAAACCCGAATTCAATAGACTTTCTTCGTCATATTGACCTGATAGTTTTTGGTAAAGAATATTCTGTTCGGCCGGAGCTAAGCCTAGCTGGAATGTTTTTATGACATCATCTGTCAAGCCACGTTGGTGTAGATAAGCTCTAGCTTCCTCACCCATTTTGGTTGTCATCAAAAGGGCATGATAAAACTTTGCGGCATCCCGATGAATATCATACAGGACCTGATGCGGACTAACCCTTTTCTCCTCTTGATGATAGGAAGGAGTTACATCTACTTGAAAACCTGCCTTCTCAGCTAAGATAGCTGCCGCATCCGCAAAAGAAACACCACGAACTTCTTCGACAAACTTGAATACATCTCCGGACTTACCACATCCAAAACAATGGTAGAACTGCTTGTCTTCAATCACATTGAAAGACGGGGTTTTCTCCCCATGAAAAGGGCAAAGACCGACATAATTACGTCCGGCCTTAGTCAAAGCAACCGTTTCACCAATAACGTCAACGATATTGAGAGCTTGTTTTATTTCAGTAATTTTATCCTTTGAAAGCACATTCCCTCCTCATATCATACTAGCTAATTTAAAAAGTGAACACTCTTCCCTTAGTTTAACATACTCTATTGTATACTAAATACGGGAAAATGTAAAATTTCTAAAACAAATTGCTTGTAAAATATTTTTTTATGGGTATAATAGGTTAAGTAAAATATTTATGAAAGGACATATTTAGGATATGTTGAAAGAATTGAAAAATTTCTTGTTCCGCGGGAACATTGTTGACCTTGCTGTTGCGGTTGTAATTGGTGGTGCGTTTGGCGCTATCATCACTTCTTTTGTTGATGACATCATCACTCCGTTGATCTTAAACCCTGCTTTGAAAGCAGCAAACGTTCAAAACATCGCTGATCTTGCTTGGAACGGTGTTAAGTACGGTAGCTTCTTGAGCGCTGTTATCAACTTCTTGATTATCGGAACTTCAATGTTCTTCGTTGTTAAAGCAGCTGAGAAAGCAATGCCTAAGAAGGTTGAAGAGCCAGCTCCAGCTGGACCAACTCAAGAAGAATTGCTTGCAGAAATCCGCGATTTATTGAAAAAATAATCAATAAGATAGTGAAACAGGCCCTGTGCCTGTTTTTCTTTTGCACTATGACAAAAAGAAGATGTGAGCCTCCACTCACATCTTTTCTTATCCTTCGTATCCATTTGGATTTTTCGATTGCCAGTTCCACGTATCGCGACACATATCTTCAATTGTTTTTTCTGTTTTCCAGTTGAGTTCAGCCAGAGCTTTGTCTGCATTAGCATAAAAGGACGGAAGGTCTCCTGCTCGATTTGGCGCAAAGCGATACGGAACATCTACACCTGTTACTTGAATGAAAGTATTTACCAATTCTAAGACACTTGTTCCTTGACCAGAACCTAGGTTATAGGTATAAACCTGATTAGCTTCATCTAATTTTTCTAATGCTCGTACGTGTCCTTTGGCCAAATCAACAACATGGATATAGTCTCGTACACAAGTCCCATCTGGCGTATCGTATGCATTTCCAAAAATATTGAGAAATTCACGTTTACCAACTGCTACCTGAGCTACAAATGGCATCAAATTATTTGGAATGCCTGATGGATCTTCCCCAATCAAGCCTGACTCATGAGCTCCAATTGGATTGAAATAGCGCAACAACGAAATAGACCAATCTGGATCAGAAACATAAATGTCGCGAAGAATCTGTTCACACATGACTTTCGTTTGACCATACGGGCTTGTTGGAACTCCTACTGGCATATCCTCTTGATAAGGAGAGGGATTAAAACTGCCATAAACAGTCGCACTAGATGAAAAGACGATTTTCTTCACATCAAACTCAGCCATCACTTCAACCAATGAGAGAATGGACATGATATTATTTTCGTAATAAGCACCAGGTTTTTGAACTGATTCTCCTACTGCCTTAAATGCAGCAAAATGGATCGCTGACTCGATATTTTCTTTCTCGAATACCTGACGCAATCCCTGTTTATCTGCTACGTCTAGCTGATAGAAGGTCGGTCTCTTTCCTGTAATTTCTTCAATACGATCCAATACCTGGATGCTTGCATTAGATAAATTGTCAACAATTACTACTTCTTTACCTAAATTTAACAATTCGACAACCGTATGACTACCAATATAACCTGCACCGCCAGTAACTAAGATACTCATCTCTTTACTCCTTTTCACCTGGACAAAAATTCTATATCCCTATTATATGTTACCTGTTGTAAAAAGTAAACAAAAAACAGCCTTTCGGCCGTTTTCAAATTCAATTAGAATTTTTTACGCTTGCGAGCTGCTTCTGATTTACGTTTACGTTTTACAGATGGTTTTTCGTAGAATTCGCGTTTGCGTGTTTCTTGAAGAGTACCAGCTTTAGTAACCGCACGTTTGAAACGACGAAGAGCATCATCAAGTGATTCGTTCTTGCGTACTACTGTTTTTGACATTATTTTCACTCCCCTCAATTTCAAAGTCTTTATCATTTTACTATGATTCAACTCATTTGTCAATATTTTTTAATTCTAAGTATGTGTCTAAATTTTTGAGATTTGCCAATACCTCTTATAATACAAGCGTTGACAGAGATTTCTCACTACCGATTTTTTTCAAAAAAAGCCGATACAAGTGTTTTTTCCTTGTATCAGCCTTGACGATATTGTTTTCTTTATGCTACAATAAGCTATGGCTGATTAAGCAAGGCCCACTTGTCTTAATCGGTGGTGTAGGAATTCCCGTTCCTACACCTTTTTTTGATTTTTGATACAATCATTATAGCACATTATTAATGATAATGCAATCGAGAATATGCCAAAAAACACTAAAAATGCTCTACTTTTAGCGTGTTCGGTTTAACTTCATAAACCCTCGTAGTTGACCTTTTTTCGGTTGCTTAAAAATTTTTAATAAACTATGATCTGTTTCATTAGGCAGTATTTTTTTTACCTCTCCACCCGACATACCTCTACCGTAACTATAGTTCTGCCACTCTCCAAAAAATAAGTCACGTAAATCCTCTAGTCGATCTAGTAGTATCATTCGAGCCATAGTACAAGCTCCGTTTTCTGACCAGTACATCCCCCTCTTCTTCATCCGGTAGGTTAGTTTCCTATGCTGTGATTCCATAATACCTAAAGAATGTGTTGGTAGTCCTCTTAATGCAGCAGACTTAGTCTGACTAAATCTCTTCAAAAACTTATACTTAAAATGCAGAAGTTTAGCCACTTCCTCCTCATTCTCAGCCATAGCTTCACACGTATCAAATACAACTTCTGCATCTGACTTGTTATGAGAGTATTTGGCAGCCAGTAGCCTATCCGTCAATTCTTCAGGATAATTTTTAAGAATAGTCCTAATTTTCTCGTCCACATGGTAAGCATCCCAAAAGTGTTCATGCCTTTTTATTCCAAGAGCCTTGGCTATCTCAAGGAAGATGCGTCTTGTATAGCCTTTACCATTATCCGAGTTTGTAATTAGAATAGTTTCTGGTGTTATTTCAAAATGATTATAGAGATAGTCCAACAAGTCATCCTTAGCTTGATTGTAATTGATATGGACAATCTCTTTTTTATTTTCGAGCATATACCTGTTGGGACTAATCTGCTTTCGACCTGTATGGACTACAAAATGGGATAATTCCCGATTCCTACGCTCGTCTGCCTTTTCTGTGCATTTAACCATAACCCCGTCCCCCTCAACATAGATGAACTTACTCTTTATCTTTTGAAGTTCGTTACTTGGCTTATTTATATGACGTTCTCCTCTTTGTTTGAGCAATTCTCCTGCTTCCTTGATAGCCTTAAGTACAGTGTCTTTAGTCACGTGGAATCCAAGGCAGGTTTCAATCACTATTCCTACTTGTCGATAGGATAACATAGTTGACAACTTTGAAACATAATAAAGCAACTCTCTCGAAAATCGGGTATGCTTTCTAAGCCCTAATTTCTCATCGATTGGAATTCTTGTGCGTACACCATTGGTCCAACGGCTTCTGGAAAAGGTTATTTCTCCGAACGTAAACAGGACGGTTCGTTCTGTTTGGTTAATTCGTCGATAGCCGTTAGCTCTCATGATTGGAGCAATATAAGCCTCGTACTGCTTAATATACTTCAGAAACTGCTCCTGGGTATTCTCTCGAAATTCTGCCAATAATTCTCTCTCATCAATTACAAAATTGTTCATCATACTATTTTATTCGTTTTTGAGCAAAATAAAAAGCCCTCTCCAAAAGGAAAGGGTTATAACCTTATAAACATATCCATAAATACAATTATGTTTATATTTGCACTTATAGGTTTTCAATCAAGTCTGCCAGTAAAGCAGAGTCAGATCTGTAGCCTCTCTCCTGGGAAGCTTGTCTAAGTTTCTCACGATGTGTTGGGGTCAACATAAATTGGTACTGCTTCTTTGTTTCATGCCCCTGCATTTTAGGGACCTCAATTGTTGGTTTCGCTAATGCTTGGCGAATTTCTTTTGCTTTTGGTTCAAATGCCATATAAGCCTCCTAAATATAAATCTATTTGTATTTACAATTATATTTATATTCTATCAGAAATCTGACTAAACGTAAAGTCTAGCTCATCGAAAAACTTCTTGTGTTTTTGGTAAAGCTGATCATCTGCTCTCATCTCTGCAAGTGATACTTTATCCAAAGTTGATCGATTGAATAACTCTTTGGCTGGCACAATACCAATCATATCTTCATCCGATTCTATTCTTTCCAATAGCTCACGGGAGGAGTTGGTATTGTGTTTAATCATATTCGCTACAAAGAGTAGCTCGGCTGTGATGTAGCTTTCTCTTGTTTGATAGTTGATTGCAGTTTTTCTAAATTCCTCAACCCTATCCATGATGTTGAATTTTGCTTGGTAACCAAAGTCACTTGGGATAACCGGACTAATCACCGAGTGACTCACGGCAATCGCATTTCTCGTTGCAATTGAGAAGTCTGGACGGCAATCAATGATAACATAATCAAATTGACCAAGGGAATAACTTTCATAGTTATCTTCTAACCACATATAAAGCAACATATCCTTGTTGGTTTTATGTTCCAGGCTTGCTTCAATCCAATCCAAGTTCATTGAGCCAGCAATCAGAGAGATGTTCTTTTTTACTTCAAGGATAGCAACCTCTCCCCGACCTAGAAAGACATTCCCAACTGTCTTCTCATTATCATAGACATTGTAAATCTGCGAGAGGTTACACTGGTGGTCTAGGTCAATAAAGAGGACCTTCTTGCCTGATGCTGCCAGGTATTCTCCATAATTAAATGCCAAGGTAGTTTTTCCAACACCACCTTTAATTGCTGCGAAACTTACAATTTTCATATTCATTGTCCTCCAATCTATTTGATAAATCTATTATATCATTTATAATTATATTTGTAAATATATTTGCAAATATAATTATAAACTATTTTTCACGTTCTTCTCCCCTCTCCTTTTTGCTACTTCTGATATAACTGTTGTCCTTCACTTCTTTGTACTCTTTCAATCCTTTGGTTAAGTGATCGAATTTATCTCTCAGAGCATTTCGTTCAACTGTTAACTCAGTTATCTCCTTCTTGACTACATCAGGTGATAATTGTGGAGACACTCCCATAGCTTCTAAATTTTCCTTGGCCAACAGGCGGTTAGTCCCTCCTTCCAACTGGTATGCTTCTAAACTGGCAATGACCTTGTGATGTTTAGCGATAGCGAGATCAATTTTTTCTAAGACTTGTTCTACTTGGTCTAGCTGCTCAAGGTAGGATTTTCCTAACTCATGGAACTGTTGGCTGTCCGTCACGTTATGTTTTGAGAGGTAATCAAACTCTTTCAAGAGTTGATCTAGCTTACTGATATTTGAGTTCCGATTGAGGATGTACTCTCCATTATGATAGGACAGTTGCTTCAGTAAAGTATCTCCTCTAACAAATTTATTTTTATCTGCTTGATAAGGATTGATAAAGTAAAAGAAGTCCGTCCGTTTGACAAATAATTCATACCGTCCATCTTCTAACTGATCAACACAACGATGAGGAATTTTTATTGTCCCCTGGTTTCTAAGTCCATAATCTACCTCGACATAGATACCTGTCTTAGTCACCTGGTCAACTTGCCAAGGTTCAATAACAAGTCTCATTTCAAAGTCTTGTTCTTTCTCTGCTTGTTGCTTGTCATACGCTTCTTTAATAAGCTGCAAGGGATAAACCACTTGATTCAATCCAACACGCTTAGAAATACTTTCTAGTGAGTACCGCCCCTTTTTTGAGAGTTTATCGTCCCGTCGATTCCTCTCTTGAGGTTGGTCCAACAATCTGTAGGTGGCATACTTCCCAGAAAAGTCAACAGCTAGATCTAGTTGTTGTGCTTTGAGTTTGAAATCCTCTAAGGAGGTGGAGTGCTTGAGGAGAAACTCTAGTCTTGACTTAATCTCATTCTTAAAAACATTCTGCTTTTGGTAGGCTTGATATTGAGTATGGTTGAAAAATTTAGTTTGACGATCAATGACTTTTGCTCCAGCAATATCTGCTAATCGATCAGAAATTTTTTCAAAATTTCTCTTAGTGCCTTTTTGCCAACGAAACTGATTGAGGGTCACTTCATTCGTTGAGTTAAAGTAGATATGATTATGAATGTGATCTTGGTCAATATGTGTCGCAATGACAAACGCATGGTTGCCTCCTGTCAATTCCAAAACCGTTTGTCGCCCCAGTTCGTGTATTTCTTCTGGGGTCAAGGCATCGTCAGGTGAGAAGGATTGTATAAGGTGATGTGCCAGAACCATGTCTTCTTTTTGCAGGTGATAATCACGTGGCCGCCCCTTTTGAAGGTTGGCCATTTGTTTCACCTGGAGGAACTCACTACCTGCACCAGCCAAGTCCATCACCATATGACCAGACACCAATTGTGTAACAATTTCTCCATCTGGAGTTAGCTGTGTTGGATACGGTGGATCATTGTCTACATGATAATCTAAAGTAGTTTTACTATCGTTTATGATATACTTGATTCCATTTTTTAGACTACGTTCCGACTGTATGCGTTTGTGCTTTGTATATACCATTTAATCTTTCCTAACAGCCTCCATTCCTCTCTCTAACTCTGTATCTATGTGACTAGTGACAAGACTCTTTATCTCCGCAAGACTGTCTAAAAGTTCTCGTAGATCCTCTGCAGTTATTTCTTCAGATGTGTTAATGTATTTGGCTATCTGGTTTATATTCACACCAATTCGGTTAATCTCAAGTCGTAGCTGATTGAGTTCACTATAGTCAATCGTTGTGATACTTCCAGCAGTCATCATATACCGTGCGTAGGTATTAAAATTCTTCAAACCTATCGAAGCCATTCGCTTTTTAATTAGTGCTAGCTCTGACTCATCTACACGTATCAACTTCTGAATTTTTCTTTTTCGTTTGTCTTCATAGTCCATTTTTATTCCCCCTTCATTATCCATCTGGCTCACTCGATAACCAGGGCAAGAATGCCAGTTTCTGCACCTGCACCCACCCCTCCCTTCCGTACGGCAAGCAAAGCAACTGGATATCCAGTTGCGAAATATAAAACGATAGGCAGGTTTCAGAGTGTGACCTCTGCAACCTTTTTTGCCTATCCTTTTCTAATTTTGGGGAAGACCCCAAACCCCTAGTCAGTCACTTTTGGCTGTAGCCAAAAGTTCCACATTAACCTGTCCACTTGACAGTATTTCCGTGCGTAATTGTTCATATGCAATATCATCTAGCCCTTCGATATAGTCAAGGGTTTCTTGATAATCTCTTGCAATATCAAGTTCATTTTCCTTCAATTCTTGGTAGTCTTCCTTTAGAGAATGAAGTGCGGCTCTTCTATTCAAAGTAGCAAAGCTTTCATTGATTGTAAGTTTTCCTGCTGGTTCTACGTGGAAGAATGTAGTTAGTAATATCGTTTCAATTGTCGGTG
Organism: Streptococcus sp. 2022WUSS083; assembly: GCF_044427155.1. Classification (NCBI taxonomy): domain Bacteria; kingdom Bacillati; phylum Bacillota; class Bacilli; order Lactobacillales; family Streptococcaceae; genus Streptococcus; species Streptococcus sp. 2022WUSS083. The sequence continues at coordinate 397,970 of NZ_JAOTGK010000002.1, read as the reverse complement.
TCATTATTGCTTTCCTTTCGTTGTCTAAATAATCTTTGAGTTAAGGCCATCACTTCATCTGTTGGTCCAGATTGAGTGACGGCTGATTCTTTTTTGGCTCTTTATCAAGCCCTGATTGTAAAGTTTTTGTTTCATCCTTAAACTGACTCAATCGTTCAGTAAACTTATCTGCAGAGAGTGTCTTTGACACTACCTTTTCTAAAGAATGATCCAAACGCTGTATCAAGCTGTTGGCTTCTTTTTGAATAATCGCAAGCTGGGCTTCCAAATCACTTAGTGTTGCAGCATCTTCAGTCCAATTTGCCAAGTATCCAAAACTGTACTCACTTGTATCAAAACCGTAATGACTTGCGACTACATAAGCAACCGATTCAGCTTGTAATTCTTTGGTGCTTCTGGTAAAATCCTGAGTCGCTTTGGCGTCAAGATTATGGAGATCACTGTGAGCCATCTCGTGGAACAAAGTCTTGAGTGTTTGTTGTTCACTCATGCCTTTCTGCAGGACAATTTTATTTTCCATTGGAGAATAATACCCTCTACTCGTACCAGGCGTGTCACTAATTGAAATAGTTACTCCATTGTCACTTGCGACCTGTTTTGCAGCTCGGTACAGGTTTGCATAGTCCTCATGCTTGCCTTCAAGTACGTTAACAGGTGTAGGAAATTCTTTGCCACTTGTTTGGGAGATATCAAAGACTGGCACCAACTTAAAGACAGTATCTTTTATAACCTTACCGTTATCATCAAGCATCGGCTCACCAGAAATCTTATCCTTTCTGACCACTTGAATCGGAGCCCAAACACGCAAACTTTTCTCGCCCTTATTGACAGTTCGACCGTAGTCTTCCTTCCATTTTTTGAAGGAAGCTACTACAGAAACATCGGGATTTTGTGCTAATAATAGTTGCAAATTCCTTGGTGAATAATGATGAAGCTTACTCATAGCAGTTAGAAAATTCTTGTACTGATCCGAATTTAAGTAGTTCTTCACTCCTTCTTTCAAATGGATTGACAGAGCTTTTGTATCTAATTCAGCCACCATTTGAGCAACCGTTCTCTCCTCAGCAGGTTCTTTCTGAGAGGCAACACGTGAAGACTCATCATTGGCGATTATCGCCTGGTCTGGCACTGAGTCTCCAAGTGGATTTTGACCTTTGCCTATTTCCTCCTTATCTGTCAAACCATCTGCATCTGAATCAATTCTGATTTCCGTTTGCTCTACTTTTGGTGCTACCTGTTGTAGATAAGTTTGGTAAAGTCGTTCAATTTGTTGCTGATACTCTGTACTCGTAATTCGTCCATTAAGCACATCAACAGAAGAAATTCCTGCGGTCTCATGTAGCCGATCATCTATCCATTCTTTGTAGAAGGAGGAGTCCAGATTGACTAATTTTTCACCTAGTCCTAGCTTTACAGTTTGATCAATATTTTCTTTTGCCTGTGCATAAAGCTGGAAGAACTTTGTGAATTCTTCCCCTTCTCTACCTCGAAAATGCTCTGCCCCAAATTCACGAACTCCGTCCAATAACGAAGTAAAGCGTTCCTGAAGTGACATTGTAGATACATCATGGATTGGTTCAAATTGACGATTTTCAAGAATGGATAAGAACTCTCTCCCCTCGTCCTTGACATACTCATCATTGATTGATAGTTGCTCAATCACTCCGTCGCGTTCACGATAGATGCCCAGGATTGTTTTCTCTTCTGCGTTATCTAGTTGGTTGCGTAAACCACTACGCAACTTCATTAAGCTGGCAGGAAATGTTTCTCCGTCTACAGTACGCAGGGCCAATACAATATCCTCATCTCCTGATTTTATAGCTTTATCCATATCCAAGGAGTGTAGTTTTGGAACATCGGATAGATCGTCAAAATAAAACGAATTTGCCTCTATTATCGCTGGTAACTCGGGGAGCACTTTCAATTTATCAAATGCCGCCCCCTTATTTGCCAGAAGGATGTCGTCGAAACTACCTTGTCCATTTGCAAAGTCTATCAGTAGTTTATCTGCTGAATACCCCTCTTTATAAGGAAAAATTCCCGTTAGATGTATAAATTTATCCTTGTCAAATGTTACTTGCAGGCTATTAACGCCTTCGTTATCCTTATAGATATAATGGATTGTACTCTCCGACAATTCCCTTAGGTACCACTGAGCTACCTCTTTCAGAGATGTTGAGTAACGATTTAATTTAACCAGATCCCTATCTGAAGCAGGATGATACCCCCTCTTTTTAATTGACTTCCTCTCTTCATTTATGCTAAAATGAAGTAAAGGCTGAGGCTGAGTTTGATTTGGTGACAAGTCATTCAAAGGTTGCGACTTTGTCGCTTCAGGTAGAGGTGCTGCCCCCTGTTTATCAGGAAAATCCCCGATTGTACCCTCGGCATTTTTTTCTTGCCCTTGAGCTTGCTCAGGGGCTTTTTGTATTTCCTGAAGCAAGGCTGGGACGAATTCTGACTGAAGGCGTTCTTTTATCTCATTCCGTACTTGAATAAGTCGCTCTGTACGTTGTTCTACCTCCTTTGTGAGTTCTGTTTCAGGAAGAGGTGAGTCAGCTATATATTGCTCCCAGGTATCATAGGTAAGTGTTGATTTCAGACCTGCAACACCAAACCCTCGATGTAATTCAAGGAAATATTCAGAAGTTGGTGGATAGCGTTGTTCAAGCCAATCCAGCATCTTCTCTTCCGCTTCAGGAAGAACAGGGCTGTTCTCACCGTATTGTGTGCTTATCGCATCGATAGCAACCTCTGGAAGAGAGATATTAGCAGGAATTTCCAGATGTTTGTCAATTGCTGCCAAGAGCTTATACGGCTCTTTATTTGCCTCTTCAATCTTTGCTAATTCTGAATCCTCTAGCTTCTCTGCTATGGTACGAACTTCTGATCCAGTATCATATCTAAAATCTGAAATGATCACTTCTCCATCTGGAGAGATAATGTCAAAACTGGTTCGTTCGTAGCCTCTATCTGAACTATACTCATTCCTCCTGTATAGCACAGAAATGAACTCTGCATAGGGAATCAAATCACCTTCCGAGAAATCTTTTAATGGATTTGGAGAGCCTCCAAGATTTTCAGACCAATTGAAGCGAACCATGTAGGGAGACCTTAGTCCAACCAATCTTTCCTGAACTAAGGTCTTCCATTCTGGATTCAACCAACCCTCTATATTCAATTCCCTGATAAGCGGTAGCAACTCTCGTAATTCATTTTCCGTAGCATTATTATCTTTTAGCCACTGTACGACAATGGGCTTATCCTGAAACTCTCTCGAATGGTACAGCTCTGCCGATTCTGATCCGTATTCTAGCTTGTCTTGCTCAATGTTTTTTCGTTGTTGCTCACGTCGCATTTCATCCAAATGGTATTGTACTGGAGTGAGCCAGTCACTTCTATTCGGATCCAACTTAGAAAGGGACTCCATTATTTGACTCACCTCTGTCGCATCCGCTGACCATTCCTTTAAATATTCAACCACCTGTGGTTTATCAGAAAATATTTCTGACGAGTACAGTGCTTTTAGTGTAGGAGTTTCCGACTCATGTGCTAATTCCATATCTTGCTCCTTTTCATTGTTTATTGTAGTTTGTTGGTCCAATAGCTCACCAACTCTTTCAAGTGTGGCACTCAAAGTATCTAACTCTTTATTCATCCCAGCGGTTATTGAAGCTTTCATCTGGTTAAAGTCTTGTATAACAGATTCCAATTCTGGAATCACAGTATCAATCCCAAACTCTTCAATCCGATTGGAGATGTATTGAGAATAGTCTTCCATATTCTGAAGCGAGATACTCCCGTCCCTAAACTCAATCATATAGGTATAATCACCTGCGACTAGCTCAAATATGTCACTCTTGTAAGTCGAGTCTACTTTCCCCGACGAAAACCAATTATCAAGCTGAGCAACTATTTCTTTAGATTGCCCCAGATCCTCTTCAGTGACCCAGAAATAAGCCGTCTGCCCCAGATCCTCCACTTGTCCAAGTAATTCTTGAATACGTGGAGAAGTTGATTGCTCTTTTTCAATTTCAGTCATACTCAAAGAAGAATTGTCAATTTGGATATACCCATGTTCGACCAGATAATCACGTATATGCTCTCGTCTCGGGTTGAAATCACTTTGGCCATGGCCTACATCGAAGCGGATTTGCGAAGCGACCTCCTGCCCATTCTCGTCCAATGAATAGACCTGTAAATAGGTTTTGAAATATCCTTCTCCAACAAAAACTGAGTTGAATTGCTGGAGCATCCACATTTGCAATTCATCAAAGTTCGTGATTGGTTGCTCAGGTCTTCCCAATTCTGAGGCCTCCAGTTCAAACCTGGGTTCTGTTGCTTGGGCCATAGTTTCCGACTCGTGTTCTATCGCCATATTTTGCTCCTTTTCATTGTTTATTGTAGTTTGTTGGTCCAGGAGTTCAGTTACTCTCTCAACCGCCTCAGCATCTCTCGCAAGATACTTTTGGGTTAGCTGAAACTCACCATTCTCTGCTAACTCAAACGCTACTTTACGCAATCCTTTGACAAAATAGAGAGTCGGTTGCTTTTGCCATTGAGTAACTAGCCCCTCATCGATGAGATGCTGGGCCCCTGGACTAATTCTTATATCTTCTAGTCGCTCCTTCATTGCTTCCAGCTTGACAAGCTCCTTGCGATAACGGTTGATGGTAGCTCTTGTGAAACCAGGCTCACCCTTCTCAAACGCTTCAATAGCATCTTTAATACGAGGTATATTATCAACACTCATTACCAAACCACTGCCTTGTTTATTGAATCCTCGTTCTTTTAAGTCCCGTTGGTAGCGTAGTTTCTCAACTCGCTCCTCTTGTTTCTTAATCTCATCGAGCTTGGTAAATATCGCTCCCTCCAGTTGATCTTGCTTACGGAAAAAGGATGACCCACCACGCTTGTCATTCATGGGTTGTCCATTGGCTTGTCTTGTATGAGCATATACTTTATCTGCTTTCTCAACCAACTCGCCACTTAACCGCTCTAGCTTTCTTTCTGCTTGAGCCAAACGACTGTTGTCACGTGGAAGATTGTCCTCTAATACCATGCCTGCTTTCTGGCTTTTCAAGTAGTCATTCCAGTCCATTTTGGTAGCTCCTTCAGGAAGAGGAGGGAGGTCAGGTTGGACTGGTATGCCTTTAGCTTGCAGCTGTTCGATAAAGTCAGTGCCTGCCTTATCATTATCGACGGCCAGAGTAATCAGATCACTATTCTTTCCATCCTGAAAGAAAGTAGTGACCTTGGTTAGCTTCTCTAGGGCTTCACCGACTTTGCTCAAGTCTGGCTTGTAGTCTGCTTTACCCTGGAGCTCGGCTAGGAGTTCCAGGGTATAACGTGAAACCGTACCTGCTTTCAGTCCATCCATAGCAACCAGCCTCACATCGCTCAGATTGCCCTTATTTGCCTCGTAGTAGCTCATAAGGTCAATAGGAGCCTCCGCAAAAACTAGTCGTCTAGGCGTGCCTATATCAACGCTCATGCCACTTAAACCGTCCGAGTTATAGGCTATCTGTTTTAGATAGCCTTTTCCTTCATAACGCTCCTTATTCGGTACTATCCCTTGGAGACTTGCCCCTATAACCTGCTTATCTTTATCAAAGCTTTTGAATACAACGACAGGTTCCAAGTAATCATCTGGAGCCTTTTTGTTTGCTTGTGCCAAGACACCTGCTTGGCCAAAGAAATTGATTGTATCATCAGATAGTCCTCTGACTTCCTTTAAGTAGTCACGTGCCTCGATGAAAGGCTGCTCAAATCGTCCTAAAACATAGTTAAACGGTTCTTTGACAGGTTGATTCATTTTCGCTTGTGGAAATGCACCTGTACGGAGATAATGCATAGCTTGTTTGTAGTCAACCTCCTTGATTGTTTCAACTAGGTTGATCACATCCCCATGAATATCCCGTGAATACCAATCAAAGCGATTTTTGCGTGTGTTGATTTTGAGCGAATCATGCTCAACCCAATACCATTCTTGATTAGAATTTTGCTCCAGTTCCATACCGAGTGATCGAGCAACATCAAGAATGGACATCGCCTTAGCATCTTCTTTTGTAAATCGTGCCATATACCCTCCTATCTATAAAATGTTTCTTCCTTATCTAATTGATCCAATAACCCTTGGAAATAATCCTGGTCATTGGCTTCAGGCCCCACTTCCTCTTGAACATACTCCTGCTCTGCAGCAGCTGTATCAAGTGCCTCTTGCCAAATGAGTGTCTGTTGTTCTAGCTTCTGACCGCTGCTAACCATAACTGTGCTTTTGTCGACATTGGACTCCCATTCGTCAATATCAGACATATATCGTCTGTACCTGTACCAATTTTCATCCTCGGGACTATCGGCTAATTGATCCGCCCTTGGATGCGACAACAGATTAAACTTCTTATCCAAAAATACATTTTGCTTTGCAATGCAGACCAAGGCTTCTTCAATTCCAATTCTGGCCACTTCGTCCGGAGTCATCAAGTCACGTTGGATTGTTTGAATGCTCTCGCTAGACGAACCTTGATGCGAGTAGGTCTTAGAGCTGTTCCTCACCTGTAAAGTCTGTTTCCCAGCCCTAGTGGAAAAATACTTCATGGTGTCTTCATCGTTCGTACCTAGATAGACAATCGCCCCACAGTTGTTGAGAATAGTCCGCCAGTCATCTTTATAAAGAGACTTGAGCTGGTTAAGGGCCTGAAGGTAGATATTGAGAGACTCCTCTCGTGAACGAGCAGAGGCCTGTGTCTCCACAAAGTTTGCGAGTTTACCTAGCTGAGCAAACTCGTCCAGGTGGTAGCGTATATGCAAGAGATCCTTGACCGTATATCTTGGATGCCGCCCCTGCAGAATCTCATCTGCTACCTTAGGTAACACCCTAAACATTGTCACAAACATGAGATTAGCTATGAAGTTATAAGATTTATCCGTTTCAGGAATAGCAATAAACACTGCTGTCTTAGTCGTGTGCCAGGTTTCAATCTGCATATTATCTACAGCAACCATTTGACGAACTGCATCGTGATCAAATACCGCAAATCGAGCAGAGGTTACGGCCAAGACACTCATCAAAGTCTGACCGCCAAAGTTAGCCATAAAAAGCTTAAACTGTTTGCCAGCGTAGTTGTTCGGTAACTTGGCCTCCAAAGCTTCAAACATCTTTTCTACAGGACTTGGCACATCAGGATTTTCTCTCTTTAATTCCCTTAACATATCGGCCACCATTGCAATATTGGGCTCATATTCACCTAAGACCTTACCGTCAAAGTATAAAAAGCCAATCAATGCTCGTATCAATAGAGTCTCCGCCTGCACCCAGAAATCCTCTCCTCGATTTTCACTTTTTGTTGTGCCTAAAATAAGGGATTCTGTGACACGATCAATATCTGTTTCATCTGTCATATAATGAAAAACATTGAATTGATTAGAATTCGAAAGGTTCACCAAGTCAAATACCTTAATTTCATATCCCTCATTCTCTAGCAAGTGGCCCACTTCATAGACAGTCAATCCCTTTGGGTCCGTCAATACAAACGATCCTACTGCCTGCATAATGTTAGGCTTCACCAATCCACGTGTCTTCCAGTCTCCAGGGGTACCAATATTGCAGGTATTCTTGTTTAACTGCACAGTGTACGGTAGCCGCTTATTATACAGTCCCATTTGGGCGTTTTGAGAAAAAATCATGTTATTATCAGGGATTTCATCCCGAAACTTTCTCAGTTCTTCAGCAGTCGCAAACCTCGCAGAGCCATGTTCTTCTCCTGGGCGAAACGTATCACGGCGATCAATCCTTAGATAGAGGAACATTGCTAGCATAAAGCCTAAAAATCCAAATGAAATTGCTGGAAGATTTGGCCTTATATCGATAGGAGCCAATGGATTTTGCATCATCCAACGAAGTCGACCAAGGGCCAATGGATCCGATAAACTGCGTGTATCTGGAGCTACTTCATACAGTTTTACAATCCAGTAAGTCAGAATGAAAAATACGAGTCCCAGAAAGAGATAGGGCTTGAAAGCTTTTTTCTTCTCTCCGCTTGTCATGACTTTTCTACCGTTCCTTTGTTTTTTACTGGTGCTTTGATTGAGTGAGTCTTGGTCAGTGCAGCAATCTCTAAAGTAGTTTGTTTACGATAATAAGCCAACTTGTCCTGGAGATTCATGTTTTCAGGAGTCTTCAGCAATAACTTATTCAAGCCCTTAACAGTATCAGGCTTGGTTAACTCATTCATCAGCTCCTCAAATACCTTCTCCACGACAGCCCTATTTTTCGCCTCAAAGACAAAGTCCATTTTGCCATTGGCTGCCTCTTTGAAGGCAAAGGCAATACCTCTATCAGTAAGATAGGCCTTCAGCCTCTCCAGGTTTAATTCATTTGTGTGGAATTGTTTGATTTCCTTGGTCGAAGACGTGGCCATAAGTCGATTCCACTTGGTTTCCCCTGTGAAATGCCGATTAGATTCAAAAGTTTTGATATAGTCTGCAGTTCGATCACTCATCTCGATCAAAATTTTCAACAGTATATCACCTGTCAACTTTGCTACATCCTTGATTTGGTAGCTAACTTTCTCTTGGTCCATAAAACCTCCTTTACTATCAAAAAAGCAGCAAGTATTCTAACTCGCTGCTATTATTTGGGATAACTTTGCTCCGGATCAATTTGACTGACACGATAACCATAAAGACTATCTTGGTCTGCCACGACTGCAAAAGTAAAGCGTATCATTTTCTTGCTATCATCTGCCTGTTTCACAACAAGCACATATTGCATAGTATAGATGCCACCTTTTACAGTGGCTGCTTCCAGGATAACTGACTGAAGACTTTGTCCTGGTAAGTCAAAGTCCTCCCGTGACAATTCCTCTGTAAGAAATTCAGCCAGACGTTCCTTCTCTCCAGAGAAATAGGTTGGTAAGAAGTAGCGGCTAAAGGTGTCTACCTTGGTCACATCTTCCTGATAGAGTCGTAGCTGTTCCTGTTCCTTCTGAAGAAGGGTAACCTGCTCACTAAGTTGGTTGAGTTGTACGGCTTGAAAACCAGTATAGGCAATAGAAGCTACTAAAGCGACAGATAAGCCTGCCAGGAATAAGCTGCTAAAGGCACCTTTTCGCTTGTTTTTGGGGGAATACATCGCCTCAGTAGCTAAGTCATTCTTAGGAAGTTCTGTAACTTCTGAAGTTGGGGTAGAAGTAGCAGGCTCTTTTTTCCCAGGTTGTTTCTCCTTAGCCCCAGGGGACTTACTTCCAGCTTTTCTCCCTGGAAACACAAAACCTTTCTTATCCTGCTCGATACCAAAATTGATCAGATAAGCATCTGCAGACTCTTTGATTGGGAGGAGTATGCGAGTCTTAGTTACCAGCTCGCCATTCGCATTCACATGACTTAACTCCAGGATCACTTCTACCTCTTCTTCCTGACTCTTGGCACTTTCAGTATCGATGTAATGTAAGAGCTGATCCCTTGTTTCAAACCGCTCCTCAACGCCACTTTTTAGGTTTAACGCTAAAAACATCAGTAACCACCTGCCTCACTTGTATTTAGCTCTTGTGAGGATTCAAGGACTTCCGTTGTCATCCTTTGAAGCAGTAGATCTTCCAAATCTTCAATAGAAGCATCATTTTCAGTCAATAGTGAAGTCACGTATTCAGCTCTTAAAGCCTGGTTTCTTTGCTGCTGAGTCGCAATTTTTTCTTGAAGATCATCACGTTGTTTCATTAGTTTATCTAGGTCTTCCTCACCTTTTTGCCATTTATTTTTCAAATCTTGGCTTGTTAATTTTTTAGCCATTATTATTCTCCTCCCTCTGTAGTTTCTGTATGACTGGTACCATAATCTGGATAGTCATTATCCGGCGTACTATTTGTTGTCAATAAAATATTTTCAATTCGATTGACCAGTAATTTACCATTTACGGTACTGTAGGTCAGCCTTAAGGTTGCTTGATTGGCCACGTCCTTCTGTGCCTTCTCATAGCTATTTTTTTCAGCTAGTAGGGTATTGGTATAACTCACCTTAGCTAGCACCGTCTTATTGGCTTCATCGATATAGATTTCAGCCTTCTTAAACTTGAAGTCAACCACAAATCCCTTATAGGTCTGTTGGACTGGGGCTGCTTCCAAAGATAGCTCTCTCTGGTACATGGAGTTCGTCATATAGACTTTGTAGCGATTCCTGTTTTCCTCCAGGTCCTTCTTGGTGTAATAAGCTATCAGAAAGTCTTCCACGTAGTCCTGAGTTAAGGCTTCTTCTACTACCGTTTTCTTTGTTTCCTGTTGTTGAGTTGACTCTGCAGCTTTCTCCCCTGAACTCCCTCTAGCTCCAAAGCCATATCCTATCAAGAGGCATAGGACAGCCCCGAAGGCTATCCCTAACTTCTTGAGTCTTTCAATTTTAACTTCATCTGTCATATCTACTTCCTTTCTATCTTGGAACCGCAAAGCTATAAAAAGCTGCAGGCGATTTCACACTAAAATGCACTTTGTCCTGGACTCCCCTGATATTACATTCTGAGACCAAGAAAGTTCCGTCAGGATTTACAGCCTCGACAATTGCAACGTGGCCGTATGCTGCGGGTGTCCCGTCAAAGCCTCCAGCTGTTGATACAACAGCACCGACAACGGGTACTGCACTTCTTTTCCAACCTTTAGCAACAAGCGACTGTACCCAATTTTGGCCATCTCCAAGATAGCCATAGGCACCCGACAAATCCGTGATGCTGCCTAGTTCGACCAAACGGTTGTAGGCATACCAGGTACATTGCCCGACAGGATAACCACTACCTTGTTGAGTAGTTAGCGAGGCTGTCGAGGGGGGATTAGGTACTCGGCTACGATAGGCTTCTGGGAAGTCCCAGGAAGCCGCAGCAATCCCTGTTCCTCCTGCTGGGGTACTCAAGAAGGCTAAAATTTGCTTAGCATTATTCTGACGCTCCAGAAGTTTATCTCCAGAGTTACCTTCCCATTCAATTAAAAACCGCTGTGTAAGACTGTCTAGATCATCCTCACTGGTAAGGATCTGTCTGGCCGTTTCACGATAATAGGGACTATCTCCATTGAAGATAAAATCAATCTGTAGCTCTAAGTCGTACCACTTCTTACCTTTGCTTTGTGCATAAGCTAGTAAGAGGCTGTGTCGAATTGCTCCATCTCCCGTATCCGTCCACTGTCCCAATCCCAGTCCTCTTCTAAGAATATTTGGGTAACGCCCCTGGTATATCGTAGGTCCGTTCATCGATAGCCAGCTAGGATCATCCCATGAGCTATCACTTGCCCCAATTGGAGGATTGAGGTAGTCTCCCTCGGCTCGTTTGGCCGTAAGCATGGACTCTGTCCAAAAATTACCAAACATAGCGGCAGCCCCTTTTAACGTGGCCTTAGGCTCATATTTCTTGATATACTCGTATGCCTGACGGACACGAGTTGCCATGTCTCCACTTAACTCTAAGTCCGACAAGACACTGGTTGTCTGATTGTATTTTACTGAAGCAAAATAGAAACCTGGATTAACATAGGTCCAGGTATCTGCTTCCTTTTCACTATCTGCTCTTTGCAGCTTCTGATAAGAGATCTCCTGAAAGCCCGCAGTTGACACCGAGCCAACTTCATCACCAGGGGCAACTTCGTCACCAGTCTGATAGCGAATGCCTGCAACATCTTCAAAGGTGAAGCGAGCATCTGCTGTAGCAATCTCCAGATCATCACCTGTCACTGTGACAGTACCTGCTAGTGGTGCCAGCAATCGCTGCCCTGTATTTGCCTTTAGTTGTGATTTCTGATAGATGGTATCGCTTGTCTCATAACCAAAACGTTTAAGGACCAAGAGAGACTCTGAAGCTAATTCCTCATCTTCAGAATAAAAGGGATTTTCAAGCTCTAAGTAACTTGGATACCGTCCAACCTCATCTGTCAGTTCAATTTGTTCCTGGTATGCTTTCCATTCCTCATCACTTAACTTGGCCCATTCAAGATCTGAGTCTGCTCCAACCACATCCGCTACTTGTTGCAAGTTCGCAGTGTCATCATTAAGGTGATTCCAAATATCATTGAGGGCATCACTATATTTATTAAATCCTAGAAAGCCTGTAATTTTCCCTCCAAAGCCTTCATCCCAGGAACTGCCAGGCGACCACTCGCTGCCGTATCTAAAATTCATATAGAAAATAATGTCATCTATATTAGTCCAATAATCAACCTTTTCTGAAGACTTTTCTCTATCTCGTTTGGACAAGTGCAACCAGGAATCGTTGAGGTCAAATTCATCCTGTTGGACTGTGGTAGAAGCTCCTGCAGAGAAAAGCGAGATAACCAGGATCAATCCAAAGCCAATAAAATAGGTCTGAGCACGTAGCGGATTCGTCACTAGATTGGTCACAGTCTTTATAACCTTTTTTAACGCCGTTACTGAGCTCTGGCTGGCCTTTTTAGCCTTCTTCATTTGCCCACGTGTCAAGCGACGCTTCATGCGTTCTGTTGCTTGCTTCAGCCTAGTTTCCCAACGATTTGCGACTGGGGTTCTAGTAAAACCTTGGCCACGTGCAAGATTGTATGTACGATTGGCTACTCCGTATGCGTTCTTTCCTGCATCAACGACCACCTTCTGTGAGTACCTAGCCATTTTCTTTCCTTGATCCACACTAGCATGGATTTGCCTCATCTGTTGCCTGCTAGCTGCAATATCTCCTAGAGTTTCGTCTTCAGAGAAAACAGACTCCGCACCTTTTCTACCTGATTGGTAACTTGATCGGCCTAGTTTGGTTAATTTTCCTCCACCAGAACGCTTTATAGTGCCTTTGTGGACTTTTTTGGCTACAACATAGTCAATACGAGCAGCCTGTAAGCGTTCTTTGGAAGCCTGTAGGAGTTGCAAATCCTTGGAGGACTTAGCCAACCTATAGTTCTTTTGAGCTAGCTTATACTCTCCCTTAGCAACCTGCTTCTGGTAACGGCTAGTTCTGACTGCACGTTGAGGCTTTGCTTGTGTCGTAGAGGCAAGCTGTTCTTGAGTGCGTTCCTGAACAACCTCTTGGTACTCTGTCCGTTCTTTAACCCAGGTCTTCACCTTATTTATTTTCCCAACACTTTGTGTTTTTGTAATATGGTGAGACTGAGTTCGAGAAGGTGCAACCCTCATTTTAGGTTTCAACTCATGTTGAGTTTCCAGCTTCAGATAACGAATTGTTTTAACTGGTTGCTCATGGTTACGACTAATTGTCCACTTTTCGAATCGTTGATTCATAGGTCACTCCTTTAGGCATCTGTTTGTGCCAAGTCAAAGAGCTTAGTATCTTTAGGGATTGGATTTTCAAAGGGGACAATGGTGCTACCTGCTACGATTAAGCCCGAGCCCTTTTGTTTTGGCCGTGTGATATATTTTTCCAGGGCTTCAGGAACATCCAACACTTGCTTCAGTTTCTCCAAATCCTGCGGCTTATGCTTCAGCAAAATCATGAACTCACAGTTGGACAGAAGGTTTCTACCTTCTTCATATCGCACAATGGTACCAATGTTTTGTGTGATCCCTGTTGGAATACCCCCGTATTTACGGATACGGGCCCAAACCTCCGTAAAGAAAGTGGCATCTGTAGGATTTCTGAAGGTCAAATGAAGCTCATCCCAATAAAGCCAAATTGTCTGCTTACCTTGAGCAGAGACAACCTGTTGCCAAATGTAGTCCTGTAGAACCAACAGAGCAAAGGGTTTTAGTTTTTTACTCAGTCCCTTTAGGTTAAAGACAACTAGCCTATTGGAAAGATCTACGTTGGTGGGATATGCAAAAAGATCCAGACTTCCCCTGGTATAAATCTCCGCCTTAGTAGCAAGGTCACGTGCAGCCTCTTCTGGCTGTTCCTCAAGGATTGTTTGCCAATCTTTAAGGGTTGGTTTCTCAAATCGGCGATAGACTTCTGAAGTAACACGGTCAATAATGGTGACATGATCATCTGTTACTTCTTTCAAGACGGATTCAAAGAGACTCATCAGAAGGTTGCTCTTATCTGCAATCACATCGATTTCCGCATCGTCATCATCAAAGAGTTGCTCATCTGTATCTGGTAGCTCCAAAAGGTTGATATGAGTCTTAGACCTAGTTGTAATATCAATGACCGTTCCTCCAAAGGCTTCAGCAATCTTTGTGTACTCTCCTTCCGGATCGGCAATGATAATTTTATCCTCCGGTCTTTCGAGGATCGTAGGGATAACCTCTGTTGTTTTAGCTGTAGTACCTTTTCCCGATCCAGACGAGCCAATAATCACACCATTCGGAGCATTCAGCTCCTTGCGGTCCAGAGTAATCACGTTATGAGATAGCTGATTTTGGCCATAGTAAAGAGCACGTTTGCTCTTTGATTGCAGGTCGACATTGGTAAACGGAATTTGTGTGGCCACATTGGCCGTCGTGAAAGGTCGCATAAAGTCCTGTTTGACATCTAAGTAAGCATAGCCTAGCGGCAAGACTGTATTCAGACCTTGTTCCTGGTAATAGTAACAATGATCAAATACGACTCCTAGCTTACGACCAGCAGCCTTAACCTTGTCCTCGTTGTTCTTCAACTCTTCCTGGCTATCTGCCATGATATAGACTGCGATAACCCCAGAAAATGCCTTCTGATCATTTTCCATGGTCTCTTCCTTCCAACGTTTGGTGGTTTCGTTGGTTTCCTTGGCCACTCCTGATACTGCCAATTCAGGATCAAGGATTCCTGCTTGAGCTCCTTCTCGTTGGTTTTTAATCATTTCCACCTTAACTTGTGACTGGGCTGTCAGGAGCTTCTGAGTGAATTGCCCTGGGTCATAAGGATTGGCATGGACTGTGATTGCAAGCTCAATCCCTATATCCGTTAAGGTCTTTATCATCCGATCTGTCAACCAGGTAGGATATTGTCGGACATAAAGTACACTGGCATGAAAGTCATCTATTTTCATCCGATCTTCTAGGAAGTGGATACGACTAGGGGAGATAAAGTCTTTTGCACGTAGGCCCGATAGAGCAATATCTTTGTAACTATATGGAAAGTAAAGCTGCCCCCGTAGCATCCAATTCAAGATTTTTAGCCTATCCAGCCCTGTCATATCGTCCAAATCAATATTGAGTTCCGCAAATTGATCACGGACACTACCACCGATCTCGTGCAGTTGAATATCTGCCTGAAGAGAGTCATAGGCTTGAGTGGATAAGGTGATGTACTTTTCCACCTTAAAGTTGCGAGAATCAGCTGAAAATCGCTCTGTAATAATTTGATTGTATTCTTCACGATAAAGGTCCTCTGCATCCCCTTTGGGCTTATAGAGGACTCCCTCAAGTGCATTTGTCTCAATACGCTTGTTTAGTACAAGCAACTGAAAATTATTGCCAGCATCTAAGCTGTTAAGAGCTTCTGCATAGGTATCAATCACCTCTACCTTATCCTCTTTGTTGGCCGAGGTATAAGCCACGTCACCAAGACGATAGGTCCGTGACCAGTCATTCTTGGCCAGGTGCATCAGCCCATTTTCGTGCAGGCTGGTGAAGAATATTGAGTTTTGCGTACTGGCTTTCATCTGTCGCTGCAAGCGACGTTTACGTTGTTTCTCTGCCTTGGTCAGTTTCAAATTCATTAACTCCTTTCTGTTGTCTCATAAAATCTTTCTTTGTCAATCGTTGCTCCCCTGGAGGAAAATCTGTCATATAAGCCCTCTCCTGTATGGTATACCGAAAACGCCACCGCTCTCTCATCTCCTCATCTTTTCCTGCTCCATAGATGAAGATAGGGACTGTAATAACTGCCAGTAACAGATACACAATAAACAGAGGAAACTTGAAATAATAAAGCAGACCGCTAACAAGTACAGCGAGAACAACTCCCATATAAAAAATCAACTGTCTCTTAGTTCGAC
Source organism: Streptococcus sp. 2022WUSS083 (assembly GCF_044427155.1). Classification (NCBI taxonomy): domain Bacteria; kingdom Bacillati; phylum Bacillota; class Bacilli; order Lactobacillales; family Streptococcaceae; genus Streptococcus; species Streptococcus sp. 2022WUSS083. The sequence continues at coordinate 382,098 of NZ_JAOTGK010000002.1, read as the reverse complement.
CAAACATGATTGGCCGTTCAAACTGGTCAAACTCCTTCAGGAATTCAGACCCTAATTTACTCATACGTTCTCCTTTCTTAAATGAAAAAACACGCTACTTTTGTAACGTGTTTATAATTATATTTATAATTGTAAGTATGTTTGTATTTATAAACTACTCATCCCCATCTTCCTCTTCCTCTCGCTTGCTTCTCAGAGAGAGCAGGGTGAAGAGGAAAGAGAGGACAATAGAAACAATAACAAGTATTAAGATATTTTGTTCTGTTATCAAGAGCGAATTATAGTTTTGAGTTGTCTTCCCAAGCTCAGAATTGCTCAAGTAGACATAGCCCCCACCATAGTAGAGAATAGATAACCAGATTATCGTACTAGCCCACTTGGAAATCCAGAGGAAAATAAAGGCTGGAACGCCAACCACGACAGAAAACATAATCGTCACAATATTTATGATAACATCTAGTGACTTGTTCAAGACTAGGCCAATCACTGATCCTGCCGAAGTCTTCCTTGTTTTTGTTTGTTCCATAGTCTCTCTCCTCTGCCCAATCCTATAACATTATTATACCATGCTTACATAGCTCCTATCAAGCTTTTAGCCAACTTCTGACTACCAAATAACATAAAGATGAATATTATTCCTTTTGCAATGGAAACAAAAGCTGTCCCCCAGTTTGCAAGTGTTCCAGATGTATTGATTGACAATATATCAGAAGTTACCAAAGTAGGATATAGCCTCAAAACTACAAAAAGTATTATAGCTTGAAAAGCCGCTGCCCCAAAGTGTTTCAGAATATTTAGTGCTATCGATCTAGTAGAATCTGGTAGGAAAAAGGCTACTAATAGTGGGGCAAATGCCTTAAGCAGATACATTTGGAAAAACCTCATCATAGTTAATAGCTTAGTTGATAGACTTGCTGTTCCTTGAACAAGTCCACCAATAAAATTAACTACATTTTTTAAGAACCACCCTTTGATAGTCCCTAAATCCAAATTATATTCTTCAATATTCCCTGGCACTACAGCATCAATTAAATTCAATGCTATATTCACTACTGCCACCATTGCATCAAAAATCTGGCTAGACATGGAAATCAACAATAGTGAGATCAGGTACTTATAGGCTACTTCAAACCACATTTCACTTGTCAGATTGCCTCCCTCCTGTTTGAAGGTCCTCCACCAGGAGTCTATCTCTATTAGGTAACAGATACCTAATATTATAACCGCCAAGGGACGTAGGGAGGCTGCTATAGCCTCCGCTGTCCCATTAACAGTCTCATTATAGCTTGATAAGCTTTTTGTCAGTTCGCTAACATCCACGATGTCCTCCTAGAAAGTAAGTGCATTCATTGCAGCGACGATTGCAGCTGAAATAGTAGCCGCTCCTGCAGCCATCATACCACCGTAAAGCATACCTGACTGACCACGTTCCTGTTGTTGCACATTGTCAGTCTTCTTTCCTACGGCATAGTCTTCCCAGCCTTGCCATACTCCCCAAAGTCCACGTGCCGTTCCAATTGCACCCAATGAACCAATTACCATTGTTACTAAATCCATGATTGTTCTCCTTTGTTTCTAAAAAATAAAAGGCCAGTTTCCTGACTTGGCCCAGGTCGATAGAATAAAGATTAGTCTTCTTTCGCTTTACGCTTAACCAATCCAAATTGTGCTAATACTGACAACATGAGTCCTCCAATGCCAGCAATTGACAAAGCTTGACTTGCATTTGTACCTGTATTTGGCAGGCTTGGTCCTGCAGGTACTGGTGCTGGAGTCTGTGGTGTTGGGGTTGGAGTCTCTGGTTTTGGTGGCTCTGGAGTCTCTGTAATTACCTTGTTAGATACTACAGGGTTGCCATTGACATAGAGAGTGTACTCATTGACTACTTCTCCTGCTGCAATACGTTTAACCGTAATGTAACCGTCCGCACCAAATGCACTTGTACGTGGAATCTGGTTCAAGAAGTCCTCACGGAAGCGAGTCTCGAACTTACCAGTCTCCACATTGTAGACAGTTTCTGTGTAACGCTTGAGATCATCACCAGCCTTGATAACTGTTCCGTCAGCCAATGTAAAATCAATTTTTGCTTTGATTTCATAAGTTTGGTACTCATCATGACTAGCTTGGAGAAGATCTACAAATCGATATTCCTTGATGTCGTAACCACGACCTGCTGGAATCACCCAACCTTCTAGCTTATATGTCACAAGATCACCAATCTTAACAGTACCACCGTCAATAGACTTACCATCCTTGTCCAACACATCTTTGTGGACTACAAGTTGTGGCAATTCATTGGTCACGATGTTGCCATAGTAACCATTACCGAAGTCAATTTGGTAGGTTTGGTTAGTGACTGTACCAACAAAATCTTGTTTCACTTTGAAAGAAAGATTATAGGTAATATCCAAACCTTGCTCAACATAGGCTTTGAAGAAGGCTTGAGGATCTTTAGCTACCCACAAGTAGAACTCACCAACAGGAGAGATGCCAGATTCTTTAATCAGTGCCTGTAGCTTTTCATCCAAAGTATCTGCCGAAAGCACATGGATCATATCAAGCATTGCTCGAACATCGTCACCGTTAGCTGCTTTGATTGAGTTAACAACCAATGAGCTACCGTCAATTGCTGCATCCAAGTAATCATCTACATAGAAGAAGCCTTTACCAATCGCATTTTGAGAAGCTACAATCCCTTTGTATTGATCAAGATCTTGTTCTGCCACATAGTTGAGATTAGTATTCGGAAGGATAGATTGTCCGTCAATTGAGTTTCCATTTTCATCTACAACATCTTTCTTAGGTTCAATCAAGTTGTCGTATGGAGTTGGATTTTCACCACCAGGGTTACGAGGGTCTTCAGAACCTGGTGTGTAAATAACTGGCGTATTTGATACTACCTTGTACTCACCTGTAGGTGTTGTAATGACTGTAGTAAAGGTATTTTTGTAAGTCCCTCCGTCATTGATAGGGCGACCAACGAAGTAAGCAACTGGCACTACAACATCTTGATTGCGGTTTGCATTAAGCAAATTCAAGGTTGCATCTGTAGCTGTCAATGTTGCTTTACCGTTTTCATCATAGCTTACAGTCCAGGCTGTATTCTCAGCTGCAGTAGCTGCACGATCAATTTCAAATCCTGCAGGGAATGGATCATTCATCACATAAGCTGTTACTTCTTGACGGCCTGCTTTCAGGTTTGCATTGGTCAATGTCCATTTTTCCGTCGCACCTTTAGGCACTAGCTTCCCGTCAACGCTGACACCGTCTTCATTGATAACATCCTTGCTGTTTGCTGGAGTTTGCTTCACAAGTACAGGGTGGATACTTGCTTCAAAGACTTTCTTCTCAGGGACTGAAACATATGGAATCACAACTGGGGTGATTGGGTCAAACGTTTCAGGAGTGAATGTCTCTGGGGTGAAGACTTCTGGGACAAACGGAGCTGGTGTGTAGTCTTCTGGAGTAAAGGTCTCTGGAGTGAACGTTTCTGGAGTAAATATCTCCGGAACAAAGTTTTCAGGAGTAAACGTTTCTGGAGTAAAGGTCTCTGGAATGAAATTTTCCGGAGTAAACGTTTCTGGAGTGAATGTTTCTGGGGTAAAGGTCTCTGGAGTGAAGACTTCTGGGACAAATGGGTCCGGAGTGTAACTTTCTGGAACAAACACTTCAGGAGTAAATGTCCTGAGATTTGGAGTAACATAATTTGGAATTGGTGGTGTAGCAGGCACTTCTTTGTCTTGTTCTGGTGTAATTTGCTTATAAGGTGGTAATGGTGGTAATACTGGAGCCGCAACATTAGTATTCATTGCGAACCAGTGCCCTGTTTGATGCTTCGATGCTCCAACTGTTAAACCAAATGTATCTCCACTTTCTGCAACTAAAGCGCCTGAACCGTAATATCGTACAGGTGAGTCAATACTATCATGACCACTATACGGGGCAATGGTATCAATAGATGTACTAGCATAGATTTTACCATCATGGTCTTGAACTTGACTGCCAGTAATCGGAACGAAACGCATGTTCGAACTTAAGTCTTTGACATACTCAAAATAACTATCTTCTCCCAAGGAATTCATGGATGAAATAGAGAAAATAATCGGATTCTCTTTAGTCGCAACCACCTTACCAGAATCAGTATAAAATGTTTTTTCAATATGGAGTTCATCACCGACACCTACAAATCCTTGTGTTGCATCTGAACCAAAGATGACTGTTTCAGTCGGATCTTTAGAGACAGTCACAATTGATGCTCCTTTTTCTGATGCAACAGCTGTATAGCGAGCGACAACTTTTGTAATCTTTTCTCCATTAGCCGAAGCAGAAAAATCTCCTACATATGTTACTGTTGCGGTTTGTCCAACATTCAAAAGAAATGTGGTCCCATTTGAGTAATCTACAGTACCTGCATAATCTCCTTCGGAATAACTAGATACCGTGTGGACCAGATTGCGATTTGCATCACTAACTTCTTGACGCTTTTTAGGATTCACAAATTTTGTAACACCTTCAATCGTTCCAATAGTCACATTTGGCTCAGATTTATAGATCAAACTCTGAGCGACGACTTCACTAAGATAGCCGTTTTCTTTAGTTTTCGCCTGCATTTCTGCTTTTTTAGCTTCATATTCCGCCAAAAGTTGAGCATTAGTGGCTTCTGCCGCTGAAGCTGCTTGTGCATTCCGCTTTCTGATTTCAGCATTGATAGCCTCAACTTTAGCCACTTCAGCAACTGCTGCATCGTATTCTGCTTTAAGATCAGCGTTTAAGGCATCAACTCTTGCCGTCTCTGCTTGATTGTAAGAGTCAACCTGAGCCTGTCCTTCAGCATTACGAGCATCGACTGCGGCTTGACCATCCTTGTTACGTTGCTCAACGGCAGCAGCTTCTGCAGCACGGTTAGATTGTTCTTGTTGGTTACGAGCATCAACTGCAGCTTGACCTGCAGCATTACGAGCATCGACTGCAGCTTGACCTGCAGCATTACGTTGGTCCACGGCAGCCTGACCTGCAGCATTACGTTGATCTACAGCGGATTGACCTGCGGCGTTGCGTTGTTCTGCAGCAGCCTGACCCGCGGCATTACGTTGATCTACAGCGGATTGACCTGCGGCGTTGCGTTGATCCACAGCGGCCTGGCCTGCAGCGTTACGTGCATCGACTGCAGATTGGCCTGCAGCATTGCGTTGATCTACGGCCGCTTGACCTGTGGCATTACGTTGATCCACAGCAGCCTGGCCTGCGGCATTACGTGCATCAACGGCGGCTTGACCATCCTTATTACGTTGCTCAACGGCAGCAGCTTCAGCAGCACGATCATCCAGCTCTTTTTGGTTGCGTGCATCAACGGCGGCCTGTCCTGCAGCATTGCGAGCATCAACCGCAGCCTGTCCTGCAGCATTACGTTGTTCTACTGCTTCCTGTCCGTGTTGGTTGAATTCTGCAACACGTTCTGCTTCAGCTTGATTCTGACGATCAATATCAGCGTTGGTTGCTTCAGCTTCTTTGATTTCAGTTGTATTCTCAACTTGCTTTTTTTCTGCTGCAATGACTTCCGCTGTCTGATTAGCTAGATCAGCTTGTGCAGCATCTAGGCTTTCGTGAGCAACTGGAGTCGATTCTTCTGTGATTGATACACCTGATTCAGTTGCAGATGTCACAGCTGCATCAAGTTCAGGAGAAGTAACAGGACTAACCAACTCACCTGTCTGAGTTCCTGCTTGTGACTCTGTTGCCACAGCTTCTGCCGTTGGAGCTTCTTGGACGGTTTCAAGATTAGTAGCTGGATTTGGGTTTACGACTTCAACTACTGGAGTTGTGGAAACTGTAGTCACCTCGTCCGCAGAAGCAGTAGCTCCTGAAAGCCCAACAGCAAGTGCCGTAGCAGCTACTACTCCAAGTTTTCCGATAAGGGCTGAGTGAGTACCCGTCTTAAATTTTCGAATTGAAAAAATGTCTTTATTCTTAACCATATAGTAAATTTCCTTTTCTTTTTATAATAATTGTTTTTGCTTCAAGAAGCTTGTCAAGCCTAGTAAAGTGATTCCTAGGAGACTGATCATCAAACTAGCAACTTCCCCTGTTTCAGGCAATGTAGTCATTGTTCCCTCAGTTGTTTTTACACTAATTGTTCTATCTGGATTTACAACTGCTCCAATTGCTTCTGCAGTTACAGTTGCAGTAGAACCGTCAGCATAGCGAACTATCGGTCGGCTATTATCCGTTCCAATAATCACAAAACCTGCTTCAGTTGTGATTGGCTTTTCTGGCGTTACCTCCACAACCTCTTGTCCTGTTGAGGTAGAAATTGTACCAACCTGGCTCTCACCTGTTTGATTGACTTCTTCAGTAGTTTTCACAGGTGATTCTGTCGGAGCTACTGGAGGTATCTCTGAAGGAGCCTCGCTCAATCCTGGAGTGGTTTCACCTGTCCCTTGTGAAGAATTGGTAGAGCTTGGAGTAGTCGGATCTGTTGACGGTGTTGTCGGGTCAAGCGGTACTTCTACTGGCTCTGTTGGAGTAGTAGTTTCTTCCTCTGGAGCTGTCGGATCGCCTGGTTCTGACGGTAATACTGGCTCAGTTGTATCAATTGGCTCTACTGGACTTACCACTTCAGGAACCAAACTTGTGTCACTTATTTCTTCTGCTAGAGAAGTATCCGTAACTTGTTCCGTCGCTTCAATTGGAGTGGAGCTATCTACCGGAAGTAGTTCATCCGCAAATACTGGCACCGTTTGAAGCAATAGTGCTGCTGATAATGCAAGTATAGAAGCTATACTTTTTTTGATCATCTCATTTTCCTTTCTTTCGCTGCTCTACTGGTCTGGTATATCCCTGACCAGTAAGTTGTAGTTTTGTGCTCTCGCCTATTTTGATACGGCGTGCAACTAATACATTGTCACGCTTAACAGTCCGAATCTTATCGAAGACCGCACCATAATAGACGATAACATCACCGACGGCTTCACGACCATTTATCAATATAGGACGTTTAGCCGTCGCATATCGAGGTCGTAAGTAAAGTAATTCTCCTGTTTCTAGTAAAGCTGTTGCTCCCCCTTCCTTTCCTAATTTTTTTAAGTCTGAGATTGACATCTCAGTACTAAAACGATTTTTTATTTGATCCATTTTCTTCCTCCTGAATCAAAGGCGAGTAACGCCTTGTTGTGCAAGCACGTATGCTTACATCTGTATTTTTCACGCAGGGTTTATAGTCTAGGAACCCCAAACTCCTTCAGCTTATAGCATTAGCTATGCTTTTACGTTATAACCAGCACTAGATATCATTTTCTAGCTACGACACCGCCCCTATTCTTATTTTTATGCCTAGGTTTGCTAATCAGGACAGTGGTTGTATTCAATTGTCAAAGAGCAGTAGTTTTACGACTTTTCGGTCCAATTTACTCTATTGGTCTTTTCTTTTTAGCAATAATGCAAGTCCAGCTGTTACGCTTGAAACCAAAAGCGACATGATTGATGCAGAGTCGCCTGTATCTGGTAAACTAGCTTTCTTCCCTTCAGTAGCTGCAACACGAGTAACTACCTTAGAAGTTGCTGACTGAGTTACTGATTGATCAGTCACATATTTTGTAACTCGCCCAGTTTCATCAACGACAGGAATTGGATTCCCTCCAGCCTGTGTGATCAAATCATACTGGTTAGCCAATTGAGCTAAGCGTATAGCCTCCTGTTGTACCTGGTATTGCTCCTGAAGTAAGGCAAAAGTTTTCACTTTTTTATCACGATCTGCTTTCAGATAATCCAGTTTTTCTTGTGCAACAGATAATTCTTCCTTCTTCTGCTCAACGAGTTTTACTGACTCACTCAAGGTTGCTTCCGCAACTTCTAATAGCTGAAAAGATTGCTGAAGCTTGGTGAGATAATCTGTCTGTTCGTCAAGAGACTCATTCAAGCGATTCAAATCATTAGTTAAACGAGTAACACGTGTTTGAGCTTCAGTTACATCACCCTCTAAATTGAGTAAGATACTACGCTTCTCGGCTAATTCAGCTTTTATGTGGTTAAGCTCGTCCTTCTTCTTCGCCAATTCAAGCTGAGCATTTTCTAAATGAGCTTGCTTAGTCTCTACATCAGTACTTATCACCCGAATAGCTTCTTGAGCAGCTTGATTCGCAAATGTGGCTTGATTCAATCTGACATTGGCTTGTTCAAGAACTGCTTGAGCATTTGGTGTAGCTAATGGGATAGCCTGAGCTGTGGCCAAAACTTTCTCCGCATTAGCCAAACCAAGTTCGGCCTGGGCTCTTGCATCACTTGCTTCTCGCAAATCAGCTTTCAACTGACTTAAAACCTCTTGAGCACTTGTTAATGCTGTTTGAGCCTGATTGTAGCTTGTAATAATACCGTCAGATGTTGATCCTGCAATTTCTGTTTTGCTAAATGTTGAATTCGGCAAAATTTGCTTATCCTGCACCGTCACAAAATGCACTGAGCTAGCATCTGTACGTGCTGAGAAAGATAAACCGAAGTAGGAAACTCCAGAGGAAGATAGCCCTGCAATACTCTCTGCGTGCATATATTCATAGCCGTTAAACATAAAGTTAATGACTGCCTGGTAAATTCTACGTTTGGCACTATCCATTGTCATAGTAGAGGTGTTTCCGACCCAGTTATCCATATTTTCAAAGGACTGAATACCTTTAGCTTCCAGCTCTGGACTAGTGGTCTTTAAGTTAAGACTTCTTGCAGCATCATTGACAGCTTTCGCATCATGTCCAATTGTGCGAATTTCTTGAGCCGACCAATCATCTGCCACATAACCTTCAGAAATCAAACCAGCTAAGTCAATAGCCGAAGAAGTAACGATAACTTCATCAGTACCCATTGCACGTCGAATTTTGTTTACTAGATCTGCCGCAAAGAGTGATAATTCTGTTGCCTCAGATTCTGTCAGACTGTTTGTTGTCAGAGTTCTTGCTGCATCATCCGAATTTGACTTGTAACTATTCTGACTACGAAGTCCTGCTGCCATAGAATCGAGTTTGGCTTTGGCAGATTGACCATTTGTTGAATAGTTCGTAGCATAGTCTGTCAATGCAGCAATGTAGTCAGTTGATACTGTAATCGTATTGATCGCATTGTAAGCATTGCTGGCTTGGTTAAAGCTTGTCTGTGCTTGAGAGACAACTTGTTCTGCTTCACTAACTTTATTTTGAGCTACACTTTCTAGTTGACTCATCTGTTCAACTAAAGCACGAGCTTTAGTTACGCTAGCCTGACCATCCTGAATACGTTCCGCACGAGAGCTATCAGAAACTTTGGCAGCCTCAAGATTAGCTTCGGCTTCTGAAACTGCTTGAGACACTTTTGATAATTCTTCCTGGGCTTCCGCTGCAGTTTTGAGTATTGCTGAATTGCTTGTCCCAGCCAAAATTTCCTCTGCTTGAGCAACAAGTTCCTGGGCTTGTTTGACTTCCGCCTCTTTCTGATCGACCTCCGCTTGAGTCGCAGAGACTTCTTTTTCTTGAGCAGCAACAGCTTCTTCTGCGGATGCCTTTTCTGAATTCGCTTCAACAAGCTCTGTCTCGACTGTCCCAATCTCAGATTCTGTCGTCGAGATCCCTGCTTCAACTTTTTGGATATTCTCAGGAGTGGCTTTGGCAACAAGAGCCTGAGCTTCCTCAACAGACCCTTCAGCTACCTCCTTCTGTATGGTTGCCTCTGCCAGCTCAGATTCTACTGTTCCAACTACCACTTCCTGACTTGCCACTGCTTCTGTTGCCTGATCAGCAGCAAGCTCTGCTTCTCCCAATTGAGTTTCTGTTACAGTAGCAGCATTTGCCTCTGAGGTAAGTTCTTCAACCCCTGTTGTTACAACAGCTTCTTCAGCATTAACTACCCCTGTACCAGTCGTTCCTGCTACTAGGATCGCTACTCCGCCTAAAATAGAATGTTTCATTGATGTTCTCCTTTAATTTTTATACAAATTTGTCTAGTTTTTTGACATTGCGGTCAGGTCTAAATTAGTGGTTCCCACTCTCCCGACTATATAGCTCAATTCGCTCACCACGTTCAAGTCTGTACCATCTCTTGAACATTTTCGCGATTGATAAAGTTGGAAATATATGTTCCTTAAACTTAAAATTCCGTCGGTTATCGTACCAAGAAATACGGATAACAAATTCTTTCATAGAATCACTCCTTTAGACTAGTTAAATCCTGAGTAAGTTCTCGGTCATGCCCTAGGGCAAATCTATACTTGTTATTTACAATTAGCACCGCAAAAATAATGCTTCCAAAAAGTGCCAAAATACCAAAAATTAAAATCAATACAATCATCATAAAGTCTTCTCCTTTTATCCAAAATACTCTTGTGCTTGCCTATGTGCATTCATCTTCTCTTCTAGCCTGCGTTCTTCCTTGAGATTTTCAAGCGACTTTAGGAGATAGGCAAGTGGGCTTTGGCAATCGTGAGGAATCTGGTCTATCAGATCCAGCACCTCATTACTTAAGACATAGCCGCTTGCTAGGTACTGTCCTATCTGCATCTTTTGGGAATGCGTAAGAGCATATCCCTCTGGATAAAGATAGCGGTCATTATACTTGTTAGCAATCACCTGAAGCAAGGAGTAGTATTCTGGTTTGATATATTTCCCACCAGATGTATCGGATGGAGTGGCATCAGCCCCAGCCTTCCTAGAACTCTGATCACTAATATCAGGATCGTTAAGATTAGTATCATTAGAGTTCGGTCCCGAAACTTCTTGAAGTTTATTTTTCGAACTTCTCGAGGTTTGATTTTGAAACTTCTGGAAGTTTGATTTTGAAACTTCCGCTTCTGGCAAGGGTTTAGCCTGTGGAAAATCCGAATTTACATTTTCAAGGTCGCTAGTTACATTACCCAAATACAGTAGGTTTGGCTTGTTCAAACCTTGTCGAACTTCCTCAAGCAGACCGTATTCTGCTAGTTCTTTCTTAATCTTGATAACTTTATTTTTCCCATAGCCAAGAATAGATTGCAGCTCCTCAACAGTGAAGATGAGATAGACATCACCATTTTCATCTACCCAGTTATTCTTCAGAGACAATTCAAAACGATCCTTTAGGATAGCGTAGGTGAATTTTGACTCGGTACTCATTTGGCGATAATAGACTGACTCTACCAACACCTTTGGGATGCGATAGAAACGCTCGCTAGTCTGTACCTGCTCAACAGATATTCTTCTCATGCCTATGCTCCTAATTCTCTAAATGCCATTTTCCCGTCGGGAGTAAACTTGAGCAAACCATGCATTTCAAGCTCTGCAATAACTTTTTGAGCTTTCTTCTTGGATAGCCCCATACGCTTCATCGTATCTTTGACAAGAATCTGTCTAATCCTCTGTTCTTGTAATGTCATCATTTTCTATCTCCTAAATAAAATCTGTCAGTTCAGGTCGCATTTCTAAGCCTCTAGTAATTCCTCTAACAATAGCTTTGTCTCTTTCGCATGCTCAGTCCCAACAAAGTAGGCTTTAAAATCCACAAGGAGTGGTCTTTTTGTTGAACTCTCTTAATTGACTTAAAGCATCGAATAGCTTTTCGTCTGGAATGAGGTAGCCATTGATACAAGACTGTTCAATGGCATCAAGATAATCAAGATTTTCAGATGAAATGATATCAACGGACTGACTAGAAACACTATCTTTTAATTGATAGATATTTCCTCCGATTGCTTTTCTTGATAAAGATAGTTCAAGACAACTAGAATCCAATCCTTTGATTTCCAGAACTTGCGAACCTTTTAGTTGAATTCGATAAAGACTATCCGGTATTGATGTTACATACTCTATGATATTACTCAATATTTGTTCTCTTCCCATGTTCCATGCAATGCGGTCACTTAAGACAGGATCTATGGTAGAATCATGTTTGATTGAAAAGCGTTCCTTCCCACTCAAGCGTTCCCTTTCAATGTTCACCTCTTCAAGAACGCTTTCAATTTTACTCAAAATAATGCTTTTAACAATGGCTGGTTCAGATTGCACATTAGCATCATCAGAAATTAGCGACTGCTTAATTTTGTTAAAAATATCCATCTATCTAAATCTCCTTTTTCAATTTCATTTCAGTGAGGCAAAGTAGGGAATTATACTATAAAGAGCTACCAGAGCATTCATTAGAAAGAGTAATAAATACAGTAAGTAAGAGTCTCTCCTGTGATAGTTGATAATAAACATTGGGTATAATACTAACGCAAAGATAATGTTAACTGGGGTAAAGATAGACATATAATCTTCCTTTTTGATTTTGATACTAAAAAAGAGTAAACAGATTTCTCTGTTTACTCTTGTAAATTAGGTATTATTTCAAATTCTCAAAACTCTAGACACTTACTAATTCTAAAATATGAATTTTACGCTCTTATCCTATCCTATCCTATTCTTTTTTCCTGTCCACGCCAGTATTGTCCCAAAGAACAATTCGTAAAGGACAAAAAATAATACAAAGCAATGCAAGAAAAACTCTTGTGGCAAAATATATATGACAGGATCCTTTGCAGGGTCAAATAGCCATGTAGAATCCCCTGGAAATAGCACCGTATGAAATAATACAAAAAACTGATCAAAGCCAACAAGAACACCTAATAAACCGATTATCATTGGCGTAAGCATGGTCCAGAAAATGACCTTTTTAACCAAGTCTCCATAACCTTTTAGCAGAATGTTTTTTACAAAAAGCACAAAGGCAGGGAGGGTGAGGATAAAAATCCCCTGAGTTAGATGGAATAAATGTTTCACATCCGCAAAATGTTTCAGACCATCAGCTGAGGATGAAAAATTTGGCATGTCTAAAACACTTGCAAATGGATTGGTCAGATAGTTCATCAAGATATTGAAATTATAGGAAATATCTACCGCTTTCATGTAGACCACTTTTTCCAACCCCAAAAAAGAAATCTCAAACGGATAAACTAGCCAAGCTAAGTAGATGGTTCCTAGAACTGCTGCCGACAAGACAAATAAAATCGTTCCGATAATCTGTAACTTAGTTCTCATCAAAACTCCATTCATCTAAACTATCGAGGACATGGGTTGGAGACAGGGGTAAGTCTGCTACTTCTTCTGGCTTGGTAAATCCAGTCAGGACTAAAAGAGTTGGAAATCCATTGTCAATCCCTGCGCGAATATCCGTCAGGTAGTTATCTCCCACCATAACCGTTTGGCTGCGTTCTGTGCCTAAAATCTCCAGAGCCTTGTCCATGATAATCGCTTCAGGCTTACCGATAAAGGTCGGCTCTACTCGGGTAGCAGCTTTCAAAAGTGCAATAAGTGAGCCTGCTCCTGGCAAATGACCGCTTTCAGTCGGAATGTTCAAATCAGGATTGGTACCGATAAAGGTCGCTCCCTTTTGAATAGCCAAGGTGGCAATGGTTAGTTTTTCATAGGTCAACTGAGTATCCAAGCCGACAACAACATAGGCTGGATTTTCCGTGTCTTCCACATAGCCTGCCTCAAAAATGGCAGACTTGAGCCCGTCTTCTCCAATGACATAGACTGTCTTTTCCTTGCCCAAATCATTCATATAATCTACTGTCGCCAGACTGGCTGTATAGATTGTTTCAAGCGGTGTCTCAATGTTAAAGTTTTCAGCCAACATAGCCTGCACCATCTCAGGACGGCGGGTGGTATTGTTGGTCACGAATAAATAGGGAATCTGACGTTCTTGCAAGCGATGAATAAAACGTTCACCAGCAGGAATCCGCTTTTTCCCTTCATAAATCGTACCATCCAAATCAATCAAATAACCTGTATATGTCATTTTTCCTCCTTAATCAAATCGTGTTTCCCAATGCTCAGACCGACTAGCTTCCAAGCAAAGTGCTAACTGCTCAGCAGTATTTTTCCCAAGGTAGAGCGGTGGTAAGTCATCTAGACTGAAGAAGCCACTGGCAACTGTTTCCGAATTGGGCTGAAACTCCCCGCCAAGGAGACGACATAGAATGAAGACCTTGGTCACGCGGTGAGCTGACTTGGCAGGATTGTTCTTGTGCTTGTCCAAAATCGCAACGACTCGCAGAGCCTCCACATCCAGCCCCGCTTCTTCCTTTACTTCCTTGACAACATTTTCCTTGACGGAGCGGTCCACATCGCACCAACCACCTGGTAAGGACCAGAGCCCATCGTTTTCCTGAACCAGTAGGATTTTATCCTCTTGGAAAATAGCTGCGCGGGTATCCAGCTTGGGTGTCTGATAGCCTGTTTCATTGCAAAACAAGTCTTTCACCACCTCCAAGGGCTGTCCAGATGGCTCTACCAACATTTCCGCCGCAATCTGACGGATTTCCTCAAATCGCTCCATGTCATAAACATCTTTTCCATAAGCCAAGCCTGTCTGAGCCAAGGCTTGTAAACGCACTGCCCATTCCAACCACTTATCCTGCGACATGACTTTCCCTCCATTCTATGACAGCTTGCGCATGGATATGCCCCTCTACCACAATCTCATGCTGGCTGACACCAGCTTCTGCCACCATGCGTGAACTCACCAGGCTAGTCGCCTCTACTTCCTTGAGATACTTGAGTTGGATTTTTTTAGGGACATGGCAGAGCAGAAAATCATAGCCCAGTGCTTCATACATCCATTCCAAGTACTTGCCATTATTGACATGCCCATTCATATCCAAGTCAAAATAGCGAACAGGAAATTCTTGAACAGATGGATTTTCCAAGAGCTGATACTTGGGAGCCCGAGGTAATTTCTTGACCTGCTCAGACTGATAAGGGGCAATCAAATCTTCTGGCACAGGTGCCACCTTGCGAGTCTCAAAATCAATCAGGACAAAATAGCAGAGAATGTCCAGCAAAAGATTGCCCGCCTCATCGTAAATATAGAACATCCGATGACAGAAAAACTTGTTGTAGGCAACCGCTTCTGTTTTTATCGTGACGGTTTCATTGTACTTAGGCAGTGCTTGAATAGTTAGCTCATAATCTGTCACCACCCAAATCAAGCCAAATTCCTGAAAAACATAGAGGTCACTGCGACCCAGTTCTTCCGACTGCCGACCTGACACACCAAGACAGTAGGAAATAAAGTCAGGAAGTTTGATTTCTTGTTTAACATCCACCATATCAAAAGGAATGGTGAACTCTTCTTGGTAGCTTAGTCCCATTGTGTCCTCTTTCTAATCTTCTATAATGAAACGCTCGGCAACTGTATCGCCCAAAAATAATCCCTTTTTCGTCATCCGAAGCCAACGGTCTTCTTCTTGCAAGAGACCTTCATTTTTCAAGTCCCTGACCACCTGACCGTAGCGGTCTTCAAAGGAAATGCCAAACTTTTCCTCGAATCGCTCGATGGACACGCCAGTTTTTTTCCGTAGGCCCAAAAACATCTCTTCTTCCATCTGCTCGGTCTGGCTGAGGAATTCTTCGTGTAAGCGAGAATGGCCTTTTTCGCGGATGGATTTGAGGTAGTGCTGGATGGGGCCGCGGTTGCGATAGCGCATGCCGTCGATGTAGCCAGATGCTCCAGCTCCTAGACCATAGTACTCCGAGTTGTCCCAGTACATGAGGTTGTGGCGACTTTCAAAACCAGGTTTGGTGAAGTTGGAGATTTCGTAGTGCTCGAAGCCGTTTTTCTCCAACTCCTGAAGAATGTAGTCGAACATATCGGACTCCACATCTTCGTTGGGCAGATGCAGGTTGCCACGGCGTTGGCGGTTCATGAAGACCGTGTGGTTCTCCAAAATCAAGCTATAGAGGCTCATGTGGGGAATGTCCAGCTCCAAGGCCTTGGCGACATTGTCCACCACCTGCTCCATGGTCTGACCAGGCAGGGCATAAATCAGGTCAATGGAAATATTGTGAAAACCCGCTTCCTTGAGGGCTGCAATGGTTTCATAAATCTGGGCCTGGTTGTGGCTACGACCGATTTTTTTCAGCATACGGTCATCAAAGGTCTGAACACCCAACGACACCCGATTGCACTTGGACTTTTTCAGAACCGCAATCTTGTCTGCCGTCAAGTCACCTGGATTGGCCTCAATGGTGAATTCTTCCAGCTGTGACAAGTCCAGCAAGTCCTCCAGATTGGTCAGGAGATAATCTAGCTGGTCTGCCGAGAGAGCCGATGGTGTTCCGCCTCCGATATAAAGCGTGCGGAGGGCTGGCAGGTTGTAAAACTTGACCTCTTCCATGAGGGCTGCCAAATACTCGTCAACAGGCTGGTTCTTAATAAAGACCTTGGAAAAGTCACAGTAGTAACAAATCTGGGTGCAAAATGGAATGTGGATATAGGCAGATGTCGGTCGTTTTTTCATAAGAACTATTATAGCACACTGTCTATAAAAATATTTTTTACAGCCATCACTTCCCCCTCAAAACAATGATATAATATAGTAAACTTACAAAATCTACAAAAGGGATTAAGTCATGAACAAAGAACGATTCTATGATGTCATCAACGCTATCTTATCATTCTTATTCTGCCGCTGGCTCTTTATGACCTTTCTTTTTTACCAGTTCTCGACCATTTTTATGACGGTTGATTTTTTACCTAGTCTTACAGCAATACTATTGATGACTGGGGTTTGCTTTACTCTCTTTCGACTGATCTATCAGCCAGACATTTCCCGACTGTCGCTTTGGTTTTTCTATGGATGCTATGGTTTTCTACTGATCTACCTCCTCTTTTTCAAAAGCATGGGCGTCAGAGGTGTCAACTGGGATCTCCTTAGCACCTTCTCTCAAGACCTATTTCTCAATCCTGCTATATTGGTCTTTAACCTCTTACTCTTTTTGCCCCTTGGATTGCTGTTTTCGTTTTCTTGGAAAAAACTTTCTCTCTTTGTAGGTGCTATTTTACTGGTTGAAGCTTGTCAATTCTTCTTTTCACTGGGCTTCTTTGACCTTGGCGACATCTTGCTTAACACCTCTGGCTTTGCCCTTGGAAACTTCTTGGGACAATCCGCAATCGTCCACTCTTTCAAAAATAGAATACAGAAAAAATGACCCCGAAAGGTCATTTTTATATGCTACGCTTCCAAATGCCAGATGTCTTCGTTGTACTGTTGAATAGTACGGTCTGACGAGAAGAAACCTGCTTTAGCGATGTTGACGATGACTTTTTCCAACCAGCTGTCGCGATCTTCATAGTCTGCTAACATCTGCTCTTTAGTCGAGATATAATCTTCCAAATCAAGCAAGGTCATGAAGTGGTCATTGTGCTTAAGGTTGTCCTGTAAGCGCCAGAGACGCTCATCGATCCCACCAGCATGACGAATGGTATCCGATGTAATGAAGTCAATCAATGGACGAATGGCTTCACGTTCGTAGAAGGAATATGGATGGTAGGTTCCATTTGCATAGTGGTCGATAACTGTTTGGCTATCTTGGCCAAAGATATAGATATTTTCATCACCTACCAACTCATGAATTTCCACATTGGCACCATCATCTGTACCGATGGTCAAGGCACCGTTGAGCATGAATTTCATGTTACCTGTACCAGAAGCTTCTTTGGATGCAAGGGAAATTTGCTCTGAAATATCTGCCGCTGGAATAATATAACTCGCCTCAGTTACGTTATAGTTTTCAATCATAACGAGTTGCAAGTGTGGTGCCACATCAGGATCATTTTTAATCACCTGTGACAATACCAAAATCAAATGAATGATGTCCTGTGCGGTTGTGTAGGCAGGTGCAGCCTTTCCTCCAAAGAATACTGTCAATGGGCGGGTAGGAATGTTGCCTGCTTTAATATCCAGATACTTATGGATAACATAGAGGACATTCATCTGCTGACGCTTGTACTCGTGCATGCGCTTGATTTGTACATCAAAGATGGATTCTGGATTAACATGAACACCTTGTGTCTTGGCAATATGACGCTGCAATTTGCGTTTATTATGCTGCTTTGTCTTTTCCAACCAAGATTTCAATTCCTTATCATTTTTGTAATCCAATAGCTTTTCGAGTTCACTTGCATCGTGATGGTAGCCATGTCCAAGTAGGCCGTCCAGGTAGCTTGCTAGACTTGGATTAGCATGCATGAGCCAGCGACGGAAGGTAATCCCATTTGTCTTATTATTGAATTTTTCAGGATATAGCTCATAGAAAGCTTTCAACTCTGAAGTTTTCAAGATCTCTGTATGAAGTGCCGCCACCCCATTAATAGAATAACCATAATGAATATCCATGTGTGCCATGTGAACACGGCCATGTTCATCGATGATATTGACAGCAGGATCATCCTTCACTTCTTTGGCACGACGATCCAATTCTACGATGAACGGTACCAAGTGCGGAACCACATAGTTCAGAAAATCAAGCGGCCATTTTTCCAGCGCCTCTGACAAGATGGTATGGTTGGTATAAGCAGTCATTTTCTTAACAATTTCAACTGCCTCATCAAACGAAATACCACGAAGCTCCAAAAGGCGAATCAATTCTGGAATAACAAGTGATGGGTGAGTATCGTTGATTTGAACAACAGCATAATCAGGCAGGTCATGTAAGTTTGATCCCTTAGCAACCGCTTCGTCAATCAATAGTTGCGCAGCGTTAGAGACCATGAAATACTGCTGGAAGATGCGGAGAACTTTTCCTTCATCGGTCGAATCATCTGGATAGAGGAAAAGAGTCAAGTTTCGGAAAATATCTTCCTTATCAAATTCTATCCCATCATAAATGATATTGTCATCAACTGAACCAAGGTCAAACAAGCGAAGACGATTCTTGCGTTCCATTTTATAACCAGGTACATCGATGTCATACAACTTAGATGTCAAGGTAAAGTTAGCAAATGGCACCTGATAAGAAATCGGTGACTCCGTTAACCATGAACGTGGTGTAATCCACTCGTTTGGCACAGCAGACTGTTGATGGTATTCAAATAATTGTCTAAACAGCCCAAAGTGATAATTCAAGCCGACCCCATCACCATTAAGACCTAGACTAGCAATTGAATCAAGGAAGCAGGCAGCCAAACGACCCAAACCACCATTTCCTAGTGATGGCTCCATCTCCACATCTTCAATAGCAATTAAGTCTTTACCTGCTGCTGCAAGCTGGCTCTTCACCTCATCATAAACACCCAAGTTGATCAAGTTATTAGATAAGAGCTTACCAATTAAGAACTCTGCTGAAATATAGTAGACCTTTTTCTTTTGGTCATTTGTATACTTAGCTTCACTCTGCTGTTTTGTAAAAGCAAGCAAGGCGTAATAGAGTTCTTGGTCTGTACAATCTTCAATGCGTTTAGCATACATAGACTGAACAAAATTTTGTAAATTAATCATAAGGGCTCTCCTAAATATATTAATGTAATCATCCAGAAAGGTTTCGCTCTACCTTTGTAAACGTTTTCTTAATTATACCCTATTTATAAAAAAAAGACAAGCCAACTTCCGTACAAATAGAAATTGGTTCGCCTTTTAAACGAGGCTGGGCAAAAAGTCCAGCCACGCTTCTCAGAGTTCGTGTAAACATCTCAGCGCAGTGGTTGATTGGCAGATTTGTTCGTGTTTCACACTCCAAATCTGACCTAATCAACTGTGCGGGGGGTGGGAAGACGAACTCTTTTTTAGACCAGTCGAGTTCTTTCCCACTCCCAGAATTATTCTTAATTATTCTTAATTATTCTGCAATCAGAGTTTCCAAACCAACTTTCATCATATCCGTGAAAGTATTTTGACGCTCTTCTGCTGTGGTGTCTTCCTCTGGATTAACCAAGCTATCTGAAATCGTCATAATGGCAAGCGTTTGAACGCCAAACTTAGCACCTAGGTAATAAAGTGCAGCCGCTTCCATTTCTACAGCCTTGACACCTAGTTGACCTAATTCTAAGTTGCGACTAAACAATTTTGGAGAATAGAAACTATCTGATGATAAAACATTGCCAACATGCGTTGTCATGTTGAGTTCTTTGGCGATATGATAAGCCTTATCTAAAAGATCAAAATCAGCGATTTGTGGCAAATCGTACTCTGGCCAGTCAATATTAATCATACGAGAGTTGGTCGCAGCTGCCTGAGCCAAGACCAATTCACGGACATGGACATCCTCGTTCAAAGAACCTGCTGTTCCCACACGAATTAGTTTTTTCACACCATATTCGTTAATCAATTCATGGGCATAGATAGAGATGGATGGCATCCCCATACCTGTTCCCATGACAGAGACACGATGACCCTTGTAGGTCCCTGTGTAGCCGAACATATTGCGAACTTCGTTGAAGCAAACTGCATCTTCAAGGAAGTTTTCAGCGATAAATTTAGCACGGAGTGGATCACCAGGAAGCAAAATCTTATCAGCAATTTCGCCTGGTTTTGCGGAAATATGGATAGACATGTAATGTACCTCTTTGTTCTATTTTCGAATGCCTACAACTCAGCCAAGATAGCTTTGACCAAGCCTTTGAAGTTGCCCTTGATTTGCTCGGTTACTTCTACAACTTCTTCGTGATTGAGTTCAGATTGGAAACCAGCCGCAAAGTTTGTGATAGCAGAAATACCCAAGACTTTCATACCTGAGTGAGCTGCCACGATAACTTCTGGCACAGTTGACATACCGACTGCATGGGCACCCATAGTCTTGAAGGCCAAGATTTCAGCAGGTGTTTCATAGGTAGGACCTGTCACACCGAGATAGACACCATCGTCCAACTTGATACCCAATTTTTCCGCAATGGCATGGGCTTTTTCACGGTATTCTTTAGTGTAAGCATTTGACATATCTGGGAAACGTGGACCAAATTCTTCCAAGTTTTCACCAATCAATGGATTTTGGCCAGTCATGTTGATGTGGTCTGTAATGGCCATAAGGGTACCTGGACCGTAGCCGATACCACCTGCAGCATTGGTTACAATCACGCCTTCACAACCAAGGGCTTTCATAACACGGACTGGGAAGGTCACAACTTCCATCGGATTGCCTTCGTAGAAATGGAAACGACCTTGAAGAGCTAAGACCTTACGGCCTGCCAAATCTCCGTATACCAACTTACCAGCGTGGCCCACAACCGTTGACTTGCCCCAGTTTGGAATGTCCGCATAGTCGATCACAATAGCATTTTCAACTTCTTGAGCCAATTCACCCAAACCTGAGCCCAAGATCAAACCAAATTCTGGCTTGACCAAACCTTTTTCTTCTAAGAAAGCTTTTGTTTCATTGATTTTTGCAAGTAAACTCATATTTTCTCCTTTTATAAATAATCCGACCAGTCATATTCTGGCATTTTTTCTTTAATGATTTCAAGCGGACGACAGAGGAAGGCTGTCTGCTCTCGCTCGATAATGGGGCGATTGAGAAGAGCAGGCTCTTCCACTAAACGTTGGAAGATTTCTTCTTCTGACAATCCTGCTCGCTCTTCTTCTGTCAACCGAATAACTGCTGAAGGATGACTGCCCATTTTTTCCAAGAGAGCTGTCAATTCAGCTCCCTTTAATGGCGTTTCCAAATAATTAACCCACTTGACTTCCATATCCTGACTGGACAGCAATATTCTTAATTTTTTACACTTACTACAGTCAGGATTGTAATAGACCGTTAGCTTCTCCATTAAACCAATTGTGACAAGAAGCTTTCGCCAATCATGGCTGTGTCCACTCCGAAGTTTTCCGCAACGGTTGCTGAAATGTCCGCAAAATGGCCTACTGGCAAGACACCACTACCTTTGAAAGCCTTGCTGTATGCCAAGAGTGGCACATATTCGCGTGTGTGATCTGTTCCAGCATAGGATGGATCATTGCCGTGGTCTGCAGTAATCAAGAGCAGGTCATCTTCACGCATATTGTCAATAATCTCTGGAATACGTGCATCAAACTCTTGCAAACAATCGCGGTAGCCTTCGATATTGCGACGGTGACCATACACAGCATCAAAGTCAACTAAGTTTGTGAAGGAGAAACCTTCCTCGAAGTCTGATAACTTCAGAGTATCAATCAACACATCGACACCGTGCATGTTGGACTTGGTGTGACCCATATCATTTGTAATACCTGAACCGTTGAAAATATCACTGATTTTACCAACTGAGTAAGTTGGTACACCCGCATCTGCCAGTTTGTTGAGTACTGTTGCTTCAAACGGTGATACTGCATAGTCGTGACGGTTGGCAGTTCGTGAGAAATTGCCTGGCTCACCAACGTATGGACGGGCGATGATACGGCCTAGAAGAGCTGGGCGTTCAAGGGTAATGGAACGAGCGTATTCACAGATACGATACAACTCATCAAGTGGAATAATATCTTCATGGGCTGCAATCTGAAGCACAGGGTCTGCGGAGGTATAGACGATCAACTCTCCTGTTTCCATTTGGCGAGGGCCAAAGTCATCAATGACAGCTGTACCTGAATACGGCTTGTTTGCTTCGCGGATGATTTTACGACCTGAGAATTCTTCGATTTTTGTCAAAATCTCTTCAGGGAAACCATCCCAGAATGTATCAAATGGCTCAGTAATATTGAGACCCATAATTTCCCAGTGTCCAGTCATGGTATCCTTACCAAGCGATACTTCTTCCAACTTGGTCACGTAACCAGTTGGATGGCTTTCAGCAGGAACTGTCGCAAGCGCTGTATCTCGAGGGATATTTCCAAGACCAATCTTGGTCATATTAGGCACCTCAAGCCCAGCTTTTTCAGAAATGTGACCGAGAGTATCAGATTCTGTATCTGCTACACCAGCATTGAAAAATTTATCTGAGTCTGGTGCTGCGCCGATTCCGACAGAGTCCATAACTACCAAGTGAACACGTTTAAATTTAGGCATAATTGTCTCCTTTATTTGAATAGTTAGATTCAACCAAAATCAACGTCCAACCAAGTTGCTAGACTGGAAATTATCGTTACCACATCTAAACATTTTAATGGGGGGCAATACTTATACAGTCACAGCTCTCGGCATCAAACTTCCTAACCATCAAAACTAGATACTGTTACTCGCTTCGCTGCCTGCTGTTCAGCTATCGCTTTTTCAGTACCTATCGTCTGACTGCTACGAGGTAAGGGGATAGATTTTTGAAGAGTCTAAACGTTCGTGTTTTCATTATACCATAAAAAAGCCTCTCATTGTACCAAAATGAGAAGCGTTTTCAATTTATTTCTTTTCGATGATGTTCGGTCCTTCTGGTGTACCAACAATTACCTTGGAAATCAATCCAATAAAGAGACCGTGTTCTACAACACCGACGGTCCGATCCAATTCTTCCGCCAATGCATATGTGTCTTCTATTCTACGCAAATCAAGGTCGATGATAAAGTTTTGCATATCCGTGATATGTTTTTCGCCATTACGCATACGGAAACTTGGACGATACCCTTTTTTCTCAAATAGTCGGAAAAGATTTTCCGCACCGTACTGTACAACTTCCACCGGCAACTTGAAGGCTCCTAGGGTTTGAACCACCTTAGACTCATCCACAATCCAGATGCAGTCCTTACTATTGACTGCTACCACTTTCTCCATGAGAAGCGCTGCACCACCGCCTTTAATCCCATTGAAGTCTCCATCAACCTCATCTGCTCCATCCACCGTCAGGTCCACATATTCGACTTCGTCGATATTTTTTAGGGGAATCCCAAGGGACGCAGCATGTTCTGCCGTAGCATGAGAGGTCGTTACGCCTGTGATCTGCAAGCCCTCTTCCTCAACCCGGCGACCAATCTCCTGCACGAAATAGTATGCCGTCGAACCAGTACCCAGCCCAACAATCATCCCGTCCGTCACAAATTCCGCCGCCTTAATCCCAACCTGCTCTTTTAGGTTTGTCATCTTTGTCTCCTTTGAAATCATTCATGAAATAATTATACCACGAACTGGTTTAAGAGGATAGAGAATACATAAAATTAACTACTTCAATTTTTCCAGAAAGGCAGTTAATTCTGCCTGTGCTTCTGGTGTGGTGCCGACTAGCTGACCTAGCATGGCTTCAAGCTGGGCTGTAGTTTCTGCTATTTCCTTATCGGTCTGGGCAAGCTTGTCTGCAAGCTCTGTTAGTGGAACAACAGGCTCTTCTTCAAAGGTATCGACATAGCGAGGGATGTTGAGGTTGTAGTCATTTTCCACAATCTCCTCAAAGCTAGCTAGGTGGGCAAACTTGTCCACATCTTGACGGTCTTCATAAGCTTTCAAAATCTTGGCGATATGGTCATCGGTCATGATATTTTGGTTTTTGCCCTTGTCAAATTCTTTAGATGCATCGATAAAGAGGACATCTTTGCTGGTGCGGTTTTTCTTGAGAATGATGACTGTAGTTGGAATGGAGGTATTATAAAAGATGTTGGCTGGTAGACCAATCACGGTGTCAATAGCTCCTTCCTCTAGGAGATGCTGACGAATTTTCTGCTCTGCATTTCCCCTAAAGAGAACCCCGTGAGGGAGGACAATGGCCATGACACCTGAATGCTTGAGGTGGTAGAAACCATGAAGAAGGAAGGCGAAGTCAGCCTTGGACTTGGGTGCAAGGACACCATAGCTGGAGAAACGTGAATCTTGCAAGAAACCAGCATCCCCACTCCACTTCTGAGAATAAGGTGGGTTCATGAGCACCCCGTCAAAATCTGTCGGCTCCGTCGTTGGCCAGTCCGCATCAAGAGTGTCACCAACATGAAGTTTTTGGTTTTCGATGGCAACCCCGTGGAGCATCATGTTCATGCGGGCCAGGTTGTAGGTCGAGGTGTTAATCTCCTGACCGAAGTAGGAAACGGTCGAAGCCTCTTTACTGTAACGCTTGGCGTTAAGAAGAAGGGAACCTGATCCCATGGTTGGGTCATAGAGGGTCATTCCCTTTTGATGTTCCCGTCCAAGAAAGACAATCTGGGTCATGAGGTGGGAAACGGCTTGAGGCGTATAGAACTCGCCTGCTTTCTTACCAGAGTCGCTGGCAAACTGACCAATCAGGTATTCATAGGCATCCCCCAAAACATCTCCATCATGGTTGCTGAGGTTGAGGTCATGGAGTTCTTTAATCAGGGCTGAAATAACCTGATTCTGCTTTTGCGGTGTTGGGCCCAACTTTTTAGAATAAAGGTCAATGTCTTCAAAAAGGTTTTCAAAAATCTCGTTAGACTGCTCAATATCACGGAAGCCCTGTGCCAAATCTTCCAATTGGAAGTTGCTAGTGTGGACTTTTGCCACCAAGGCAGTAAAGGTCAGACCAGGCTCGATAAAGTAACCCAGCTCATCATCAAGGACATCTAGCAAATCTTCCTTAACATCTGGATCTGCAAAGTTTTCTTCATAGAGTGCTTGAGCCTGTGACAAACTATTAAAGGATTCATCAAGATTATCACACACTGCCAAAAGCAACTTGTCTGACAGGTATTTGTAGAAAATCAAGCCCAAAAGGTAGGACTTGTATTCGTTAGCATCCATCTTGCCACGGAGAATATCCGCCGCATTCCAAAGGGACTGGTAAAGGGATTGTGAGTTGTTTTCTTGTGCCATTTGATTTCCTTTTCTCTTATACAAATAATTTACGGAGTAGAGTCTTTTTCATCTCTTTCAAGCTAGCCAGCTTGTCCTCCACCTGAGCAATCTCTTGTTCGAGAGTTTGGAAGAAGGTGCCAATGGCTTCTTGTTCAGGGAGAGTGGGGAGGGAGATTAATAATTCCGTCAACATTGATAATACAATGTAGGGAATATTTCCTGTTCTTGCCTCCTGCTGTATCTTTATAGGCAATTTCTTAGCTATTTCTGAAAAAATATAACTTCTGTCCACTTTAAAATTTGTTAAAACATAAGTTCTTTGATATGCATTGAACTTTCCATCAGCTAGATGCATATACCCAACGGTTGCTCCATTTCCAGCAATTGTGATTGCTGGCCCTTCAAATTCTGCAACATCAATTCTATATTTTTTTATTCCCGAAGTGTAGAAATCGTATTCACCATTTTCAACCATTGCATTGGCATCTAGTTTTCCAGTCCTAATATCACATAGCTCCCCCAACTTGACTTCTTTCCAGTCGTCTTCAAAGCCTTGGAAGCGGAGGGCAGGTTTGGTTTGTCCCTTGGCTGGAAAGAGGAGTTTGAGATAGGTCTTCTTCTGCTCCTTGAGCATGTCCAACTTATGCTGATGAAGGGTGATGTGTCGGTCGAGGGTGGAGAAGAAAGTGCCGATGGCGGATTGTTCTTTTGGCGAAGGTATATGGACTACAAAATTTTCTACAGCTTTCTTAGATATATTTAGCTGGGAAGAGCCTGCTCCTTGTAATTTAAAGTAATGCTGATTAGCATTTATATATGAAAATAAATATTTACAGTCTGCATAATCATTGTTTCTTAATAGAGCTACCCGTTGATTTAACACAAATCTATCGTCTTCTGGAATAATTGCTACTCTGCCAAGTAAATCTCCATGTCCCACATCACTAAGAACCATAACTAAATCATTTTTATTTAGCGTTTCTGAAGCAGAATTGATAAATTTACCAGATGGTTTTAAGCCACCCTCAATAGAAATTGAATTTAAGTTTATTAGTTCGTATTTACCAAAATCAGATTGATTATCCTCATACCCTTTTCCATTCCGATAACTTGTGAGTTCCCCCAACTTCCGCAGTTCCCAAGCGTCAGTGTAGCCTTGGAAACGATAGGCTGGGATATTATTGTTTGTTTTCATTTAATCTCCTCTCAACATAATACAATATCTCTATTAGTATTGATAAATCTTAAACGCTCTGTCTTTTGGGCACCCCAATAAGATAATGTGGTTTGAATACTATTCCTTCTTTCAATATCAAACTCATCAACATAAATATTTACAGCAGGAATCACTTCAAAAATTTTCCTAAAGTATGGAGCATCTACACCATCTTTTTCACGAAGACCAAAACCTATGAAGTAGATTTCCTCAACATTTTTTATTTTTTCAAAAAAATCCTTGCTGTGTGAACTGTTTAGGATTTCTCCAACTGGTTTTACCAAAGAATTTACCAATGGTGAAAGATGCGTAGCAACATCCATAGGATTATCAAAATCTTCACTCTCAAGATTATGACCAAAAACCAGATTTTCCCCTATCTCACCATGGATATGATAAATATTTTCGGATGGAATACCATAAAAATCTTCTAAAACATGTGTGTAGTTAAAATTTAAAAATACACTATCTCTATTTAAGATGATCGTTTCTTTACTCAAACTACCTTGGTAGCACTGCTTACGGTAATTTTTTACAAAGATTTTCCAGTTATCATATGTTACTGCAATCCATTCCGAGAACAATTTCGAAATGACAGGTGTCAGTAGTTTTAAATTTTCTCCAACTTCCTCAGCATTGTAAGCCATAACACTACCATTAAAATCGCCTTCTTTATCAGTAAACTCTTCCATGTCTATCTCAATCTCTGTAAAACGTCCCAAACTTTGTTCAAAATCTGACCAATAAACTGTATCCCTCATGATTTGTAACATAAACTGATAAAACAACTCCGAAACCTTTGTAAAATCCGTTGTTTGGTCTATATTAAACTCCTGAATGTCAAAATCGTTGACATATCTTTCCAAATCTTTGTCTAAATCATCAAGATACTCTGCTATATCCTCTTTTCCAGAAAGTCCTGTCAAATTTTCATCTTTACCAAATGTCTCATAAACATACTTTTTGAAATAGAGGTAGTCTGATTTTAATCCATGTGCTATGTCAAACCCATTTCCAATAATGAATAGTTTATCCATCTTCCTACCTCCCCCTCAATGGCAGGATCTCTTCCGCAATCATGTTCATATAGTCCTCTTTGAGGGCTTTTTTGTATTTGAGCTTGTTGAGGGCTTGGTCGCCCTTGTTTTCCTTGTAGCTTGTATAATCGTAGGTATCAACAAGGGCTTTTTCTCCGATTTGCTTGTCCTTTCCGACTCGGTAGTTGTCCACGATAAACTGGAGTTCGTCTTCTCCGACACACCAATCTCGTGCGGTGGATACGACTTGCTCACGGATGGTTAGATCAATCATCTCGTCTAGCTTGTGGGCGATGGATTGGCCCTTGTAATCTTGAGTATTGGTCTGGGCTTCCTGCCAGATTTTGGAGATGAGTTGGGAGAGTTTGGGATTGGTCTTGTCTAAGTCGGCGATGTAGTTGTCCACCAATTTTTTCTCTTTGTCAGGGATGACTTGGTTTTTACTGTCAATCAGGTTTTGGATGAGGGAGATGATATAGTGGTAGTTGATTTCGTCTGTACGAACAGACTCCAGCTCGTACTCGATGTCAAAAGGCGTTTCATCTACTCCCTCGTCTTCCTTACGACGTCTGCGGAGTTCTTCGATGACATTTTGGTATTGTCCAGAAAAATTCTCAATATCCTCCAGGCTCAGCCCGATTTCCTTGAGCATGTCCTCTTGCTCGTATTCGGCATAGACCTGCACAGAGGCAAAGAGTTTGTCAAATTCCTGGAAGGCCTTGGCAAAGCGTTTCAACTCGGCATCACTGCTGGCATCTAGGTCTGGTGTCATTTCAGGACTTGGGGCAATGACCAGCAACTGCTGAACCTTTTCCTTGAACTTGGCTTTTTCTTCCAACCAAGTCGGAGCCAGCACCGCAAACTCGCCACCATTTGAGTAAAGACTGAGGGCCTCGTCAACCCTTTCCTTAAAGCGTTCTGGAGTCTGGAATGTAACGATTTGTCCAAACTTCTTGCCCTCGTCAAAGAGACGATTGGTGCGTGAAAAGGCCTGGATGATGTGCTGGGGTTTCATAGGTTGCCTGTCCATGAAAATGGTAGACAAGCACGGAGCATCAAATCCCGTCAGCAAGCGATCCACTACAATAACCAAGTCCAACTGCTCCTCACGGAAGGCATACTTATCTTTTTTGCGTGCCAAGCGGTCGTTGAGGTCGGTATTGTAGGAACCAAGGGTCGACAGAGTGAAGTGTGTATCAAACATAGCATTGTAGTCGTCCAAACTCTTGCTCATGTAGTCTTGGTTGGCAAAGGAAGATTCGTCGTTCTCAGTCACTGAGTAGGTGATAGCGACTTTTGGAAAATCAGGCAAGACTTTTTTGACTGATTCCGAAATTGTCAGGCTCTTCTGTCCTGCCTTAACTTCCTGTATCAGGTCATAGTAGGCTTGGGCACGGGCGATGGACTTGACAGTCAGTAGGCCCTCGTAGGTTTTCCCTACACCGTTTTGGAAACCGAGTTTGCGTTTGGATTTGTTTAAAATAGCATCCAAAACCATCAGCATATGCCGTTCATCGTCATAAAACTCGTCTTCGATTTCATCCTCAGCCCAGCCAGGCATGGTGGTCTGATATTCCACTTGGAAACCAAGAACAGCTCGATCATGGATGGCTTCTTTGACCGTATATTCATGGAGACATGGCCCATACTGTTCTTCTGTCGTCTGGGCTAAATCGCCTTTTTGCTCCCGCTTGTTCTCCTTGAAAATAGGAGTACCTGTAAAGCCATACCAGAGTGAGTTAACAAAGAACTGTTCCAAAATCCGCTGGCGTTCTGGGGTGACAGCCCGGTGGCATTCGTCCACAACAAAGGCTAGATTAAGGTTCTTAACACGTTGGTGGAATTTCTCATGAAGCCCCTCTTCAAATTGACGCAGGAGGGTATTGAGTTTTTGGATAGTGGTGACGACGACACGGCGGTCTTCTGAAGCCAGATTTTTCAACAAGTGCTGGGTGTCGTCCGTCTGGTCAATATCTATCATGTCATTTTCCGCGTAGGACATAAAGGCAGCTGTAGTCTGCTGGTCAAGATCCGTACGGTCAATGACAAAAATGGTCTTCTCAATGGATGGAATTTGCAGGAGATTACGAGCCACCTTGTAGGAAGTCAGGGTCTTACCTGAACCAGTTGTATGCCAGATATAGCCTGACTGACGAAGACGACTGGCTTCTCGGATAGCTTCAATGGCATGGATCTGATAGGGACGAAGCAGGATAAGGGCTTTTTTGTCGTCGTCAATCACCGAATATTGCATGACCAATTGGTGAGCCATGGGAATGGAAAGGACCTCTCTGGCAAAGTCAAATAGATGAGGTTGAGCTTGGTTGTTCTTATCCACCCATTTGGTCAAAAAGCGATCATTGAGTTTGGATTCTTTGGCAGCGGCGATGTAGCGGGTGTCTGTGATATTGGACACAACAAACATCTGTAAGCTCGAAAAGATCCCTTTAAACTGACCCTCTTGCTCGTATTTCCGAATCTGACGAAAAGCATCCATATAGGGATGGGAACGGCTCTTGAGCTCAATATGAATCATAGGAAGTCCGTTAATCAAGAGGGTCACATCCCCCCGTCTTTGTCTGGCAGCATCGCCACCTGTCACAACTTGGTTAACGACCTCATAGCTGGACTTACCCCCAGCAACATTGTGTCGCCAGATGACTTCCAATCGGATGGTGCCCAGACTAGCATCTTCTCGTTGGACTTGAACCTTGGCAATGCCATTCTCACCTGCTAGCCACTTGGCAGCTTCGTAGAAATTGATAAAGTTGAGTTGGTTCTTGATTTGGTGTTTTTCTTGGTCTGTTAGGGGATGGTCAGCTAAATGGCGGACGTTATTAGCCTCTAGCTTGGCGAAAAAGTTGGACCAAAGGAGTTCTTCACTATTGAGTTCAGGACGATAGACCCACTGACTCTCTCCGCTGGTCAAATGGCGGATAAGTTCATCTTCTATCTGTAGCTCATTAGCAGGCTTCTTGGTCTGATAAAGAGCCTGAGAGTCAACCAACTCCCGCTGACCAGGTAGTAAACGTAGACTGACTTGAAAATCTTTTAAGTCCTCTTCATTCACTTTCTGTAGCAAGCTCAGAAGATGTTTGCGGAAACCGATTAACTGACCGTGGGCATCTGCTAATTTCTGCTCGGCTTGTGCATAGTGGTCTGGCTTACGCTTGATGTCCAGATAGCCTTTGACAATATCGGTCAGGCAGGCTTGTTCCACTTGGTAAACAGCCTCCAACTCCAAGGCATTGTCCTGTCTTTCTAGTTTTTCCAGCAAGCCTGTTTGGTATTCTTCAATAGCCTTTACTTCTTCCAGCAATTCTGGTGCATATACTGGTATGTCTAGCATAAGTTGTTGCCAAGTCATCTAGACACCTGCCTTTCGATAACGCAAAAAGCCTGCCAAGTCTGGCAGGTTTCGTTTACTATAGAATTGAACAAGTGTTTTAGATTGCTTTGATATATATATATATATATGTGCAAACCTATTTAGAAGTTTCATATCTCTCTCCTAAAAAATACAAAGATTATGTAGGTTAATTTTATCATATTTTATAACAGAAAGGAATAGAAAAACAATTGATTGAGCGGGTATTCACACTTCCTCATCCCTCATCTGTGCTTTTTTCATCATTCCATGATACACTAATAGATAAGACGATTTTAGAAAGAAAGATATATGATCACCAAAGAATTCGACACTATTACAGCCATTTCAACTCCTCTCGGTGAGGGGGCCATCGGGATTGTCCGCCTGTCTGGGACGGACGCTTTTGCCATTGCCAGCAAGGTTTTCAAGGGAAAGGACTTAGCAACGGTTCCTAGCCACAGCCTCAACTACGGCCACATTATTGACCCTGCGACAGGGCAAGTGCTTGACGAGGTCATGCTGGGTGTTATGCGTTCCCCAAAGACCTTCACCCGCGAGGATGTCATCGAGATTAACACCCACGGAGGAATCGCCGTTACCAACGAAATCCTCCAGCTCCTGATTCGCCAAGGTGCTCGAATGGCTGAGCCAGGCGAGTTTACCAAACGTGCCTTTCTCAACGGCCGTGTGGATTTGACCCAGGCCGAGGCCGTCATGGATGTTATCCGTGCCAAGACCGACAAGGCCATGCACAATGCCGTCCGCCAACTTGACGGCTCCCTCTCCCAGCTCATTAACGACACCCGCCAGGAAATCCTCAATACGCTGGCACAGGTCGAGGTCAACATCGACTACCCCGAGTATGACGACGTCGAGGAGGCGACGACAGAGCTGGTCCGTGAGAAGACCCTCCAGTTCCAAGCTCTTTTGGAAAATCTCCTCCGTACTGCCCGCCGTGGAAAAATCCTGCGTGAAGGCATCGCAACCGCTATTATCGGTCGTCCAAATGTGGGAAAATCCAGCCTGCTCAATAACCTCCTCCGCGAGGAAAAAGCCATCGTTACAGATATCGCAGGAACAACCCGCGACGTTATCGAAGAATACGTTAACATCAAGGGCGTCCCCCTCAAGCTGATTGATACAGCAGGTATCCGTGAAACAGACGACATCGTTGAAAAAATCGGCGTGGAACGATCTAAAAAAGCCCTTGAGGAGGCCGACCTCATCCTGCTAGTCCTCAACGCATCCGAGCCACTGACCGAGCAAGACCGCAACCTACTAGCCATTTCCGATTTGGCAAACCGTATCGTCCTACTCAACAAGACCGATCTGGAAGAACAGATTGAGGCAGACCAACTGCCTGAGGATGTCATCCGCATTTCCGTCTTGAAAAACCAGAATATCGACCAAATCGAAGAAAAAATCAACCAGCTCTTCTTTGAAAATGCTGGTCTGGTAGAGCAAGATGCCACCTACCTCTCCAATTCTCGTCATATTTCCCTTATTGAGCAAGCCGTCCAAAGCCTACAAGCTGTCAATGACGGACTGGAAATGGGTATGCCAGTTGACTTGTTACAGGTTGACCTGACACGCTGTTGGCAGATTTTGGGAGAAATCACAGGCGATGCAGCTCCAGATGAACTCATCACCCAACTCTTTAGCCAATTCTGTCTTGGAAAATAAGAACAAAAGTCATGTAAGAAATCTTGCATGACTTTATTTGTATATTAACACATAATTTCTTGTCTAAGATGACAAATTTAGATATACTAAACAGTGAAAGGAGGTCTTCCTATGAAAAAAATCATCATCTGTATTGCACTCCTATCCTGCCTTGTTTTTCCCTTTATCGGTTGGAAACTCTACGCCTACCAGCACAACAAAATAAGCTTAACTGAGAATGCTGATTTCTACCTGGTTTATCCCGGTAAGGTCGAAGCCTTTCAGCTAAATGGTCAAGAACCAGAGCTGCTTCATACCCAAAAAATGAATTCAGAAGGCTATTTTGGTTCTGGTGAAAATTATGTCATAGACAATCGGTATCTAGTCTTTACCAACGATCAGCAAAAATTCATTAACGACAATCTGATATCCATCGATTTCAATACTGGCACTGTCTTGCGAAAGCCAAGTCAGTATAGTAGCTATATCAGTGGTACAGATGGACAAGACTTTTATACAGCGGGGCCCTATCACATACTAGCGCAATTTGACAGGAATTTTGATACCATTCAAACCCACGTTTTAAACGATGACTTCATCCCAAGTGCTCCAGTCATGGTAGACCAAACGTCAGTCTATTTAACTGGTTTTGTGAAAGATTTTACCCAAGAAGGACCCGAAGAAAATGTCTTGATTGTATTTGATAAGAAAGATTTTTCAAAACAAGAGGTATTTAAGTACGACAATACCATTGTCACAGGAGAAGGGCTTTTGGTCAATGGAACCATCTATCTCCCAAATTTAGGGAAAAAAACAAGTGAGTATGAGGACATTGAACAGTCATCCGAACTCCTGACCTTCGATACAAGAACAAAAACATTTTCGTCAGTAACTTTAGAACACCCCTCACCAAGCACACTACATGCTCTCAAAGACCAGAAGCTTCTCCTCATCGAACATCAAAATGGTATGTTTAGCCCGATCTCATTTACAATTTACAATACCCAAACAGGTCAAGAGAGCTACCATCGTCTAGACGAGCTTAATCCTCGTCCTTATTATATTGACCATGTCCGTCAACTAGACGGTAACAGATTATTATTGATTCTGGCTGGTAAGGCACTCATCTATGACTGGCAAGCAAAAAAAGTTTTAAGCCAAACCATTCTATCTGAAGATTATGTCAGCGGGGTGTGGGTAAATGACTGATAAACAAAAACGAATCTCAATAAAGATTGTAAAAGTCCCAAGATTACTCTTTCTTGGGACTTTCGCATATTCTATCGAAGTTGTACAGCACAATAAATGTACTTACAAATCCTCGAAACCACTATCTAATCGAAGTTAACGCCATTCCCAAAGCAGAACCAAAATAATATTTCCACCTTTCTTGCTCTAAATAGCGCTTAAACATCTTTAATTTATCCGATTGAATCCTATTCAAAGCTAGTTCTTCCAATACCCATGGATAAATTTTATACGAAAGATAGCTAATCTTACTACCTTTTTCACACAATTCCATTGCTTCCAACAACTGGAATTTCAATGCTTTGCTCAACTTTAATTCTGAATCAGATAATAGTTCATTTATTTTTTGTATAAACAACTTACTTTTTTTACTGTTTCTAAACATTTTCATCTTCGTAGGGATTTCTGAAACAATCCTGCGATGGAAATGATGGTGTAAACCTACTCAGTCCCCCATCTCTTCCAACTGTTTATTCTTTTTCTTTGTCCCCTTCCACTTCTTTTGTTTCTTGGGCAGTCAGTAAACCTGTTGACATGGCACGACCAGTTAGGGTTGCGCTGATTAAATCACGGACATTGAGTCCTAGACCTTCTGTTGTCTTGTCCATGGTCGTCATCAGGTCTCCCACCATTTTTGAGGCATTCCCTTCGCCGTACATGGTAATCTTATCAACATTTCCAAGTGGTGCGGCAATATTCTTGGCGATTTCTGGAAGAACATTAACCACCATTTCTGTCACCGCTGCATCATTAAACTTAGCCATGGCATCCGCCTTCTTGCTGAGACCTTCTGCCTCTGCTTCGAGTTTCAAACGGATGGCTTCTGCTTCGGCACGTCCTTTGGCCTCAATACCTGCCGCTTCTTGCTCCGCAGCATACTTGGCAGCTTCTGCACGCGCTTTTTGAGCCTCCGCTTCACGCTGCGTTTCGTAGAGTTCTGCTTCTGCCTTGCGTTGACGTTCAATCAAATCTGCTTCTGCAGCTTGTTGGCGAGCATATTTTTCTGCCTCTGCCTGTTTGCGGATAGTAGCTGAGAGCTCTTGTTCACGGACCTTAACTTCCTCTGCTTTTACTTCTGCTTCTTTTTGTTGCTTGACAATATTGGCTTCAGCAGTTGCACGCTCGATTTCTTTCCGCTGAGCTTGCTCCTCAATGCCATAGGCTGCGTTTGCCTGTGCCAGTTGGACATCTGACTGACGTTTTAGATTAGCTTGCTCAATAGCTAGTTCATTCTGTTTCTTGGCGATTTCTAAGTCTGCAGCAACACGCGCATCATTAGCCGCCTTATCCTCACGGGCACGGACTTCTGCTTGTTCCCGCTCTGCTTTGGCACGAGCATTTGCGGCATCCTTCTGGATAGTCACAATATTGTCAATACCCAAGTTTTTAATGACATCGTTGTCATCTGTGAAGGATTGAACCGTGAATGCGATGATTTCCAGCCCCATTTTAGCCAAGTCAGGAGCCGCGTTGGATTGGACTTTTTCTGCAAAAGCCTGGCGGTTATTGACCATGTCTCGCAGTTCCATCTGACCAATGATTTCACGCAGATTTCCTTCCAAGACATCTTGAATAGAGGCAGAAATATCTGCAGTTTTCCAGTTAAGGAAGTTTTGAGCTGCCGCATTGAGCAATTCATCGGATACCCCAACCTTTACTTTTACGACCGCATCAGCTTTTACGTTGATAAAATCAAGAGTCGGCACAAAATCTGTGGTCTGCACATCTGTTGAAAACTGCTCAATAGAGATATAGGAGCGTTTTTCGATAAAGGGAATCATAAAACCAGAACGACCAATTAAAGTCCGAGGTTTGCCCAAGCCGGTAATGACAATCGCTTCGTTAGGCTTAGCGGACACATAACCAAATACAAACAATAAAACAAATAGTACAACAACAATAATTGGTATCATAATTGCCAATATATCAAATCCAAAGTCCATATTTATCTCCTTTATTCCTTATCACTCAAATCCACACTTGGCACGGTTGTCGCCGCATCAGTACTAGCTTGGAACAGGTCTACTTTTTCATATCCGAATAGACCTGCATAGATGGAGGTCGGGAACCGCTTGATTTTTTTATTGTAGGTAGTTGCCACCGCATTATAATCTTTACGGGCTACCAGAATCCGATTTTCAGTCCCTTCTAGCTCGGTAATGAGGCCAGATACCTGTTGGTTGGCTGTTAATTGCGGATAATTTTCCGTCACCATCAACAAGCGAGACACTGCCGAATCCAGCTGACTTTGTGCCTGATTGTAGCCACTGGTTCCTACTTGGCTGGAACCGATTTTAGCACGCGCTTCTGCAATAGCAGTAAATATTTCTTCCTCGTGTTCCATGGCGCCTTTGACAGCTGCCACGACATTCGGTATTAGGTCATAGCGACGTTGCAACTGTGTGTCTACATTGGCTTGCGCATTTTCAACCTCAGTATAACTGTCAACTAAGCCATTGTATTGCCCAACTGCTCCCATTCCTAAAAACAGCAGAGCGAGAATCGGGAGAAGTATGGCTAACCATTTCTTTTTCATAAGATTTCCTTTCTAACTACGATTAAACATTCGTAAAAAAGCAAACAACTATCAGAAGCCTTATACGATACCTTACCATCCAGAAGAGGCTCCGCCACCGCCGCCTCCACCACCTGACCAACTACCTCCGCCAAAACTAGACGAGGAGGAATTAGACGAGTGATGATTGTGATAGTGATGATGATCATCAACCAACATCCAGAGTAGATTGCCTGGACCTCCACCACCACGACTAGATTTGTCAATGATACCAAATAGGATAGCGATCAGAATAACTATGAGAAACAGCCAGAAGCCGTCATCCTCCTCACTTGTACCTTCTTCTATAGCAGCTAACTGATTTTTACCAATGCTTGTACCATAAAACCTATCCCCAATGGAGTTGACGATATAGGAAATTCCTCCACTGTAGTCTTCTTGACGGAAAAACTCCCTAGCACTTTCCAGAATATCCTTGGCTTCCACATCCGTGATGACTGTGGCAGCATTGTCTGAGGTTTCTATCCGAAATGCTCTGTCAGCTATGGCAACCACTAAAAGAATTCCGTTGTCCGTTCCTGCAAAACCGACCTGCCAGTGACGAAAGGTTTCATTAGCCAAACTTTCAATATCACTAGACAGACTTTCTGTTACATAAACACCAACCTGTAAAGCTTGCTCGGTGCTTGCCCAATTTCGATTGAGTTGATCAATTTCTGCAATGGTCTCACTCGAGAGTAACTGCGTCTCATCCACTACCGTTGTACCTGTGGGTCGGTCTGGAATCTGATTTGCTCTAGCTAGTGTGGGTGCAAATAGCAAGCAAACCGTTAGAATAGCGAAACAGCCGATGATAATTTTTTTCCATTTTCTCATCAGAACACCTCCTTCGATGAACAAAGATAAGAAAAATTTATTAGGTATATATATACAATTATATCATATTATCATTTTCCCAACAATATATTTATGTTGTTTTTCAGTAACGGTAGAGTCTGTTCAACAAACCAGGGATGTTTAGCTTGCCAGATATTGTTCCTTGGCGATGGATGAGGTAGGGGAAAATAGGTGGGTAGGTAATCACCTGCATTCTCCACTCTCTCGGTCACAGTCCTATGGGATTCTCCTAAATAATAGTCCTGAGCATACTTACCAATCAACAAGGTCAGCTCAATCTGGGGTAGTTGCTTCATAATGAGCGGGTGCCATTTGGGCGCAAAATCCTTGCGAGGCGGCAAATCCCCAGACTTCCCTTTTCCTGGATAATAGAAATCCATAGGAAGAATAGCAAAATGGCCAGATTCATAGAAGATTTCCCTATCTACTCCCAACCATTTCCGCAGATTCTCTCCACTAGCATCATCAAAGAGGCGACCTTTTTCTTGTGTTTTTAATCCCGGCGCCTGTCCAATAATGAGGATTTTTGCAGTAGACGGTGCTTGGAAAAGTGGCTTTATCCCTTTTTTCGTAAAAGGTTGATTGGTTAAATCCTCCATAATCGCCTGACGAATATCAGCAAGTTCCATGACGTCCTACTTTCTTGAACATCGTCACATCTTCTTCCAGGGCATGAAAACCACATTTTTTATAGAAGGAAAAAGCTGGTACATTGCGTTCGGTTTGCAGGAGAATATGATCAATCTTTCTCTCAATCAACTGCTCCTCAATTCTTTTTAGAAAGGCTTGTCCGATTCCTCGTCCTTGGTAGTTGCGAGCAATACAGAGCTCTTCAATACGGTATTCGGTCCCCTCATACCAGTAGCGAATGTGCCCTAGAGAAAAGGCTATGAGGCTACCTTGGTCAAGCAATCCAAAGCAAAGTGCTCTGGGATGTGACAGCAAATCGCCTAGATAGCGGTCCAGTTGTTCCTCGTCAGACCAATCATCATTCCATGGCTCCTGACTAAATACAGATAAGAAGAGCTGTTTGACCATTTCTATATCTGCAAGTGTGAGTTCTTTCAGTTCCATTTTCCCTCCTAAAAAAGACGGGCGAACCCGTCTTCATGTATTACTTAATTAGTTCGTAGATAGCTTCTGCGTAAATGGCAGCTGCGCGGTAGAGTTGCTCAACTTCGATAAATTCGTTGGCTTGGTGCATGGTATTGACATCGCCTGGGAACATAGCTCCGTAGGCAACACCACGTTTGAGCAAGCGTCCGAATGTTCCGCCACCGATCACTTGTTCGTGACCTTTCAAGCCTGTGTGTTTTTCATAAACAGACAAGAGGGTTGCGACCATTGGGTCATCGATTGGGCAGTAATGTGGGGTATGGCCATGCTCAGACAGACTAACAGCTTCCACGCCCAGTTTTTCCAAACCAGCCTTGATGGTTTCAGGGTTGGTATTTTTTGGATAACGGAAGTTGAGGGCAATGGTGTTATCAGATGAGGTTTCATCAAACTTAAAGACACCAGCGTTCATAGAAAGAGCTCCCATTTGCTCATCGTAGATGGCTACGCCGAGTTTTTGGGCATCGTGGTCTTCCAGGAGGACTTGTCCTGCCAAGTCAAGATAGGTTTTAGCTGCTCCGTCAAAGGCGAATTGGCTGAGGAATTTTGCCAAATAGGTTGCTCCGTTGACACCTTCTTCTGGGGTTGAACCGTGGGCTGATTTTCCGATGACGGTGACTTGAACTTGACCGTTTTCAAGGGTTTCCGCGTCAGCTTTTAGGCCATAGGCTGCTGTGAAGTCTGCCAACTTGCTGTCCAGATCTGCTAGGTCGCCAGAGATAATAGCTGTCGCAGATTCAGGCACCATGTTCTCACGCAAGCCGCCTGTGAAGGAATGCAGTTTAGCAGCTCCGCTATTTTCCCCCGCAAAATGAAGATAAGCTGTGATATTTCCCTTTTCGCCGTTGATAATCGGGAACTCAGCGTCTGGAGAGAATCCGAAATCTGGTAATGGCAGACCAACGTTCTCAAAGTAGTAATCCATGTCCGCCCAGCCTGACTCTTCGTCGGTACCGACGATGAAACGGACTTTTTTAGAGGTCGGAAGGCCCAACTCCTTGATGATTTTCAAGCCGTAGTAACAAGCCATGGTCGGTCCCTTGTCGTCAGAGGATCCGCGGGCAAAGAGCTTACCGTCGATGATTTGCGGCTCGTATGGGTCAGTGTTCCAGCCACTTCCTGCTGGCACCACGTCCAAGTGACCAAAGATACCGAGGACCTCGTCGCCTTCACCAAACTCAAAGTGACCTGCGTAGTTGTCAACGTTCTTGGTCGGATAGCCATCACGCTGAGCAATTTCTAGAAACTTGTCCAAGGCACGCACTGGTCCTGGCCCAAATGGGTGTTGGGCATCTGCCTGGCTGTCGTCACGCTCAGAATTGATGCGTAAGAGGTCAAAGAGGTCCGCTAGAAACTCATCTTTGCGTTTGTCAAACTCTGCTCTAAAATTTACTGTCATATGTTCTCCTTTTCAGTATCAAAGTAAGTCTATTTTATCACAAAATGAAAGAGATTTCAGAAGTAAAGCGAAGAAAAAAAGTTGGTCTCCCAACTTCTTTCTATTTTTTCCAAGCAGATCGTTCTGCTACAACTGTAAACAAAACATCGGTTGATGAGTTGAGGGCTGTTTCACAAGAGTCCTGAATCACTCCGACCACAAATCCGACTCCAACTACTTGCATGGCTAACTCATTTGGAATACCAAAAAGACTACATGCTACTGGGATGAGGAGCAGCGAGCCACCGGCTACCCCAGATGCTCCTGCTGCTGATAGTGATGCAACAACGGATAAAAGAAGAGCTGAGCTGAAATCAACACTAATGCCAAGTGTATGAACAGCTGCCATTGTTAAAATATTAATCGTAATAGCCGCGCCAGCCATATTAATTGTGGCACCGAGCGGAATGGATACTGAGTATGTATCTGGATCCACTCCTAAACGTTTGCAGAGCTGCATATTGACAGGGATATTAGCTGCTGAACTTCTTGTAAAAAATGCCGTAACCCCACTAACCCGAAGACATTCAAATACCAGCGGGTACGGATTTTTCTTCATTACAAGAAAAGCAATCAAGGGATTGACAACAAGCGCGACAAAAATCATGCTTCCAACTAAGAGTAAGAGCAGTAAACCATAGTCTTTTAAAGCTGTCAGACCATTATTTGCAATGGTATCGAAAACCAATCCCATGATACCAAATGGTGCCAGACCAATAATCCAGCCTACAACTTTAGAAGTCACTTCCGCCGCAGATTGCAATAAATCTTTTGTTGTCTTGCTTGCATGACGAAAGGCCAAGCCAAACACTGCCGCCCATGTCAACACACCAATATAATTAGCTGTTGCAAGAGCATTGATCGGATTGTCGACTATTTTCAATAACAAATCTTGGAATACTTCAGCAATCCCTTGTGGAGGAGTAATGTCCGTAGTCGTTGTAGTAGAAAGAACCAGTTTAATAGGGAATAAATAGCTTGCTCCTACAGCAATGAAGGCCGCCGCAAAAGTGCCAAATAGATACAAGCAAATAACTGTCCTCATATTCGATTTTTGACCAGCAGGAGCTTGTGATAGAGCATGTGCAACTAGTGTCAGAACCAAAAGAGGGGCTATAGCTTTCAATGCTCCTACAAATAGACTACCAAAGAGAGCAATGACCGTTATTTTTGGAGCAATTAAGCCTAGTAACACTCCCAAAACAACACCAATTCCGATTTTTCGGATTAAATTCATTTTTTTCCATACAGATATTATTTTATTCACTCATTTACCTCCAAACAAACATTTTTCAATCATAGCAGAAAAATCCAGTCAGGTCAATAGCCTTGGCTTCTAAAATCTATTTTCTGCATGACGAAATCTATGTGTGGTGCCCATTTTTTTACGAATAAATATACATCTGTAATCAAAATAAAATACTTTATAAGCTTTATCTACTTACTGCCCAGATCTCAACGATTTACGCAATCATTTTTTTACCTAAACAGCTAAATCCACTACTTACTTTTATTTCAAATGATAGCTAGGTAACACTGACCTATAATTTTTATTTATGTGCAAAAAATATGTTAGGATTGCAATGAAAAGCCCTGCCTTATCAGTAAAGCAGGACTTTGATGGCTCAAGAATATCTCTAGTAAATATCAATATTTTTGATACCATTCTTATCAAATAATTGTGTTTTCATCTCCATAGTCAACGGAGTAATAACGATTTTTGAATTAGAATCAATATTGGATACGACACCGATAATGCAACCGTCTACAACAACAGGTGAGCCGGATTGCCCCTTAACACCTGTGATATTGGTTTGAAGCAAACCGTCATAACGGACTTCCGTAATGGTTCCATATTCGTATTCCCAACGTCCGTAGAGATTAATGCTGTTGCTGACCATTAGAAATTGTCGGCCAACTAGGTCATAGGTGTTACGGTAAATTCCTAGCCGAGCATTTGCCGTATTGGCTGTCTGTGTTTTTCTGCTAGGGGTGGTGATTTTCACAAGGGCTACGTCACGACTAGCATCCCATGTTCCACCATATCCTGGCATCGGAATGAAGGGATTGAAGGTATTGGTTCTCTTAATTTCTGACAGTTCATAGTATGGTGAAGCATCGCCCCAAACAGCATTTCCAGACCAAGTTTGGCTGGTCACACGTCCAGTCCCATCATCTGCCACTACGTGAGCTGCGGTTAATAAAGTATTCGGAGCTATTAGAATGGATGAACCTTTTTTGGTTTGACCGGAACCAACATTTACTTCCAAATAATGAGATAAATTATATGGATAACTATTGCGTAGAGCTGGATCTGAAACGTGAGTCGTCTGTGC
This sequence comes from Streptococcus sp. 2022WUSS083, assembly GCF_044427155.1. Taxonomy (NCBI): domain Bacteria; kingdom Bacillati; phylum Bacillota; class Bacilli; order Lactobacillales; family Streptococcaceae; genus Streptococcus; species Streptococcus sp. 2022WUSS083. The sequence goes on along the minus strand of NZ_JAOTGK010000002.1, from coordinate 339,887 downwards.
TTCAACCTCTACTATTGCAGGAGGAGCCACCGATAGACCGACACTAAGAAGGGCTACGCCAAGCAGTAATTTCGTTTTCATTTGAAAACCTCCTGTTTTTTCTTTCATTATATCAATCCTAATTACAAAATGCAAGCGTTTCCAAGTGTTTTTGTTCAACAATTTAGGCTCTTCTCATCCATTGACAATAGCTCAAAAATAGGACCAGTGCTTATCTAACTAGTCCTGTTAAAATACTTTCTATCAGAAGTATTTGCCTACCACTTTATCGATAAATTCGCTAGGTAATCTGAGGCAAATTGAGTCAAGCGATTGCGACTGTCTTTGGATTCATAAAAATCAATCATGGCAAAACCAGCTCGTAATTGCCCAGCAATCTGTTCTTCTAAGGTGTGGCTAAATTCATAGCCATATTCTGGGTCAATCGTAATTTGTCCTGCTTCTTCTAATTGTCGTGCGTTGAAAGGTAGGCTATACTTGGGTATCAAGGTCTTGTCTGGACGGTCCCAAACATCGTCCCCGTCAAAGATATAAATCCAAGGGTTCATATAGCCAACCATGAGCAAGCCACCTTTTTTCAAAACCCGATAAGACTCCTGCCACATATTGGTCAAATCTTCGATATAAACATTTGAAACCGGACAAAAGATGATGTCAAAACTCTCGTCTTCAAAAGGAAAAGACTGTGTCATATCTGCCTGGACCGTTTGCAAATCCAGATTTTCTCGCTCAGCAACCAGCCAATCCTTAGCCAACTGCTCCTCTGAAAAATCCATAATGGTCGTTTGGTAACCGTGAGCCGCAAAGATTGGTCCCTGTTGACCACCACCGCAGGCTAAACCCAGCAATTTCTTACCTTGGGCTTTTTCAAACCAGTCATTTCCAACCGTCAAAAAAACGCGAATGGGAAAGAACTCGACTGGTCAAAAAGAGTTCGTCAACAAGTCTTTATTTCTAGTTGTTGAGCTAAAACGGTCTATCCCCAGACCGTTTTACTTCCTCTGGAGAGGCCTAGCAAATCTGACCTCGTTCTGTTCTTTTCATTTTTTACCTCCTTTACCATGCTCATTCTATTATAGTATAAGCACAAAGAAAAAGCTACCTTGCGATAGCTTGTTTCTTAAGTCAATTCATTAAAATCCCATACATCGTCCACCCAGCCTTCATAGAAATCAGGCTCGTGGCAGACCATGAGGATAGAGCCCTTGTAGGCTTGAAGGGCACGTTTGAGTTCATCCTTGGCATCCACATCCAAGTGGTTGGTAGGCTCGTCGAGAACCAGGACATTGTTTTCACGGTTCATAAGCAAACAGAAGCGAACTTTGGCTTGCTCACCACCTGAAAGAACTTGAATTTGGCTTTCGATATGCTTGGAAGTCAGACCGCAACGAGCCAAGGCTGCTCGTACTTCTGCTTGGTTAAGGGCTGGAAAGGCATCCCAAACGGCTTCAAGCGGAGTCTGACGATTGCCACCAGCTACTTCTTGCTCGAAATAGCCTAGTTCCAAATACTCCCCACGCTCCACAGAACCGCCCAGCGGTGGAATAATCCCCAGCAAACTTTTAAGAAGAGTGGATTTACCGATACCGTTGGCACCGACAATGGCAATCTTCTGGTTGCGTTCAAAGGTCAGATTGAGCGGTTTACGTGTCAATACACGGTCATAACCAATTTCCAAATCAGTCGTTTGGAAGATAAAGCGACTTGGAGTTCGAGCCATTTTGAAATCAAATGATGGCTTTGGTTTCTCTGCTTGAAGCTCAATAATCTCCATCTTGTCCAATTTCTTCTGACGAGACATGGCCATGTTTCGAGTCGCAACACGGGCCTTATTACGGTTAACGAAGTCCTGCAAGTCTGCGATTTCCTTCTGCTGGCGCTCATAGGCTGCCTCCAACTGAGCCCGCTTCATAGCATGAACTTCTTGGAATTGGTAATAGTCGCCTGTGTAACGGGTTAAGAGTTGATTTTCCACATGGTATACAATATTAATCACATCATTCAAGAAAGGAATGTCATGCGAAATCAAGACAAAGGCATTTTCATAGTTCTGCAAGTAGCGTTTGAGCCAGTCAATATGCTCAGCATCCAAGTAGTTGGTCGGCTCATCCAGAAGCAAGATGTCAGGCTTTTCCAAGAGCAATTTTGCCAAAAGAACCTTAGTCCGTTGTCCCCCTGATAACTCCGTCACATCCTTGTCCATGCCATAGTCCATGACACCAAGCGCACGCGCTACTTCGTCAATCTTGGCATCAAGCGTATAGAAATCACGGCTTTCCAGACGGTCTTGTAGCTCGCCAACCTCTTCCATGAGGGCATCCATATCGGCACCCTCCTCTGCCATAGACATGTAAATGTCATTGATGCGAGCTTCTGTCTTGAAAAGTTCATCGAATGCTGTCCGCAAGACATCACGGACTGATTGACCCTTTTCTAATTTAGCATGCTGGTCTAAATAACCTGCCGTTACATAACGTGACCATTCAACCTTGCCTTCATCTGGCTGCAATTGACCTGTCACGATGGACATGAAGGTCGATTTCCCTTCTCCATTGGCACCGACAAGTCCGATATGTTCCCCTTTCAAGAGACGGAAGGAGACATTTTCAAAAATTGCGCGGTCACCAAAACCATGACTTAAATTCTTTACTTCTAAAATACTCATAATTTCCTCACAACATCAAAGAACTGGAGTAACCAAACTCCAGTTTTTACTTTTATTCTCGCAGTCTTGAGTGGAACTACTAGCCACCTAATCAATCTGGTAGTTCAAGACAATGAAATCATCTTAACAAATGATTGATTTCTGCTTAAATTCCAATTTCCGCACGGACCACATCGGCAATGGTGTCCACGTAGTAATCGACTTCAGCATCCGTTGGCGCTTCTGCCATGACACGCAAGAGGGGCTCAGTACCACTTGGGCGTACCAAGATACGACCGTTGCCAGCCATTTCTGCTTCCATTTTTTCAATGATAGCTGCAATAGCAGGCACTTCCATTGCCTTGTCTTTCATGCTGTTTTCCACACGGATATTGACCAATTTTTGTGGGTAAATGGTCACTTCTGCTGCCAATTCTGACAACTTCTTACCAGTTTCTTTCATGATTTTGGTCAATTGCACAGCGGTCAACTGGCCGTCGCCTGTGGTATTATAATCCATCAGAATCACGTGTCCTGACTGCTCACCACCGACATTGTAGCCTTCCTTGCGCATTTCTTCAACCACATAACGGTCACCAACTGCGGTCACAGCTTTTTCAATACCTTCACGATCCAAAGCCTTATGGAAACCAAGGTTGGACATAACTGTGGTCACAATGGTATTTTTGGCCAATAGACCTCGATCAGCAAGGTATTTACCAACGATGTACATGATACGGTCACCGTCTACTAAATCACCATTTTCATCGACGGCAATCAAGCGATCACTGTCACCATCAAAGGCAAGTCCAATTTGACTACCTGTTTCCTTGACCAGTTCTTGCAATTTTTCTGGGTGGGTTGAGCCAACGCCTTCATTGATATTTAAACCGTCTGGCTTTTCAGCCATTACTGTCAAATCTGCTCCCAAATCTACAAAAATTTGACGTGCAGATGTTGCTGCGGCACCATTAGCTGTATCAAGTGCAACTTTCATACCGTCCAAATCTGTACCAGTTGACACCAAGAATTGCTGGTACTTACGTAGACCTTCTGGATATTCTACCACATCTCCTAGACCTTTAGCAGATGGGCGTGGCAATGTGTCTTCCTCAGCATCAAGAAGAGCCTCAATTTCCGCTTCCAATGCATCATCCAATTTGAAACCATCACCAGCAAAGAATTTGATACCGTTATCTTGCGCTGGGTTATGACTTGCAGAAATCATGACACCTGCACTTGCTTTTTCAGTTTTGACTAGGTGGGCAACACCCGGTGTCGCCAAAACTCCCAATTTATACACATGAATCCCTACTGATAGAAGTCCTGCAATCAAGGCAGCCTCTAACATTTGACCTGAGATACGTGTGTCACGCGCCACAAAGACACGAGGAACATCCGTCTCATGCTGGCTAAGGACATAACCACCAAAACGACCCAATTTGAATGCTAATTCTGGCGTTAATTCTACGTTTGCTTCTCCACGGACACCATCTGTCCCAAAATATTTACCCATTTTCATAACCTCTTATTTTGTTTTTGTAAGTATAATTTGCATATTTGCTTCCGTCTGAGACAGTACAACTGGCAAGACATTGCCGTCGCTATCTACAGCCTGTAATTTAGCTGTACCACTATAATTCTCAGACAGATTGCTCACATCCATCGCAACAGCTTCGACCCGATCAATCTTAGCCATTGTTTCTTCATCCGTTGTCACTTTAACGGTATCTACGTTGACTGAAACCTTAGACAGACTGTAACCTTCTGCCAATTGATTACTATAGACTCGACCTGCTACTGGGAATGCCTTGCTAACTTTTTTACCAATCTTGACGGTAATCGCATCTGGTGCCAGTGTCGCACTCACTCCTGCCGGCAAATTGGTCAATTGTAGCTTGACAGTTTGTGTCCCATCACTCAACTCTCTCAAATCCGCAGTCACTTGAAAAGTCCGAGTTGACTCATCTGATTCTCTCTGTAGGAGAACACGATTAGAGCCCCTTAATTCAACTGCCACCGTCGAAGAAAATCCAGAAATAAAATACTTGTTTGTATCATATTCAATTTCAATCGGTACATTGTTCAGTGTGTGAACATAGGTTTCTGACTCCGTGTTCTGTGCAGCTGATTCTGAATTTTTATAGTTGGTGGTTGTTGCATAGAAAAAGAGCAACAATGCTAGAAAAATAGATAGGGCTAAGTGACCTACAGCTTTAAACTTATCGTTCATGTTTGCCACCTCCTAATCGCTTCCAGATGGACTTTTTCTCTACATTTTCAGAAATAAAAGTCGCTCGCAACTCTGCTTCAAACTCATCCAAAGTCAAGTCATGTTTGAATATCCCGTTTCGTGCAATAGAGATACTGCCAGTTTCTTCAGAAACAATAAACACAAACGCATCAGATACCTCCGATAAGCCAATGGCTGCACGGTGTCGTGTTCCAAATTCCTTTGAAATTCCTGCGCTCTCTGACAGGGGCAAATAAGCACAAGCAACCGCTACCTTGTCTTCCTTGACAATTACGGCCCCATCGTGTAGCGGTGTATTCGGGATGAAAATATTTATTAATAATTCCTGAGATATATCCGCATTGAGAGGAATCCCCGTTGCTCTATATTCCTGTAATGTTTGGGCTTGTTCTACTGCCACAAGTGCACCAATTTTACGCGGAGACATATAAGCAACAGATTTGAGAAAAGCAACAATTAGCTTTTCTTCTGCACTCACAGTATTTGCCCCAAAAATTTGAGTTGTCCTGCCAAGTTTTTCAAGCATGGCACGCAACTCTGGTGCAAAAATAACTACTGCTGCAATAACTCCATACGTGATTACTTGATTAATCAGCCAAGCAATCGTCTGCAGACCGAATAAACTAGCTATAATCTGGACAATAATGAAGAGAAAAACCCCTCGAATCAATGTCATAATTTTAGTACCTGCAATAGCCTTACTAAAATTATAAATCAAATAAACAACTATACTAATATCAATTAGGTGCAACAGTGCGGTCCAAGGACTGGCTATCAAACTCGACCAATACCCTGTATCCAGTAACTGGTTTAGGTTTAACATATCATTCTCATACTTTCTAACTCATACATAGTAATGTACTCATTATACCATATTTTTTCCCCTTTTCTTTAGAAAATAGTGACCTTCCTGTTAAAAATATTACAGATTTACTGCAGGAATATATCACATTCCAACACACTCCATTCTAGAAAATCAGTGACCTTTATGATAAAATAGTCCCATGAAAATAAATACAGCTTTGGGTATTCTAGCAGGAAAAAGTTCCCAGTTCATTTTGAAAAAACTAGGACGTGGTACTACCCTGCCTGGAAAAATTGCCCTCAAATTCGATAAACATATTTTAGATAGTTTGGCTAAGGATTATGAAGTCGTTGTTGTGACAGGTACTAACGGTAAGACCCTGACCACCGCCCTGACAGTTGGCATCCTCCAAGAAGCCTTTGGCGAAATTACGACCAATACCAGCGGTGCCAATATGATTACAGGGATTACAGCCACCTTTTTATCTGCCAAGAAAAATAAAAATGGCAAGAAGATTGCCGTCTTGGAGATTGACGAAGCCAGCCTGGCCCGTGTGACCGACTTTATCAAGCCTAGCCTGATTGTCTTCACCAATATCTTCCGCGACCAAATGGATCGCTATGGTGAGATTTATACCACCTACCAGATGATTTTGGACGGGGCAGCCAAGGCACCACAGGCAACCATTCTCGCCAACGGTGACAGCCCACTTTTCAACTCGACGAGCATTATCAATCCAGTTAAGTACTACGGTTTTGCGACGGAAGAGCATGAGCCTCGTCTGGCCCATTACAATACCGAAGGCGTTCTCTGTCCGCATTGCCACCAGATTATCCAGTACAAGCTCAATACCTACGCTAATTTGGGTAGCTATATCTGTAACAACTGTGGCTTTAGCCGACCTGAGCTGGATTACAAGTTGACAGAGTTAAAAGAAATCACCAATACTTCTTCTACCTTTGCCATTGACGGTCAGGATTACAAAATCAACATCGGTGGGCTTTACAATATCTACAATGCCCTGGCAGCTGTCAGCGTGGCAGAATTTTTCGGCGTATCTCCTGAGAAAATCAAGGCTGGTTTTGACAAGTCCAAGGCAGTTTTCGGTCGCCAAGAAACCTTTAAATTGGGCGATAAAGATTGTACTCTGGTCTTGATTAAAAACCCTGTCGGTGCAACCCAGGCCATTGAAATGATGAAACTAGCTCCTTACGATTTTAGCCTGTCCGTCCTTCTCAATGCCAACTACGCTGACGGAATTGATACCAGCTGGATTTGGGACGCCGACTTTGAACAAATCACTCAAATGGACATTCCACAAGTCTTTGCAGGCGGTGTTCGCTCGTCTGAAATTGCCCGTCGCCTCCGTGTGACTGGCTATCCAGAGGACCAGATTACTGAAACACCAAAACTGGAAGACATCATGACCTTGATTGAGCAGTCCAGCAGTCAGCATGCCTATATCCTCGCGACCTATACGGCTATGCTGGAATTCCGTGACTTGCTGGCTCAACGCCAAGCTGTTGGAAAGGAGATGAAATAATGGTCTATACGTCATTAAAAAGTCCTGAAAAAGACTACACTTATAATCTCCACATCGCTCACCTCTACGGCGATTTGATGAATACCTACGGTGACAACGGCAATATCCTCATGCTCAAGTATGTAGCTGAAAAGCTCGGTGCTCGTGTCCAGGTAGACATCGTTTCCCTGACAGATGATTTTGACAAGGATTTCTACGACATCGCCTTTTTCGGCGGTGGACAGGACTATGAACAATCCATTCTTGCAAAAGATTTACCGACTAAAAAAGACAGCCTAGCAGACTTTATCGAAAATGACGGTGTCATGCTGGCTATCTGTGGTGGCTTCCAATTGCTCGGTCAATACTATATCGAAGCTGGCGGCCGCAAGATTGACGGACTGGGTATCATGGGCCACTACACCCTCAACCAGACCAATAACCGTTACATCGGTGACATCAAAATTCACAATGATGAATTTAACGAAACCTACTATGGTTTTGAAAACCACCAAGGCCGCACCTTCCTAGCTGACAACCAAAAACCGCTGGGCAAGGTTGTCTATGGTAATGGCAACAATAAGGAAGACGGCGGCGAAGGCCTGCATTACAAAAACACCTTCGGCAGCTACTTCCACGGACCAATCCTGTCTCGCAATGCCAACCTAGCCTACCGCTTGGTCACAACTGCCCTCCGTAAAAAATACGGACAAGACATCCAACTTGCCAGCTACGCTGACATCCTCAGCAAAGAAGTCGCTGAAGAATACGGCGATGTGAAAAGCAAGGCAGAGTTTGAGAAATAAAGCAAAACCGCTTCTGGTAACAGAGGCGGTTTCATTTTTTATATCGTTCCAACCAAAAGCACTCCCTCAACCGTAATCTCGATCAACTGACTCAAATCCAGCTTGGACTGGTCCACTTGGAAAAAGAGGGGTGTCATGTCTGCCAAGACTTGGGCATGTTCTAGGCTAATCGGCATGGTTCGACTGACTAGCACTTGCTCCACCTGCCCCAGGTAAGACTTGAAATGGTCTACGATATCTTGGTTGTCATAGGATTCCTTGCGGAGTTGGTCTTTGGCTAAATGGCGGAGCTCCTTGAGGTGATTAGGGCCTGGGACCAGCTTGAGAATAGCCCCACCAGCTTTCAGCACTCTGGCAAACTCCTGATAATTAGCTGGGGAAAAGATGTCCAAGATACCGTCAATGGTCTTATCTTGAATAGGCAACTTGGTTAAGTCACCGACAAACCATTTGACCGACTTGGTCCTGTCAGATTTGGCTGCCAAGAGAATAGAGTCCTTGGAAATATCAAAAGCAAGAATGTCCAAGTCCATTTTCTCGGCTAACTTACGGGAATAAAAGCCCTCCCCGCAACCGATGTCCAAGACAGACCGTAAGCCCAGCTCTGCTATTTTTCCCTCCAAAGCCGCATAGAGATGTTCGTAATAGCCCGCCTCTAAAAAGGCCTGGCGGTTTTCAAAGCTAGACTTGTGGTAGTTGGCGGACTGCTTGACCTGGGGTGCCAGATTGACATAGCCCTGCTTGGCGATGTCGAAGGTGTGGCGGTTGGGACAGCGGAGGCTGTTGAGGTCAAGACCAAGAGCCTGCCCACAATGTGGACAGGCGAAAAATTGGTCGCTATTGGCAAAACGTAGGTGTTTGGTCATCTTATTTGTATCCTTTTCTAAAGCGGTGCAGAGCTAGTCCTGATAGGAGCGTGGCAATGGCCCCTGTAAAGACCAGCAAGTAGCCGACTGGAATGAGATAAAAATTTTCATGCAGAATGCCCTCGGCATCAATATACTCGACCGAGTTGGCCTTGATGACAAAGCAGACGAAGCCGAGTAGCATGAGAAAACTACCAATAATGGTAATAGTCAGGTGCATCTGGGTACGGCGGCCTTCGCGACCGTCTTTTACAAGTTTTTCTGTCATGTTGTTCATGTCAGTTCCTCCTAAGATAAGTTGATCTAAGGAGTTCGAAAAGACAGAGGACATGAGAATCAAGAGTTCCAAGTCGGGCAGGTTTTTGTCATTTTCCCAGTTGGAAACGGCCTGCCGTGTCACATTGAGTTTGAGGGCAAACTGCTCCTGAGTCAAACCTTCCTTCTTACGTAAATCTTTGATTTGCTGTCCAAAGTTCATTTCTTCTCCTCGCTAGGCCCTGTCTAGCAGGTCCTGACTTTATCTTAGCCTGTCGCTCGATGTTTTCCTAGAAAGGCTGGCTTGCTCTGGACTTTTTTAGCGAAAGGTGGTCTTGCTAGCTCCGCAAGACCTGCTTGCAGGCTTGATTTATCAAGGTTTTCAGACACTATTTTACAGACTGTAAACTTCCTGTCAACCTAACCTATCTGCTCGGATAATGCTTCCCATTCTTCCATGAGGTTTTCTTGTTGGGCGGTCAATTGATCGATTTCTTTTTGGTAATCGGTCAGCTGGCCGATGTCGTTGGTTTCTAGCATGGCTTGGTTGAGCTCACTCAGGCGGTTTTCGATGGTCTCGATTTCTGCCTCGATTTGCTCGATGCGTCGGGCCAGTTTGCGTTGCTCTTTTTGGTTTTCCTTTTGGGCTTGGTAGTCCATGGCTCCGGCTGATTGGCTAGTACTTTCTAGCTGGTCAGGCTGGGCTTCTACTTCCAGCTCTGCCTTTTTCTCCAAATAATAGTCATAGTCGCCCAAGTAGAGCGTGGACCCAGTTTCCGAGATTTCCAGCACCTTGGTGGCGACGCGGTTGATGAAATAGCGGTCGTGGCTGACAAAGAGCAGGGTGCCGTCAAAGTCAATCAGGGCATTTTCCAGCACTTCCTTGCTGTCGATGTCCAGGTGGTTGGTCGGCTCATCGAGGATGAGGAAGTTGTTGTTTTCCATGGATAGCTTAGCAAGGAGCAGGCGGGCCTTTTCCCCACCCGATAGCATGGAAACAGACTTTTTGACGTCATCGCCTGAGAAGAGGAAGGCTCCCAGGCGGTTGCGGATCTCCACTTCAGGTATGGTCGGAAAGGCTGACCAGAGCTCCTCCAAGACTGTGTTGGAAGGTGTCAGGGCAGACTGGGTCTGGTCGTAATAGCCCACTTCCACATTGGCACCTAGCTTGGCTTCCCCTTTGATAAATGGCAGAGCTCCGATGATGGATTTGAGCAGGGTAGTTTTTCCGATTCCATTCGGACCGACAATGGCAATGGCATCCAGTTTTCTTTGGTCAATGGAAATAGGCTGAGAAAGGATATCTCCATCGTAGCCAACCGCAGCATTTTCCACTGTCAAGACGATATTGCCTGAAGTCTTGTCCGACTGGAAGGTCATGTTAGCAGACTTCTGACCAGTTGTCGGCTTGTCCAGTCGCTCCATCTTTTCCAACTGCTTGCGTCTAGCCTGAGCACGCTTGGTGGTCGAAGCACGGACAATATTTTTCTGGACAAAATCTTCTAACTTGGCAATTTCCTTCTGCTGCTTTTCATAGTTTTGCAATTCCGTTTGCAACTTCTGCTCTTTGAGCTCGACAAACTGAGAATAATTGCCCACATAACGATCCAAGGAATGCTTGGTCAAATCCAGTGTCAGTGTCGCCACCTTGTCCAAGAAATAGCGGTCATGGCTGACGATAATCAAGGCTCCCTTGTAGTGGACCAGATAGTTTTCCAGCCAGGCAATGGTTTCAATGTCCAGGTGGTTTGTTGGCTCATCCAGCACCAATAGCTCTGGGCTTTCAAGTAGCATTTTTGCCAGAGCAAGTCGAGTGTTCTGACCACCTGAGAGTTCGGAGATTTTCATGTCCCACATGGTCTGGTCAAACTTGAAACCGTTCAAAATAGCACGGATGTCTGCTTCATAGTTAAAACCACCTGCCAGACGAAATTCTTCCGACAGACTATCATAGGTCTTCATGAGCTGGTCGAGCTCATTACCAGAAAGACTGCCCATTTGTTCTTCCATAGACCGCAGGCGTTTCTCCGTCATCCGCAGGTCGTCAAAGACATGGAGCATTTCATCGTAAATGGTATTTTCCGACTCAAAACGGCTATCCTGTGCCAGATATGAAAGCGATAAATCTCTCTTGGTAGAAATGTCACCGCTGGTCGCAGCTTCTTCTCCCACAAGGATTTTGAGCAGAGTAGACTTGCCTGCCCCATTTTTTCCGACAAGGGCAATCCGATCCCGCTCGTCGACTTGAATGTTGATATTGTTAAATAAAACTTCGCCCGCAAAAGAGCGTTCAATCTTGTTTCCACTTAGAATAATCATAGCAATATTGTACCATAATTTAGGGTAACAGTGCGGAATCCTTTTTCTGATTTCAACAAAAAACAGCGACTTTCCCGTCACTGTCCTTCTCAAAAAATATTTAGACCAAACCGCTAAGCAATTCCCTATTCTGCCAAAGCAGATAAAGACCACCGCCGATAATAATCAGCATGATGACAAACTTAATCAAGCCCTTGACAAAGCGGATGACCAGCATCAAAATCATCGAAACAATCAGCCATCCCCAAGCGGAAGAATTGAGTAAGGTTTGCATACTCTCTAGACTTGCACCTGTCCAGGCCTTGATTGGTTCGGGGATTTTATCAAACCAGTTGCTATCTATACCGATTTGTTCCATGATCGAATGACTGGTAGACTGCATCCATGCAAAAATCCCAGCATTATAGAGAAAGAGCAGAGCTTGCTCAGGATAACGTTTTATTGTGTTTGTAATTGTTCGAAGCATATTTTCCCTTCTATTCTGAATACAAGGCAAGGACCGCATCAATATCTGCCTGCTGAATACCATGATTAGAACCTGCCGATTCCATAACGGAGGTCTGACTATCTTCATAATCTAGGCCAATAGCATGGCCCAACTCATGCTCAGCTGTATGGATAATTCTATCCATATCATAACCATATCGGTCGTTTGATAAATAAAAACTATTCAGACGCACCGTTACAGAGCTATAATAATTGGTTAATAAGTTAGTCGTTGAATTGGCCTCGCCTGCTGCCTGGGTATTTCCATCATTCATTTCTGTTGCAATAATATCGGCCTGACTTGGGTCACTTGTCATCACAAAAGTGAAGGTCCCTGTCGCATTCCAATTGGCAATAGCTGTTTCATAGGCAGCTACAAATGTTGGATTCTGGGTTTCAATGTAAACAGTCGCAGTATTGCTTTCCCATCGACCATGATCAGCTGTATTGACCGTATCCGTCGTCAGGTGCTTAATGGTATTAACACCTTCTTCAATCGTCACTTCAGACTGCCCTTTGACCATCAATTGCACTTCTTGAGCTAGAGTTTGTAACATCTGAGGCGCTGCTTCCTGTTGAAAATAGAATAACAGACCTAGACCACAAGCTAATAACACCAGTGATAACCAAATCAGACCACAAAATGTCCGCCAAATCCACCGTAGAATATTTCCAATAAGTTTCATAGACTATACCTCTTTCTAGAAATAGGTTTTAGTATAGCCATAATTTCTGAAACTTTTCTTAAACACTAGGACAGTCTTTCTTCCAATTTGAAATCAATTGGCAACCAAGCCAATACTTTCTCAATCTGCTGATTCCAGTAGTACCACTCATGTTTACCAGGACCGAAACTCGCTTCGATATCAAAGCCTAGCTCTTTCAGCTCTCCAACTGCCTTTTGATGTCCTTCAAAAAGAAAATCTTCCTCACCACACCAGGCATAAAATTTGGTCTTTTTATCGGATTGTTTAGCAATTTCTAACAAATTATTTGGATTCTGTTTATCAGAAATGTCACCAAATACTCCTCGCCAATACGAAAGACTTCCCAATTCTGCTGCCGCTGGATTATCAAAATCAAAATACAATGCGCCTGAAAGCGAAGCTGCGTGTGAAAAACGATTGGTCATCATGGCAATCTTGAAGGTCCCATAACCACCCATAGACAAACCAGCGATAAAATTCTTCTCCCGCTTGTCAGACATATTTGGGAAAAATCGTTTGAGAATTTGAGGCAACTCTACTGCAATGGCATCGAAGTAATTCATACCGTAAGTGGTATTGGTATACCAGCCTTTATCTGTATTGACCATAACCACGATAAGATTGGTATAACGAACCAACCGTTCCACTGTAGAACGATTCAGCCAGGAATCCTGATTTCCTCCCATACCGTGCAAAAGATATAGGACAGGAATGTCGTTGTCATCAGGATTTTCCACACGATTGCGATCTGGATATAAAACCGTAACCTGTCTAGACATATCTAGAGCTTCTGAGTGGTATTCAATTTTCATTATTGCCATAAATCTTCTCCTTATGGTAAAGAGCCTGAGTTTCCCTCGGCTCTTCTTATGTATATAAATCAGCTTACTTGACTTCCATAATTACCGGCAAAATAGCTGGGCGACGTTTAGTTTGGTCAAAGAGGAATTTTGCTAAATCATCGCGAACAGCACTCTTAAGCTCTGCCCAGTCAAAGCTATCCTTTGTAAAGTAATTTTCCACCGTTGTATTCACCAATTCTGATGCCTCACGCAAGATGTCCTTGCTCTTTTTCACGTAGACAAAACCACGAGTATTGACCTTGGCTTTAGAAATGATTTTTTTCTCACGGCGGTTGACAGTGATAGCCACGATAAAGATACCGTCTTCTGAGAGGATCTTACGGTCACGAAGGACGATATTTCCAACATCGCCCATGGCATTTCCGTCAATCATGACATCACCAGCAGGAACCGCTCCGCTATGGACAAAATCCCCCTCTTCAAAAGCCATGACATCCCCACGCTTAACGATGATAATGTTTTCTGGATACATACCGATTTCAAGCGCAGCCTTAGCGTGAGCATCCAATTGACGATACTCCCCTTGAACTGGGAAAAGATATTTAGGCTTCATAATGTTGAGCATGAGCTGCAAATCACGCGCATTCCCATGCCCGGAGACGCGAAGATTCTTTGTGATAGATTTTACGGTACCACCAGCCTTGTAAATCAAGTTCTCCACACGAGCAACAACCGCTTCTTTTGAAATACTTGGAGTGGTAACAATATAAACTAGATCACCTTCTTTGATTTCAACATAGCGATGTCTACCGATAGACATTTTACGCAATCCATTTAACGGCTCGCCCATACGACCAGTTTCTAAAATAATCAATTCATGGTCTTCATACTTGTTCATATCCTTTGGTTTTACCAACAAGCGTTCGCTGACCAAACGAAGTTTTTTCAATTGAATCGCTGTTCGGACAATGTTTTCCACATCATGTCCTGTCAATACGACACGACGACCAGTTGCTTCTGCCGCGTCAAAAATCTGTTGAATACGTACAATATTGCTGGCAACTGCTGCCACAATAACTCGCCCGTCACAGTCAGCAATCGTATTGAGAATTTCCTCCCCAGCCTCATGCATGCTCGCTACTTGAACATTGCTATCTGCGTTAGCTGAGTCTGACAAGAGGGCCAACACACCTTCGTTACCGATTTCAGCCAATCGCCCAAAATCCGTACGATAAAACTTATCTGCCGCCTGGTCAAACTTAAAGTCACCTGTGTAGACAATATTTCCCTCATCCGTCTTAACGACAATTCCTAAACTCTCTGGAATAGAGTGGGTCGTCTGAAAGAAAGATACCACTGAATCCCCGAAATCAATTTCAGTGTCAGCATTGATAACATGGAAATCATTAAATTTCTTAGTAGCATTATTCCCCTTGACAAGTAGCTTAGCCAATTCGATAGTCAAGTGCGAACCAAATACTGGCACTTTCACTTTCTCCAAGAGATAAGGAAGCGCTCCGATAGCATCTGCATGCCCGTGAGATAAAAAGACCCCTGCTACACGATGCTTATTTTCTTCCAAATAATCGAAATTTGGGACAACTACATCCACACCTAACTGTTCATTCTCAGGATACTTTGCCCCCGCATCCAAAACAAAAATATGTTCATTCACTTCGGCAATGTACAGGTTTTTTCCATTTTCCCGCACACCTCCAAGAGCCATAATTTTAATTGTACTCATCTTTACTCCTTTTGGACATCCCACAGGTGTCCATTTTATTTTTCTTACCAACGGTCCTTGGGAGTTCCAAGTCGAATTACAGTCTGCTATGTCGGAGTTCTATTTGCAAAAGACACACGTTGGTTCAAAATTATATTCAACCATCAACGCAACTTTTAAATAGAAATACCTAAATAGCTATCGCTTCTATTATACATTTTTTCAAGAAAATTTACAAAAAACTCCGCTGAAAATCAACGAAGTTCTACATATACATTAGTAACCATGTCCCTTATGTTCCCACTTACCACCAACATTCCGCACTAAAATCCATTTCCAATCCGTATGGGTACTATTAGGCTCTAAGGTGGGCTCTGCCCCCTCAGCTGCTACCTTAAAAGACGAAGTTAGGATAATAGCTTCCTCTGCACCATAGTGCTCCGCCCACTCATCAAATTCCTTTTCATTATCACCACTGTAACCGATAGTCAGCAATTTACAACTGTTAAAATGGTGATCAAAGTAATCTTGAACTACAAGAATAGCCGCCTCAATCTCTTTTTCCGTATACAATTCTGATTGTTCCATCGGTTCAATCTCTGCCTGATAAGCTGCTCCTGTCCGACATCCTACCAAAAAAAGACAACACAACAGACTACAAATAGCTAAACATTTTCTCATCTTTGTTACCCCAAGTCAACAATCGTTGCTGAAAAGCCAATCTCTTCTACAAAACGCAAAACATCTTCTGTCTTTACAAAAATTGTTTTCGTATTAACATTGGGGTGGAAGGTTAGAATGGGTTCAGAAAGGATTTCTTTATCAAAAAAGACTTGAATATCCTTATCAACATTATGTAACAAGCCAAAAACAGATACCGCACCCGCAGGCAAGTGCATTTTTTCCATCAAGCTATCACTCGAGGCCATCCGAATACGGTTGGCTCCCACCAAATCACGAAACTGGTCCATATCCAGCTGCTTCTGGTCATCCATGATCAGTAAATAAAATGCAGTCTTTTTCTTATTAGTCAGAAACATGGACTTGGTCCGTACTCCTTCTAACCCTTCAATGTAACGGTCTGCTTCCTCAGTTGTCCGAGCTGGTGGATGCTCTACAATGGTGTAGTCCATTCCCAAGTCAGCTAAGCTTTCAAAAACCAATTTATCCATGACAGCACCTCTTGATATACTTAGTATATTATACTGCTTTTTAACTAAAAATTCAAAGGATAATAAAAGCCTGGATTACTCCAGACTTTAGACCTGTATTCACAAGTGATCTGTTTGATATAAGATTCAGTTTTAGCCAAAACCAAACTTGGTTGGAAGTTGCGAACTATCCACACAGGTTCTTAATCAAACAACTTATAATAATCTTCCAGTTTCATCTTGGATTTTGCTTCAGCCGTTTGATCCTGAATAATCTGACCATTTTTCATGACAATCAAGCGATTACCGTGACGCAACGCATCTTCCATCTGGTGAGTGACCATGAGGGCCGTCATTCCCTTGGTCGCAATCAATTCATCAGTCAATTGCATCAAGGATTGGCTAGTTTTAGGGTCGAGGGCTGCAGTATGCTCATCCAAGAGTAAAAGTTCAGGCTGTTTCAAACTCGCCATCAACAAACTCAATGCCTGGCGTTGACCACCTGATAAGAGCCCTGCTGGCGTGTCCAAATGTTTTTCCAAACCATTTCCCACTCTCGGCAAAAGCTGGGCAAATTCTTCCGTCTGTTGGGCCAATCTGCGTGGCACTAAGCCCCGTCCCTCGCCACGGTACTTAGCTATCAGTAGATTTTCTGCCACCGTCATCCGTGGCGCCGTCCCCATTTTAGGATCTTGGAAAACACGTGCCAGATACTTAGCACGTTTTTCTGCAGGCCAATTGGTTACGTCCTCACTAAGAATATGGACTGAACCACTAGTCAAGGGTAGGGTTCCAGCAATGACATTAAAGAGGGTTGACTTCCCAGCCCCATTTCCACCCAAAATGGTAATAAAATCACCCTGGTAGATGGTCAGATTGACATTATCCAAAATCACACGTTCTTCATCAAAACCGTTTGTCACCACCTTGGTGGCATTTTTTAATTCAACAATTGCTTTCATCGTGACAGACTAGCTCCTTTCAGAAGTTTATTTTTCAACTCAGGAACCATGAGGCAAGTTGCCAGAATCATGGCCGAGAAGATACGGAGGTAGCTGGTATTGATACCGAGGGAAATGACCACCAAAATTAAGAACTGATAGAAAATCGCTCCGACAACAATGGCCAAGAACCGTTCTAACATAGTAAGGTTACCATAAATTACCTCACCGATAATCAGACTAGCCATACCGACCACAATGACACCAATACCACGCGACACATCCGCATAGCCTTCTTGTTGTGCAATCAAGGCACCTGCAAGTGCGATGATCCCATTTGAAAGAACAAGACCCAGCAACTCCATTCGACTTGTATTGATACCAAAACTGCGTGCCATATCTGGATTATCCCCTGTTGCAATAAAGGCCTGTCCAAGGCGAGTGTATAGGAAGAACATCAAGGCACCAATCACCACCGCTAGGCTACCTAGACCTAGCAAGAGACCATTAATTTGCTCAGAAAAAGGAAGGAAATCTTGTAAACGTTTGGTATTCAGTAAGCCTAGATTTGCCCTACCCATGATAAATAGAATGATAGAGTGACAGGAAGACATGACCAAGATACCAGCCAGAAGAGTGGGAATTTTCCCCTTGGTATAAAGCAAGCCTGTGACAAAGCCCGCCAAACAGCCAACAAGAACTGCTGCTAGAGTAGCCAAGATAGGATGAACTCCTTGCGTCAATAAGGTAACAGCAACCGCTCCTCCAAGCGGGAAAGAGCCCTCTGTCGTCATATCAGGAAAATTCAGAATCCGAAAGGTAACGAATATTCCCAAACCTAGTACAGCCCATAAAAGAGCCTGTGAAACTGTTGATACAATCATATTTTTCCTTTTCTCTTATCTCTTATTCGATAACCTTGCTTGCTTTACTAATCACATCATCTGACAAGGTAATTCCTAATTCTTTAGCAACTTTTTGGTTGACAACAACGGTACCCTCGTTAAAGATTTGTACAGGTGTATCCTCTGGATTGGCACCATCAAGAATTTTCGCAGCCATCTTACCAGTTGCCACACCCAAGTCATATTGGCTAAGGGTAACAGATGCGATACCTCCGCCTTCTACCATATCTTCTACGCTGGTGAAAATCGGAGTTTTGGTTTTATTTGCCACAGATACGACAGTTGAAAATGCTGAGGCAACTGTGTTATCTACTGGTGTAAAGAGAACATCTGCTTTACTACTTGCGACCTCTACTGTCGCTGCAATTTCATTACTAGAAGCAACTGCATATTCAAGAACAGTATAGCCAGCCTCTTCTGCTGCAGCCTTAAATTCCGCTACTTGAATTTTTGAATTGTCTTCGTTTGAAGAATAGAGGACACCGATAGTTTTAGCGTCTGGTGTAATTTCTTTAATGAGAGAAACTGCGTCTGCTACTGGTGTTTGGTCTGATACCCCTGTGATATTTCCACCAGGATTTTTCAAATCCGTCACCAGGTTGGCTCCGACTGGATCTGTCACAGCTCCCATGATAATGGGTAATTCTGTCGTAGCGTTTGCTAATCCCTGTGCAGCAGGTGTTGCGATACCAATCAATAATTCATTGCCATTGTCCACCAATTTTTTACTCATGGTTTGAACTTGGGATTGATCACCTTCTGCATTCATAAAATCAATTGAGAGATTCTCAGTTGTGGTATAACCACCTTCTTCAAGTCCTGCTTTGATTCCCTTGTAAATTTCGTCTAGTGAATCATGCGTCACAAATTGGAGGACCCCAATTTTAACTTTTGCTGTGCTATTCGTTGAATTGTTCTGTTCTTTTTGCGTCAAAAACAAGGCAGCAACCACCATCACAGTAAGGGCAATAATTGTAGCAAGTAAATTCTTATTTTTCATCATATCTAATTCTCCTTTTTAATAAACAAATCCTACATCATCAGTATACTATTCCACCATCGCCATCGTTTCATCATGATTACCTCGTTTTGTTAATAATTGTCAAAGTAGATTGCTTTTAGATAAGGAACGGAGGCGCAGACATAACTCAGGTTAGGCAAGCCGAACGTGACGCAATATAAAAGCACTCTACGAAGACAATGGAAAAGCCCCCGCAGGAAAAACCAACCTGCGAGGGCGTCAATGACACGGTGCCACCTCACTTATGGGAATTGTATAGAATCCTCCCATATCTCATCTCCTCTAACAAGGAGTTGCACTGTAAGGTGTGCGGACCGAACTATCATTGTTTTAAGTTCATTTGCGTGATTGTTTTGGCTGAGTACTTTGTTAGCTCTCCTTGCTATACCGCCAGTATAAGCTGCGTCGACCTGCCTCGTACTCAGCCAAAACAGTCTACGCAAAGTATGCTATGCCAAACAATCCTTGTGAATTTAGGGCATTTTAGGACTAGGCAGTCGGGTGAAGGCAGTACTGGTGGTACGGCAAGACCGACTAACGACATCATAAAATAGACATAAATGCACATCAGCCCATTTCATAAAACTCCGCCACCTGTTCCCAGTACCACAGGCTCCCTGAAGACTTCTGCTTTACTACTTCTTCTGATTACAGACGATTATACGGCATCCATCAATCTTTGTCAATACTTTTGATTAAATTTTCTGAAAACTTTTTCTGTCAGTAGGGACTACCAGTCTCATCAAAAAACATCAAAATATGATATACTAGACTGAGTTATAGCTATTAGAAAGAGGAAAACCATGTCTTTTGACGGATTTTTTTTACATCACATGACGGCTGAGTTAAGGGCCAATTTAGAAGGTGGGCGGATTCAGAAAATCAACCAGCCCTTTGAACAGGAAATTGTTCTGAACATTCGCAGCAACCGTCAGAGCCATAAGTTGCTCCTGTCCGCCCATTCGGTTTTCGGGAGGGTTCAGCTGACCCAGTCGGACTTTACCAATCCAAAGGTTCCCAATACCTTTACCATGATTCTACGGAAATACTTGCAGGGTGCCATTATCGAGGAGATTCGTCAGTTGGACAATGACCGCATCTTAGAATTTTCTGTGTCCAACAAGGATGAGATTGGCGACCATATCCAAGCTACCTTGATTGTGGAAATCATGGGTAAGCACAGCAATATCATCTTGGTAGATAAGTCTGAACAGAAGATTATCGAGGCAATTAAGCATGTCGGTTTCTCGCAAAATTCCTACCGGACCATTTTGCCTGGTTCCACCTACATTCGTCCACCGGAAACGCATTCTCTCAATCCTTATACGGTGTCTGATGAGAAATTGTTTGAAATCCTATCGACTCAGGAACTGAGTCCTAAAAATCTCCAACAGGTCTTTCAAGGTTTGGGTCGGGATACGGCTTCTGAACTGGCCAGTCATTTGCAGTCAGACCGCCTGAAGAACTTCCGTGCCTTTTTTGACCAGGCAACACAGCCTAGCCTGACAGACAAGTCCTATGCTGCTCTGCCATTTGCCAATAGCCCAGAAAACCAGCCACACTTTGAGAGCCTGAGCAGTCTGCTGGACTTCTATTATCAGGACAAGGCGGAGCGGGATCGGGTGGCCCAGCAGGCCAATGAGCTGATCAAGCGGGTGGCCAGTGAGCTGGAGAAGAATCGCAAGAAGTTGGTCAAGCAGGAGCAGGAATTGGCAGATACAGAAACGGCGGAGTTGGTGCGGCAAAAGGGCGAGCTCCTGACCACCTATCTGCACCAGGTGCCCAACGATCAGCCGAGCGTGCGCTTAGACAACTACTATACGGGCGAGGAGCTGGAGATTGAGTTGGACGTGGCTTTGACTCCTAGCCAGAATGCCCAACGTTACTTCAAGAAGTACCAGAAACTCAAGGAGGCGGTCAAGCACCTGACCAACTTGATTGAGGAAACCAAGGCGACCATTGTCTATCTGGAGTCCGTTGACACCATGCTGGGACAAGCTAGTCTTGCTGAGATTGATGAGATCCGTGAAGAGCTGATTGAAACAGGCTACCTCAAACGTCGCCACCGTGAGAAAATCCATAAGCGTCAGAAACCTGAGCGATACTTGGCGACGGACGGGAAGACCATTATTCTGGTCGGGAAAAATAACCTGCAAAATGATGAGCTGACCTTCAAAATGGCCAAGAAAGGCGAACTCTGGTTCCATGCCAAAGACATTCCAGGTAGTCATGTGGTCATCACAGACAACTTGGACCCAAGCGACGAAGTCAAGACAGATGCGGCCGAGTTGGCTGCCTACTTCTCCAAGGCTAGACATTCCAACTTGGTTCAAGTCGATATGATTGAAGCCAAGAAACTGCATAAGCCAACAGGTGGTAAGCCTGGTTTTGTGACCTACCGCGGTCAGAAGACCCTCCGTGTCACCCCAACAGAAGACAAAATAAAATCCATGAAAATCAATTGATTTTCATGGATTTTTCTGTATTGAAACCTATTCCGCCTTATCAATATCTTCTCTGACTTCCTTAGCGTTTAACTTAGCGAAAAGATACTGGCGGTCTTGGACTGGAAAGCGTTGATCTAGCTGATCGACTGGTCCCACTTCCACCATTCCTTCTGAAATAATATAGTCCATGACATGACCCCCAAAGGTCAAATCATCCGAAATAAAATGCAAATGATAGCCAGCCACACTAACACCATGGAAAATTTCTGGCGTCCAAATACCAACTATGGTTCCCGAAATGTTCTCAGCCGTATATTCAGGCTGGCGACTTGCCACCTCTGCAAAACGAACATCCGAAGCCGATTTGGGAATCATGCGGACATGCATCCGAGCAAACGTCCCCTTGATTTTGATGGAGCGAAAGAGATTTTCCCCATCATAATAGGACTCAATTCGCTGATGCAATTCCTCATGAGTCATTTCAAAGCGTTGTTTGAAAATGACTTCTGCCTCATGGAAAATGACCGCCGCATAGGGAACCTTCATATCAGCTGGAACTTCAACCACTTCTGGTTTCTCTCCTGCTCCCTTGGCCTGATAAGCCTTTCCATCCAAGACAATCAGCTCACCATCAATGGAATCCAGGGTTCCCAAACCCAAATCACCATGTTCCAACAATTCGCCAACCGTCAAGGAGCCGCCATACAGTCCAGCCATTAAGGCACCTAAGGTATTGTATTGAAATAATCGATTTACTTGCATAACCTACTCTTCATTCAAAAATTCTTGCATGGCTAAATCGTCTGGCACCAATTGGATATAACGACTAGCTTGCTCTTTTGCCTCATCCAAACGACCAAGTTGACGTAAAACCGCTACGTAATCAGCCAAAAATTCAGGATTCTCAGCCAATTCTCCAGCCAATTCATCGTAAAGCTCACTCGCTTCATCATCTCTTTCTAGAGCTTGATAGGCTTTGGCCATATTCCAGCGAGCTAGAACGTTATCTACCTCTTCATCAAATAAAGCCACAACCTCTTCAAATCGTTCCTGCTCAAGATACAGATTGGACAAGCGCAGAGCTAGTTCGTTACTATCATCTGCCACCTCTTTTGCCCGTAGAAGATAATCTTCTGCCCCCGCCTCGTCATGCAATTCATAGGCATACTGTGAAGCCTGAAGCAAGAGATTGGCATCAAAGTCATTTTTAGCCAGGCCTTTTTGAGTCATAGCCAAGGCATCATCAATCTTATGCTCGGCATGAAGCGACTGAGCATAGGCATATTCATAGCCCTCAAAATCAGGATTGATGGTATCCAACTGCTTGAAATAGAGATTGGCCTTTTGGTATTCTTCTCGTTCAAATAGCAGAGCTGCTAACTCAAAAACCGTCTGGTCATCGTATTCCAACTCAACAGCTTTTTCCAAAAATTCAATGGCCGCTTCAAATTTCCCCAAACTTGCATAGGCAATACCAATTCGCTGATAGGTAGAAACTCCCGTTAATTCGTAGATTTCACGATTATCCAGCTGGGCATAGTAGGAAATAGCCTCATTAAAAAGCTCCAGTTCCATATCCAATTCTGCTAAGCCAAAGAGGATGATGGGTTCATCTGATAAGTGACTTGCTTCTAACAATTTTTCACGCGCCACATCCGACAAGCCTTCTGCCTGATACAGGTCCGCCTTAACCAACAAGGCTTCCACATAGACAGAACTGTCTTCTGAAATTTCCTCCAAGTATCCAAAAGATTCTTCAACCAAGCCATCTTCAAATGCTATTTGGGCAAGATTGATCAGTACTTCGGGAAATTCTTCTTTGACCTGTTCATAGATTTGTCTAGCCTGTGGGAAAAAACCAATGCCTTCTAAATAGGCTGCCAAGGACAAAAGCGTTTCGCTATCATCTTGCACCAAGGCGCGCTTGAAATACTTATCTGCCTTGTCTAAATCCTGTTGGTCCAAACAAACCAACATTTTTTCACTATTGTTCATTCACAACCTCATTTTCTTCATCTTCATACAAACCACTGTGTGCCTTGTACCATTCAAATGCCGCTTTCACTAAAACCTTAATAGAGGCATATATTGGAATTCCCAGAAGAACTCCTAGGACACCGTACATCTGACCAGCTGTCAATAATACAAATAAAATGGTAATCGGATGAATACTTAGGGAGCTTCCGATAATCAATGGTGTCACAAAACGACCTTCTATAGTCTGCTCAATCATAAAGACTACTAAAACCTTTATCAGCATGATTGGACCAGCAATCAATCCTAAAATAACAGCTGGAATCATGGCCAAGAAAGAACCCAAATACGGAATTAGATTGAGGAAACCAGCCATCACCCCCAAAGTTATTGGATAGCTAAGACCAATGATTGAGAACATCACTGAGAACATCAGGGCAACAATAATCGCAACGGTCACCTGACCACGAACATAGTTTGATAATTGCCCATTCACATCTGATAGTACTGTTCCAATCGGTTCTCTCCACTTGGTTGGTAGATATTGGGTAATGTGTTTATTCAAATACTGACCATCCCGTAACAGATAAAAGAGAATAAAGGGCATAATCAAAATAGCAACAATAATCTGTGAAGCGGTTGAAATCAAATTACTTGCCCAGTTCACAGCGCTTGAAGAAAACTTCTGAGCATAGGCAACGATCTGATCATTGACCTTATTTAACATCTCCAGAGCTGTTGGTCTAAATTGTTCAAAGCGCTGATCCTGTAGGAGCCCAGTTACCTGTCCTTCGATTTTCTGGATATTCGAAGGAAGATTTTGCGCAAAAGATGTCACTTGCTCTTGAATACTCGGAATTGCCACCGCCAGTCCCCAGATAATGAGAAGACTGATTAAAACAAAGAGAATGGAAATACCAACTGTACGAGAAATTTTATGCTTTTCCATCCAGTCAACCATCGGATTTAATAGGTAATACAAAAGACCTGTTAAAATCATCGGTAACAATACAATTTCTAAAAAGCTTCCTATTGGTCTGAATAAAAAACTAATTTTACTAAAAATAAATATAGTCAAAAAAGTCAGCAAGGTTACTAATAAAAATGTCACCGCTTGGCTATTTAAAAACAAGCGGAAAAACCAAGTCAGACTAAATTTTTGATGCTTATCCTCCATCTAATACACTCCTAGTCTTTTTTTCTATTGTAACATGGAGAAAGGATTTTTGTAAAAATCAACTACAGAATTTCTACGACTTTCTCAGAAAAACATGGTATAATTTTATCAATCATTTCCAAAAAGGAGAATCCTATGACTATCTATTTCGGTACCTACACAAAACGTGAATCAAAAGGAATTTATAAAGCAAATTTTGACTCTGAAACAGGACAACTTAGCAATCTAGAATTGGTCACTGAAGAACCTAACCCTACCTACCTTGCCTTTGATAAGGCCGGACATCTATACTCCGTCGGCGCTGAAAATGGTCTAGGAGGTATCGCTGCCTTTAATGCTGACTATACTCTACTCAACCATGTTGTATCAGAGGGCGCACCACTTTGCTATGTCGCTGTAGATGAAGCAAGAGATTTAGTTTATGGTTCCAATTTCCACAAAGGGCAACTACTTGTTTATAAACGTTTGGCGGATGGTTCACTAGAATTAGCTGATGTCGCTCAACACGAGGGATCTGGGCCGCACGAAAACCAAGCTTCCGCCCATGTTCACTTTTCTGATTTGACGCCCGATAAATTTTTAGTAACCTGTGATTTAGGATGTGATCAAGTGGTAACCTATAAGGTATCTGACCAAGGAAAAGTAGAGAAAATCGCAACCTATCAGGCTGCGCCAGGAAGTGGTCCACGTCACATTGTCTTCCATCCTGTCGCAAAAATTGCCTATCTCATCTGTGAACTCAATTCAACTATTGAGGTGCTTATCTACGACGGCTGGGGACAATTTGAACACCTACAAACTGTCTCTACTCTCCCAGAAGACCATACTGGTTTCAACGGAACTGCCGCTATCCGCATCACAAAGGATGGTAAATTTATTTATGGATCCAACCGCGGAAACGACTCTATCGCAGTCTACAAAACGCTTGCTGATGCCAGCTTAGAATTAGTTGAAATCGTCCCAACAAATGGAAAAACTCCTCGCGATTTCACGCTTAGTCCTGATGAAAAGCATTTGATTGTTGTCCATCAAGATTCTGACAATGCAACTGTATTCAAAAGAGATGCCGAAAATGGCTGTTTGACTGAGCTTTCACACGATTTCTATGTTCCTGAAGCAGTTTGCGTTACATTTTTATAAGTCGTTTCAGTTGTGAAATCCGTCCAGTTTTGGTTTAATAGTCTCATAGGAGGTGATTTCAACATGAATCCAGTAGATCTTTTTAACCAAGTAAAAGAATTGATTGCAAACAAAGACTTTGATGGTGCAAAACAATTTATCGAAGAAAACAAGGACCAATTCGGTGAATACTTGGAACAGGCAAAAGGCTTGTTATCAGGTTCTGAAGGTGTTAACGGTCTTTTAGATAAAGTTAAAGGCTTGTTCTAATACATGTAAAAACTAGGCTGAGAATGTTCAGTCTAGTTTTTTTGTTTGTTCAAAAATATTTGTTATCTCTTGCAATGAAGGAATTACCCAATCGCTCTTCAATTTTTCATTTTCACTGGCATGCTTCCCAAAACCTGTCAGTATCCGTACAGTCCACATTCCCAAAGATTTAGCAGGTAGAATGTCATTATCATACCTATCCTCGACATAGACAACTCTATCTGCAGGGATGTTTGTTTTTTGCAAGGCAAGTGTGAAAATAGCTGTATTTGGTTTAGATAAACCAACCTCTTCAGAGAGGATGATGAGTTGAAAATAAGACTCAATTCCCCACTCTTTAAGTAGTTCTCTAATACTACTAGACTGATTGGCAATAATCCCTAATCGATAGTTTTGTGATAACTTCTCTAGAGCATCTATTGTTTCAGGATACAGGCTCACACCCTCATTTGTCCACAAAGGACGTGGCTCGGTCGGTGCAAAATATTGCCAGGTCGCACGAATAGGGTCCAGCGACTTATGAGCATACTCCACCATTTTCTTTTTATAAGAATCTGATGAAACCTCTATATCCAGAGACTCTAACTTCTTCACACACTTGTCTATATAATAACCATAAGCAGCCTCTTCATCTAAAAGCGTCGAACCCAAATCAAAAAATATCCACTCTATCATCCCACTCTATCATCCCACTCTATCATCCCACTCTATCATCCCACTCTCCATCTCTTTTCAAAATGAGAATACTTAAGTTGATCTGCCTTTTTAGAATATCATTTTATCAATATCAAGGCAAAGAAAACTACCTAGAGAGTTTTGCTGTCCCTCACTTTGTTAGCCCGAAAATAAATTAGCACACTGTACATAGAAAAACAAGTCCGAAAATCTTCGGACTTGTTCTTACTATAAACCTCGCTATTCTAGCTCGGGGATAAAACAGTCTCCCAGACATTGAAAAACAAGTCTGGAACTTTCCAGACTTGTTCTTATTATAACCCTCACTATTCTAGCTCGGGGATAAAACAGTCTCCCAGACTGTTTTATTTTTTCAAGTTGTAGAATGAGTTCAAGCCTTTGTAGACTGCAACTTCACCAAGTTGATCTTCGATACGAAGCAATTGGTTGTATTTAGCGATACGGTCTGTACGTGACAATGAACCAGTCTTGATTTGGCCTGCGTTAGTTGCAACTGCGATGTCAGCGATTGTTGAATCTTCAGTTTCACCTGAACGGTGTGATACAACGGCAGTGTAGCCAGCTTCTTTAGCCATTTCGATAGCTTCAAATGTTTCAGTAAGAGTACCGATTTGGTTAACTTTGATAAGGATTGAGTTAGCAGCACCTTCTTTGATACCACGTGCAAGGTAGTCAGTGTTTGTTACGAAGAAGTCGTCACCAACCAATTGAACGCGTTTGCCAAGACGCTCAGTAAGAGCTTTCCAGCCATCCCAGTCGTTTTCATCCATACCATCTTCGATAGTGATGATTGGGTATTTGTTAACCAATTCTTCAAGGTAGTCGATTTGTTCTGCAGAAGTACGAACAGCAGCGCCTTCACCTTCGAATTTAGTGTAGTCGTAAACTTTACGCTCTTTGTCGTAGAATTCAGATGACGCACAGTCGAAACCGATCATGATGCCGTTTTCGCCAGCTTCGTAACCAGCAGCTTCGATAGCTTCGATGATTGTTTCAACACCGTCTTCAGTTCCTTCGAACTTAGGAGCGAAACCACCTTCGTCACCAACAGCTGTTACCAAACCACGAGCTTTCAAGATTTTCTTCAAAGCGTGGAATACTTCAGCACCCCAACGAAGACCTTCTTTGAATGAAGGAGCGCCAACTGGCAAGATCATGAATTCTTGGAAAGCGATTGGAGCGTCTGAGTGAGAACCACCGTTGATGATGTTCATCATTGGTGTTGGCAATACTTTAGTGTTGAATCCACCAAGGTAAGTGTAAAGTGGCACTTCAAGGTAGTCAGCAGCAGCACGCGCAACAGCGATAGAAACACCGAGGATTGCGTTTGCACCCAATTTACCTTTGTTAGGAGTACCGTCAAGAGCGATCATAGCGCGGTCGATAGCTTGTTGATCACGAACGTCAAAACCGATGATAGCGTCAGCAATCACGTTGTTCACGTTGTCAACAGCTTTTTGAGTACCAAGACCAAGGTAACGAGATTTGTCACCGTCGCGAAGCTCAACTGCTTCGTGCTCACCAGTAGAAGCTCCTGAAGGAACCATACCACGTCCGAAAGCACCTGATTCAGTATAAACTTCAACTTCAAGTGTAGGGTTACCGCGTGAGTCAAGGACTTCGCGAGCGTAAACATCAGTAATAATTGACATTATATTACTCTCCTTTGAGTTTAAAATTGTTACATAGCTATCATACCCTAAAAGAAGGGATTTTTCAAGAAAAAACAGGTTATTTTACTGAAAGAAATGATGTAAACGCCTTCCTTTTCAAAGTTAACTGAGTATGTTATACTGAAACCATGAACGATTTAAATACTACCATACTACAGAAAGCCTCTGGCGAAACACGATTGAATCCAGATGAACAACGTCTATACATGGGAACCTATCGCGAACGGGTTGTCCTGCTCGTTTCCTTTGACGATTTGAGTAGTGAAGTCGTCGGAAATAAGTTCGATACAATTTGCCAAAAACTAGCAAACAGATACTCTCCTCTATTCCTCAAACTCTCGCCAGCCCTGTCTGACAAGCAACAAATTTCACTACTAAAAATTGCTCAGACCTTTGGCATTACTACCGCTATCATCGATGAAAAAATAGGACAATCTCCCTACGCACTTGTCTTTCACACAAATCACGCTGTGGATAATGAAGAAGTTAGCTTAGAATCCATATTTCCAAATCTTATCTCAAAACCAGAAGAAAAAAAGGAAGATGCAAAACCTTCCTTCTGGAAAAAATTATTTGGTTAGACTTATTTATCGATAAATCAACATAAATATTAAAGCAAAATAATACAGGTTAGACAAAGGATTCCTAGCAATCTGCCTCTTTCATTTTTTCATTGAAAAAGAACATTGCTCCATTTGCCTTTATTACATTCATTTCCATTCCCCTTTCTTTTTCGGAAAGTCTCATAACGGATACTAGCTTTACAAGACAAATAAAAATAAATAAGATAATAGCCACATATTTCACTAATTCCATCTTTGTTGGCCTCCTAACTGAAGAATTCTTGCCACCTGCTCTGCCGTGCGGACCAGGTTTTTTTCTGCTTTTTGAAGCGTGTCCTCCAAACTTTCAACGCTTGCAATTATCGGAAAAGCGGCGCAGATATTTTCAAAAGGAAACTCGGGAAGATCGCCTTTGAGGCTACCACAAATTGCAATGATGGGAATCCCCGTCGGCGTCCGTCTAGCTACTCCTATCGGAGTCTTCCCTGATAAGCTTTGGGCATCCATCCGCCCTTCTCCGACCACAACCAGATCCGCTTTGGTGACGCGATGATCAAAGTCCAACTGATCCAAGACAAAGTCGATGCCTTTTTGAATGCGAGCACCAGCAAATTGGACTAAACCTGCTGCCATACCTCCTCCAGCACCCGCTCCTGCCAAATCGAGTAGCATTGGATTAACTAATTTATAAAAGGACTCCATTTTCTTGTCTACTAGTTCAAATTCAGCAGAGGCTAGACCTTTCTGACCTGCAAAAACAAATGTGGCACCCGCTGGTCCGCAAAGCGGATTCTCCACATCCGTTACCAAATCAATCCTGACCTGAGATAGATCTACCAACATATCCTCTGTGGAAAAGCTGACAATCTCCCCGATATGAGCTCCAATTGCCTCTACTTCTTTTCCCTCTCGATTATAAAATTTCACTCCTAAACCTGCCGCCATTCCGATACCACCATCATGACTGGCAGAGCCACCTACTCCTATAAATATGCGTTTAACACCATTTTGAACGAGCTCCACAATCAGCTCCCCAACCCCTTGTGTCTTAATAAAGAGAGGACTCCTTCTTTCATGCGGGATGCTTGCCAGCCCTACAATCTCAGCCATTTCAAAAACCGCAAGATCATCTTTAACCGCATAGGAAACCTTAATTTTATCTCCAAATGGACCTGTCACCCAAGTCTGGGTTCCATCCAAGGATAAGGCCTGCATTAGACTCTCAACTGTCCCTTCGCCACCATCTCCTAGGGGAATTAAGTCATACCCTGCTTGTGGATAAACCTTAGAAAATCCTTTTTTAATCGCTTCAGCAACCTTTATAGCTGAAAGAGACTCTTTAAATGAATCCGGAGCAATGAGAATATGCATGATACTAACCTCCTTTATATTATTAGTATATCACGCTACTATTCAGCTTTCAATAAATCTTTTCTGTTTTTCATCGTCTGTGTTATACTGAAAGAAAGGAGATAAGTATGTATCAAACTATATTATTTGACTTAGATGGAACTCTTACTGATTCTGGACAAGGAATCTTAAACTCCGTCGCCTACGCACTAGAAAAAATGGGAATTGAAGAACCAGATACAGCCAATTTAAACCGATTCATCGGCCCGCCACTCTATGAATCTTTTTCAAAATTCTACCAACTCAACACTGAAGATACACAAGCAGCAGTTGACGCTTTCCGTGTCTATTTTAAAGAAAAAGGAATGTTTGAAAATCAACTCTATCCTGGAATCCTCCCTCTGCTTGAAGAATTGAGAACAGCTGGAAAAACACTAGTAATTGCTACCTCAAAGCCAGAAATATTTGCCAAACAGATTCTAGAACATTTTGGTATCGCTCACTACTTTGATGTCATTGCCGGTGCTAGTCTGGATAGTAGTCGCATCAGTAAGACGGACGTCATCGGCTATGCTATAAATCAATTAGAAGCATATCCAAACCATGCTGTGATGATTGGAGATAGAGAACATGATATTGAAGGAGCACGCAAACACCAACTTCCCGCTATCGGTGTTCTTTACGGCTATGGGAACAAACAGGAATTTGAAAAGGCTGGGGCCACCATGATTGTCGAAACCGTCCAAGATTTGAAAAGGATTTTACTGACAACAGAATAAAGAGGCTGGGCAAAAAGACCAACCTCGCTTCTCAGGGTTCGTGTCAACATCTCAGCGCAGTAGTTGATTGGCAGATTTGTTCGTGTTTTACACTCCAAATCTGACCTAATCAACTGTGCGGGGGCGGGAAGACGAACTCTTTTTTTGACTAGTCGAGTTCTTTCCCGCTCCCATTATTTACTATCTAAAATCTCTATTAGTTTATAGAGATTTTTTTCATTTATTTGGTAGGGCGCCTGTTCTTGGACAATCGGTTTAGCACAGAAAGCTACTCCAATTCCTGCTCGTTGAATCATTGGTAGATCATTTGCTCCATCCCCCATGGCAATCGTTTGAGATAGACTCAGCCCATTTTCTGTCGCCCATTCTTCTAAACATGCTTTTTTAGTATCTTTCGTTACAATTTCACCCAATACTTGTCCCGTCAATACTCCATCTACTGCTTCTAATCGATTAGCCCGAACATAGTCTAACTCTAACTGTGCAGCTAATCGATCGACTGTTTCATGAAACCCGCCTGAAACGACTGCTACCTTATAGCCTCGCATTTTTAATTCTGAGACTAATTCTGCTGCTCCAGGCGTAAAGTGGATTTTTTTGATAATTCGATCAAACACAGAAACAGGCAGTCCCTTTAACAACGCCACACGTTCACGTAAGGCTTCTTCAAAATCCAATTCCCCACGCATAGCACGTTCGGTAATTGCTGCAACCTGCTCTCCTAAACCGGCCTCTTCTCCAAGTAGATCTATTCCTTCTTCCAAAATTAATGTTGAATCAACATCCATAACTAATAATCCAGTTGTCATTTCCGATATTCCTTTCAAAGTATAAAAATAAAAAGCCAAATGGCTTTTTATCTAGTAGCGAATGGCTTCGCGAGTTTTTTCGTATGAACGTACAAAACGCTCTGTTACACCAGGTTCAACTGTTTCCAGAGCAAATGAAATTTCTTCAAATGCTGCTTGGTAATCAAAATCCTTTTCAAAAATTGATAATGAACGGTTAAATGCTTTTTGCACACTTTCATCGAATGAACGATAACGGTTAGAGTATTGTAGCAACTGCTCTGTTAAAGTCGCATTTTGCACAATCAAATACGCTAACTCTTCCAATTGATTCATATCATACGTTGCATTTTCCAACAAACGGTTAACAACTTCGATATTGATTCGTTTATAGTCTAACTCGGCAATCAAGGCTTCCACATGATCGCTCGTTCTAAAGAAGTTTGTTAAAAATTCAGCTGGAATTCCTGGAAGGTTGCGTTTTTCCATATAACGCTTAAGGGTATGCAATTTGTTGATATAAAGTGTAGCTTTCTTACGCGCTGTGTTCTCTGACAATTCTTGTGATTTAAGATAGTCAGCTAAAACAAGCTGCTCCTCTTCGATTTCTTTCAAGCTTGCCAATGAATGATCCAAACGCTCTTCCAAAATAGAATATGCAACTTGTGGATTTTCAATGTCTTCCACACTTTCTGTAACAACAATTTCAATCGATTCCAAACGAGCTTTAAGCTGATTGATCCGTGAAAGTTTGCTATCTGCCAGCAAGTAAGTTGCGTTTAGGCGTTGGCTTTCCTCATCCAAGAGCTGTGTATTTTGGACAACATGCTCCAAGAATTTTGGCAAGTTTTTACTAATCTTAACAGCTTCCTTATTCGCTTCGATTTCACGATTGAAGACTTTATACAAATGATCAATTTTTGCTTGAATTCCCTCATTTTCAGCTTCTGCGGCATCCAAATCAAAGGAAACAATCAAAGCAGTATTTTCACGAATTGAAACGCGAATATTTTGGAACTGTGACTCGATGTTAGCTTCTGTGAACAAATAATTCTGCTCAACCAGTTTACGATAACCCGACTCCAAATCTTCCAATTGCTCTGGGAAATCTTTTGTAACTCGTTCAATCAAACTTGGAATGCGATCCATGATTTGATTGAGGGCAATCATATGCTCTTCAGTCTTATCAAGGATTTCAGAAGCTTCAATCGGGTCACCAGAGGAATTGAGCATCACAAATTCAGAAAACTCAACTTCAATATTTTTCAATTGTTTCTCAAGTTCTGGTAGTGTCTCACCGTAGCTATCTGGATTTTCACGAACAGCTTCCTGTAAACTATCGAACAAGTTTAACGCATGTTTTACGCGACCAGAGTTTTTCTCTTCTTGCTCCTTCAACTCCATCAAACCATGACGGATAGAGGCGATGTCTTCTTCAATTAAGTCAATTTGGCTTTCGATACTGTCGATAGCATTCTTTGCACTCACAAAGCGAAAGGCATTGTTATAGCCTTCTGCCTCAAAGATATGATTTTCAATGTCGGCAAATGAATTGAGCGACAAATCAACCCATTTTTGATTCCATTCACGGAATGACACCTGACTTTGACCAATCAAATGAAGTGCTTTGACAGCTTCGACTTCTTCATTAACTGGAAGGTTAAATAGCTCTTCCTTACGTTCTTCCAATGCAACCAAAAGGTTGTCATTTCGTTTACGAACAATCAGGCAAGCTACATAGGCAATGATTAAAATAATAACAATCGAAACGATTAAGATGATTGTTCCTGTAGGCATGTAAATCTCCTTAGCTCATAGTAATTACTAGAAAATATCGCTTAATTATACCATAAATCTCTAGTATATGCACTTGTTTTTTTAGTTTTTAAACATCCAATGTTGAATAAACAGCATTTTCCTCGATAAACTCTCGACGAGGTTCAACCTTATCTCCCATTAGCATGTCAAAAATCTTATCGGCTTCTGCCGCATCATCAACTGAAACGCGTGCCATGAGACGATTTTCAGGATTCATCGTAGTTTCCCACAACTGATGATCATCCATTTCTCCCAAACCTTTGTAACGTTGAATCGTTGGCTTGGACCGTCCCGTACTATGTCTTTCTAAGGCATCTTGCAATTCTTGCTCTTGATTAACCCCAGGTTGAATATATTCTTTTATCTCACTTCCAACCTTGATACCGTAAATAGGTGGTTGAGCGATATATACGTATCCCGCTTCTACAACAGGACGCATGTAGCGGTAAAATAATGTCAGAAGGAGTGTCCGAATATGGGCACCATCGACATCGGCATCTGTCATAATGACTAATTTTTGATAACGTGCCTTGCTAACGTCAAAATCCGCACCAAAGCCAGTTCCCATAGCTGTAAATAGACTACGGATTTCTTCGTTGGCCAAAATCTTGTCCATGCTGGCTTTTTCTACGTTCAAAATCTTACCACGAATCGGTAAAATAGCCTGAAATTCGCGGTCTCGACCGGATTTAGCTGAACCACCGGCTGAGTCCCCCTCAACGATGAAAAGCTCTGTCTTCGTTGCATCATTTGAGGAACAATCCGCTAACTTACCTGGGAGGTTTGAGATTTCAAGACCCGATTTCTTACGAGTTACCTCACGCGCACGCTTAGCAGCAATACGAGCCTTGCTTGCCAAAATCCCTTTTTCAACAATCCGTCTAGCAATCTGGGGATTTTCCAAAAGAAATTCTGCAAAGGCATCAGAGAAAAGGCGGTTGGTAATTTTGACCACTTCACTATTCCCAAGTTTTGTCTTAGTTTGTCCCTCAAATTGAGGACCTGGGTGCTTAACAGAAATGACCGCTGTCAAGCCTTCACGCACATCCTCACCAGTTAAATTATCCTCATTTTCTTTGAGAATTTTATTTTTCTTGGCGTAGTCGTTGATAACACGTGTCAGAGCTGTACGGAATCCTTGCTCATGGGTACCACCTTCATGTGTGTGAATATTGTTGGCAAAACTCACTACGTTTTCATGATAACTCGTCGTATATTGCATGGCAACCTCAACGGTAATATCATCCATTTCACCTTCTGTATAGATAGGGGTCTCAAAAATGACATCCTTGTTCTCATTAAGATACTCAACGTAGGAAGCAATACCACCTTCATAGTGATATTCCTTTGTTTGCTCCACTCCCTCACGTTTGTCCGTAATAGAGAGATTTAAACCACGATTTAGGAAGGCCAATTCTTGGATCCGCTTATTTAATTTTGCAAAGTCGAACTCAGTCGTCTCAGTAAAAATTTCTGGGTCAGGTGTAAAATGTACAGTTGTACCAGAACGGTCTGTTTCTCCAACAACCTCCAAATCTGCAACGACTTCACCTCGTTTATACTCTTGGAAATATACCTGACCATTTTTGTAGACATGGACGTCTAGCTGAGTAGATAGGGCGTTTACGACTGATGAACCTACGCCGTGCAATCCCCCTGAGACCTTATAACCGCCTCCGCCAAATTTACCACCTGCATGGAGCACTGTAAAGACAGTTTCTACCGCTGGACGACCAGTTTTTTCCTGAATATCTACCGGAATCCCACGTCCATTATCAATAACCGTGATGGAGTCATCTGGCTCAATATAAACTTCAATTTTATCCGCAAAACCAGCCAGCGCCTCATCGATTGAGTTGTCGACAATTTCCCAAACCAAGTGATGGAGACCTTCTTTAGATGTTGAGCCGATATACATCCCTGGACGCATTCGAACAGCTTCAAGACCTTCCAAGACTTGAATCTGACTGGCATCATATTCTTGAGCCTTCTCTTGTAAATCTTTGATTTCTTCTGTCATTTCTTTTCCTTATTTTCTATTTGTTGCTCCTTAAAAATAGAAAAGCCAATCCATCTGGATAAAAGCGAAACATATTTTTAGAGCAAAAATCATTCTAACGAATACCCTTTATTATACCATATTTTCTAATATTTTGATAGAAAAAAAGAAGAGGAAACATTAGCTCCATCTTCTTCATTACTTTAACTATGATAAACCATTGTTTGAGCTAGGCTTTCCCCATCTCCACCAAATAAATCAACCAATTTATAGGCGAAATCCAAACTTGTTCCAGCACCTCGGCTAGTGATAATTGGACCATCAACGACCACATCCTCTTCCAGATGAATACCTGATGGAATGTCTTTTTCTTTCCCTGGGAAACATGTATAGTGACGACTATCTAACAAACCAGCCTTATCCAGAACAATTGGAGCCGCACAGATTGCTGCTACTGATTTTCCTGATGCAACCGCTCTTTGCAATTCCGTAATCAGTGACTCTGAATCTCTAAGGTGAACAGAACCCGGCATTCCTCCTGGTAAAACAATCAGATCAAAGGAAGACAGGTCTCCATCAAAGACTTGGTCAGTTTGAACACGAATACCGTGCGATCCCTCCACTTCATGACTATCTAAACCAACAATCTGACAGTCAAAATGAGCTCGACGGAATACATCTACAGGGGCCAATGCTTCGATTTCTTCAAAACCATCGGCTAAAACAACCGCAACTCTTGTCATATAAACCAACTTTCTAACGTTTTATCGTAATTTTTCTATAGCGACGTGATCGATTTGTTTCCTTCTCATCAGCTAATCGTGACTGATACCCCATTGACAGCACTAGACCAACACCAATCAAATTTGAAACCATGGACGAGCCACCTTGGGAGATAAACGGTAAAGGAATACCTGTTAAAGGTAACAAACCAGTTGCAGCGCCAACATTTTCAAACACATGGAACAAGAGCATCATGATATAGCCAGTTGATATGTAGGTGTAGTATCGATTGTTTGACTTCAACGTTACCCGCAGCATTCGATAAATGAGCAACAAGTATAGTCCAATCAATACCGTCCCACCAATAAAACCAAAGTCCTCTCCAATCACCGTAAAAATCATATCACTTTCTCGAACAGGTATAAGAAGATTTGTTTTATTGAAACCTAGTCCTTTTAAGCCACCACTTCCGATAGCTATCAAACTTTGAGCTTGCTGGTAGGTCGTTGATTGGGCATTTTTAAAGGGATCAAGCCAGGCTGCAATACGATTGATTTTATAAGTATCCATCCCCAAATTGTGGAGAAATGTTGTTCCACCAGGAGAAATAAAAATCAGCATAAATCCACCAACCAAAACGATCCCCGTTAAGGCAGTCGGTAATAGAATTTTCCAAGAAACTCCTGATAATAGAAGCATTCCGCTAAAGATTGCTACAAATACTAAGGAAGTTCCTAAATCTTTCTGTAAGGCCAACAAAATCAGGACAGGGATAGTAAACAGTGTCATATAACCAATCAACATAAAATCCTCACGAATTTTTCGATTTGGATAATATTTATGAAAGGTGACAATCACCCTTGACAACATAATGATGTAGGCAATTTTCATAAATTCGGATGGTTGAAAAAGAGTCATTCCACCAATCGTTACCCAGTTTTTTGCTCCCGTTGACGCTACTAAGTCTGGACTGTAGAAAAACAAAGGCAATACCATAAGTCCTAACCCAAGTACGTACAAGTAAGGTGTGATTTGCCACAGAAACTTAGTGGAAAAGAACATGACCAAAAAAGCTGCCACTGTTCCAATTCCTATCCAAGCAATTTGTTGACCAACCATCTGTACAACATTATCCGGATAATCTTGACTAACCGCAATGTAGAGAGAAATAATCCCCACAACTAATAAAAAAAAGACCGGTAAAATAAGTGAGTAGTCTACTCGACTATCGATTGTGCCCCTATTTTTCATCAATTTCCTCATACTTTCACTTCAAATTCTTACTCGTTCCATTATAGCAGAAATCATCTCTCATTGAAACTAAAAATCTAGTTACATCAGTGGGGATACGATTTATACTAAACGAAAATCAAAAGTAGCCTAGGAAACGAAGTCGAAGATAGAACTCTGTTACTTTCTTATTTCAAGGTAACAGGCTGAAAACCTCCACTGGAGCTTTTCACTCATCAAGGCAAGTTGACAACGGATAACTTTGATTTTCGAAGAGTATTACTAGTACACAAATCATAAAATACGTATATCTTCATACCTTCGAACAGGCTGAAATATAATGCTTTACCCCCACACCCCATAAGTTTGCTCAATTCATGAGTATGTAAACCAATGGCAATCATTTTGGCAATCACGCACGAAAAAAGCTCTCTCTTATTTCTAGAGTCAAAGAAAAAATGGTCCACTGGACCATAACTCGCTCTTTTATTTTCAAGCTCGTGAAAAAACAGTCCGTTAAGGACTGTTTTTTTATTTGAGACCGTATTTTTTGTTGAAGCGATCCACACGTCCATCTGCTTGAGTGAACTTTTGACGTCCAGTATAGAATGGGTGTGAGTCTGATGAAATTTCCACACGGATCAATGGGTAAGTTTCACCTTCGAATTCAACTGTTTCGTTAGATTTCTTAGTTGAACCGCTAAGGAACTTGTAGCCAGTAGTTGTGTCCATGAAGACAACAGTGCGATATTCTGGATGGATATCTTTTTTCATTTTAAAATTCCTTTCTGCCATGGACTCTTTCCGAGCCATAGATTATAACCATTTAAGTTTACCAAAAGTTTGTTCTTATGGCAAGTCTTTTTACCTATTTTTTTAATATTTTTTCAAGTTATAGTACAGAAGCACCTGAAGCAAGGTCAGAAGTTACTCTGGCGCCAAATCCCCCTCTTGAAGGACTGCCCAAGCTATCAGAAATTCTTTCTTTACCAGCAAGAACTTTCTCAGAAAGCCCTGAGGTCACTAGAATCCTTCCATCCAGCCCAATCAGAACCGACTCGATACCATCAGTTTCTTCTACCATCTTATAAATCCGAGTTATTTCCTGACCAAACAGTCGAGTCGTCCAAATCTC
The DNA here is from genome assembly GCF_044427155.1 of Streptococcus sp. 2022WUSS083. Classification (NCBI taxonomy): domain Bacteria; kingdom Bacillati; phylum Bacillota; class Bacilli; order Lactobacillales; family Streptococcaceae; genus Streptococcus; species Streptococcus sp. 2022WUSS083. The sequence continues at coordinate 300,938 of NZ_JAOTGK010000002.1, read as the reverse complement.
ACCATCAACAGATTGTTTGGACACAATGGTCAAACTAGCCAGCTGCGACTCGATTGGATATCCGGTCTCGGAACTCAAAATATGATGATAGGTCTTTCCATTCACGGTAAGGGTTCGTTCGTAAATACCAGAGGTGACAACCGATTCTTCTCCTATGTTGAGGACGAGGGCATTTTCACCACGTGGTTTCTGCGGATCCTGAATCCCAATTCGCCAGAAACCATCTGGATTGTGGGGAGCTTGACCAAAGGTCAGGACGTTGCCACCCAGGTTAATCAGTCCAGCCTCCACACCTATTCTTTTAAGGAAGTCGACAATCTTATCTGCCACATATCCTTTAGCAAGAGCACCCAAGTCGATCGCCATGCCTTCTTTTTTCAAATAGACTGTCTGCTCCTCATCATCTAATTCAATGTCCCTTGGATTGATGAGTTGGAGTTTTTCACTGATCATTTCTTGGGTTGGAAGTTTGGCATCACTAAATCCAATCCGCCAGCTTTGCACAAGGGGACCAATGGTTATATTCAAAAAAGATCCCTGAGCCAGACTGTGTTCTTTGCCCAATTTAATCAATTCATACAGGTCATCGGCAACAGGAACTGCTTGAACACCAGCGTTTAGATTGACCTCCATCAATTCTGACGTCAAATCATTGGCAGAGAATCTGTCCTTATATAGATAGAGCAACTCTTCAACCTGATCTAAAATTGGTTCTGCATCTGAGTGCCAAATTTTAGTTTCTATGATGGTTCCCATTAGACGAAGGGAACGGCTACTTGCTTGCATTCCTCACAACCTCTTGAATTTCTTGATAGATTTGCTCATTTTCGGAAAGGGAATAAGAGTTAGCACCGCTGGCTAGTGGGTGGCCACCGCCATCGTGGCGCTTGGCAATCTCGTTTATCGGAATGTACTTGCTGCGTAAACGAACCCTGTAATTTCCGTCAGTTTGTTCCACAAAAATCCCCCAAGATTGTACAGTGCCAATCCGTCCTGGAGCTCCAACGATAAATGATGTATCCGCATCGGTCACCCCGTATTTTTTGAGAATAGCTTGTGTCAAAATGACCCGTGCTGCACCGTGCTCATCGACTTCCAAGTTGTCGTAAACGTAACCTGTCAGCTTGGCAATCTTGAAATCAATGGTATCCATCTGGCGAGACATCCTTGCAAAGTCAAAATCTTCCTGACGAAGTCGGGCAACAATTTCAAAAGTGCGTGAGCTAGTCGCCGGATAAAGAAAACGTCCCGTATCGCCAACAATTCCTGCATAGAGTAGACGAGCAATCTCTCCATCTAGTTCCAGTTGGCATTGGATGGCTAGTTCCGTAATCATTTCACTACAAGAACTAGCTTCCGTATTGACCCAGAGCAGGTCACCATAAGGCTCTTCGTTGGGATGATGATCGATTTTAATCAAGAAATCTCCTTGAGTATAGCGGTCGTCATCCACACGCGCCGTATTGGCAGTGTCTATCACGATAACCAAGGCTCCTTGATAGTCTTGGTCTGCAACTACGTCCATTCCTGCCATCCAAGCAAGATTTGGTTCCTCAAAACCGGTTACCTTGATGGTTTTTTCAGGAAAATTCTTCTGCAAGAGTTTCTGCAAGCCAACTTGACTACCAATGGCATCCGGATCCGGGCTTTTGTGGCGATGAATGATGATTGTGTCGTATTCGTGAATTTTTTCAATAATTTTACTGTAAATTGTCATAGCAACTCCTTTTCATCATTTTAGCATAAACTTCCCCTTTTGAAAATGATGGGAGTGTGGTATAATGGAATTACTATGTAATTTGGAGGAAATTATGGCACTAGCAAAAATAGTTTACGCTAGTATGACTGGTAACACAGAAGAAATTGCTGACATCGTCGCCAGTAAGCTAGAAGAGTTAGGTTTGGAAGTACAGGTTCACGAATGTACGACCATTGAAACAGAAGAAATCTTGGATGCAGACCTCATCGTGGTAGCCAGCTACACCTATTCTTACGGTGGAGACGGTGAACTTCCAGATGAAATTGTTGATTTCTATGCTGACCTAGCTGACTTAGATTTGACTGGTAAGGTCTACGGTGTTTGTGGTTCTGGCGATACCTTCTATGATGACTTCTGTAGTGCAGTAGATGACTTTGATGTCATGTTGGGTTCACGTGGTGCAACTAAGGGTGCCGAAAATGTTAAGGTAGACCTTGCCGCTGAAGATGAGGATATTGTTAACCTTGAGCAATTCGCGACAGACCTTGTTGCAAAATTAGATACAATGAATTAACTGACAAACAGACTGGCTTATCAATAGGTCTAGTCTGTTTTCTTTTAGCCTCTTATTAAGATTGTACACCTATTGTTTGCAATCTTTATTTTTTTGATGTATAATTAACTGGTTAAGTTTTTAGAAAAAGGAGAATTTTATGGCTAAAAAATCAAAAATGGCACGCTATCAGAGACAGTTGGAATTAATCGAACGTTATGCGGATTTGCGAAAAAGTCTCAAAGAAAAAGGTGACTATCAAGCACTTCGAAAATTACCTCGCGACTCAAATCCAAATCGACTGAAATACCGCGACAGGACCGATGGCCGTCCGCATGCTTATATGCGAAAATTCGGTGTGAGTCGGATTACCTTCCGTGAATTAGCCCATCTTGGTCAACTTCCTGGGGTTAAAAAAGCAAGTTGGTAACTTCCTCAAACAAGGCTAGTATTCTGCCTTGTTTTTTGCTATACTAAAAAACAACTGAAACAATATACGGAGGTCTATAAGATGAATTTGGATTGCATCCGCGAACAGATTAACACGATTGATAGCCAATTGGTTGAACTACTTGAAAAACGAATGGAGTTGGTCGACCAAGTCACAGCCTACAAACGAGCAACAGGTAAGCCTGTTTTGGATACCAGCCGAGAAAATGCTGTCCTTGAAAGAGTTGGAAAATTAGTCCAAAAGGATGATTACCGCTCTGCCATTCAAGCAACCTTTAGCGATATGATGGCCCAATCAAGAGCCTATCAATCTTCCAAGTTAGCGAATCATGAGCAATAAGATGAAACAAGCCATCCAACTCCTTTTCTTTTCCAGCTTAATTGGAGTCGGTGCAGGAATAATCACCACACTCTTTGGGAAAATTCTACTAGGAGTTGGAGACTTACGATCTGAATATTTTACTTTTCTAATCCCCTTTCTACCACTTGCAGGGATAGTGATTGTTTTCATTTATCAAAAATGGGGGAGGGAAGTCCATGCAGGCATGGGCTTAATCTTCAAAGCTGGACAAGGGGAGAATGTGCAAATTTCTCCAGTTCTCATTCCGCTCATCATCTCTACAACTTGGCTCAGTCATCTTTTTGGTGCTTCCGTTGGTCGTGAGGGGGTAGCTGTCCAACTTGGTGCCAGTCTCTCGCATTGGTTACAAAAACATGGTTTCACACACTTGCCCAAAGACATGATAACAAAGATTGGTATGGCCGCAGGTTTTGCTGGGCTATTTCAAACACCATTGGCTGCTAGTTTCTTTGCCATTGAGGTATTAGTCGTTGGCCAATATTCTTGGACTAGTCTCCCCTATTGTCTAGTTGCCGCTTTCACGGCTTCTACTACTTCCCACTTACTGGGATTGGAGAAATTTTCGCATGCCATCGCTACTACCTCATTCCATTTTACAGATAGTTTTAAATGGCTTCTGATTGCCATCTGCTTTGGAGTTGTCGGTAATTTATTTGCTTGGTTTCTGGCGCAAGCAAAAAGCATCTCAACTCGATGGCTTCCAAATCCTTACATTAAAATAGCTATCATGGGAGTTGGATTGACCATTCTACTATTTTTCTTCCATCAAGGTCGTTATGCTGGTTTGGGGACCAATTTGATTGATGCCAGTTTAGCTGGGAAACAAGTGTTTGCTTACGATTGGCTACTAAAACTCCTACTCACCTGTCTTTGTTTGGCTGCAGGTTTTCAAGGAGGCGAAGTTACTCCACTCTTTGCGATTGGAGCAAGTTCTGGGGCTGTTTTAGCAGGATTACTAGGTCTACCAACTGAACTTGTTGCAGCCCTTGGGTATTGTGCCGTATTTGGAACAGCCACCAATAACTTACTGGCTCCTCTCTTCATTAGTTATGAAGTATTCGGCGCTAATATCCTGCCCTATGCTATTCCTGTACTTGCCATAGCCTATCTTATAAACAGAAAACAGACTATTTATGGGGTGCAGGTGAGATGAACTATTGGATTCATAGTTTGCCCCTTTCTTGCCCCTCGCTCATATTTTAGAAAAAAACAAAACCCTTGAAAACATTGATATTTCAAGGGTTTTTGTTGTATTTTTATCTCCCCTGCAGGAATCGAACCTGCAACTAATTCTTAGGAGGAATTTGTTATATCCATTTAACTAAGGGAAGTCTGCCTCTCTATTGTAACCCATAAGAGAGCAGATTGCAAGAGTAGATTATACTAGCAATACTACCATGATAAAAATTTAATGATAGTTCACTACTTGCTACTTCTGTAATAATCTTCCTCTACATTCTTTATAATTATTACTATATTTCATTTATTTTACCAATGAATCTTTTCACTACATATTTCAACTAAAAAATAGCGAAGCTTCCTCAAAAAGGGAACTTCGCTATTTGGGATTTATTTTCCGAAATAAACTAGATTATTTCACACCATCTTGTTCTTCCTCTTCTTTTTTACGGCGTTTATACAAACCACCAAGAAGAAGACCTGCCCCAAGGATTCCAGCCCAAGCTGAAGACTGTTCACCTGTATTTGGCAATACGCCTTGTCTACGTGGAGTTTGAGACTGACGAGATGGAGTTGATTCTGACTCAGAGATAGATTCTGATACAGATTCGGAAATGGATTCGCTGACTGACTCGGAGATAGACTCTGATGTAGATTCAGAAATCGACTCGCTAACAGACTCGGAAATTGACTCAGATACAGACTCTGAAATCGACTCACTTACTGATTCTGAGATAGACTCGCTGACTGACTCGGAAATTGATTCAGAGACTGATTCTGAAATCGATTCGCTTACCGACTCGGAGATAGATTCTGATACAGATTCTGAAATTGACTCACTCACTGATTCAGAGATAGATTCTGATACAGATTCTGAAATTGATTCTGAAACTGACTCAGAGATGGACTCAGAAACTGATTCGCTGATTGATTCAGATACAGATTCTGAAATCGATTCGCTTACCGATTCAGAGATAGATTCAGATGTAGATTCGGAAACGGACTCTGATACAGATTCTGAAATCGATTCGCTAACTGACTCGGAGACGGATTCTGAGACGGATTCTGATAGCGATTCACTTAACGACTCGGAAATTGATTCAGATATAGATTCAGATATAGATTCTGAAATCGACTCGCTGACTGACTCGGAAATTGATTCAGATACGGATTCTGAAATCGATTCGCTGACCGACTCGGAGATAGACTCAGATACTGATTCTGAAATCGATTCGCTGACCGACTCGGAGATAGACTCTGATGTGGATTCAAAAATCGACTCGCTGACTGATTCTGAGATAGATTCACTTACTGACTCGGAGATAGACTCTGATACAGATTCTGAAATAGATTCGCTGACCGACTCGGAGATAGATTCAGATACGGATTCTGAAAGAGACTCACTTACTGACTCTGAAAGGGACTCAAAGACTGACTCAGAGATGGATTCTGATACAGACTCTGAAATCGATTCACTTACTGATTCTGAAAGGGACTCACTTACCGACTCGGAGATAGACTCTGATACAGATTCTGAAATGGACTCAGAGACTGATTCGGAAATAGACTCGCTAACCGACTCGGAGATAGATTCTGAAATAGATTCGCTAACTGATTCAGAGATAGACTCTGATGTAGATTCTGAAATCGATTCGCTGACTGACTCGGAGATAGACTCAGATACTGATTCTGAAATAGATTCGCTGACTGATTCAGAGATGGACTCTGATGTAGACTCTGAAATCGATTCGCTAACTGACTCGGAAATGGACTCTGATGTAGATTCAGAAATGGATTCGCTTACCGACTCGGAGATAGACTCAGATACTGATTCTGAAATCGATTCGCTGACTGATTCGGAGATAGACTCAGATACGGATTCTGAAATAGACTCGCTGACCGATTCTGAAATAGACTCGCTAACTGACTCGGAGATAGACTCTGATGTAGATTCAGAGATAGATTCAGATACGGATTCTGAAAGGGATTCGCTCACTGACTCGGAGATAGATTCTGATGTAGATTCTGAAATCGATTCGCTGACCGACTCTGAGATGGACTCTGATGTAGATTCTGAAATCGACTCGCTGACCGACTCTGAGATAGATTCTGATACAGATTCTGAAAGGGATTCGCTGACTGACTCTGAGATGGACTCTGATGTAGATTCTGAAACGGACTCACTGACTGACTCGGAAAGGGACTCTGATACGGATTCTGAAATCGATTCGCTAACTGACTCGGAAAGGGACTCTGATACAGATTCGGAAAGGGACTCGCTGACTGACTCTGAGATAGATTCAGATGTGGATTCTGAAATCGATTCGCTGACCGATCCAGAGATTGATTCGCTAACTGATTCAGAAATCGACTCACTTACTGACTCGGAAAGGGACTCTGATGTAGATTCAGAAATTGATTCGCTGACCGACTCGGAAATGGATTCAGATGTGGATTCTGAAATTGACTCGCTTACTGATTCTGAGATAGATTCACTTACTGACTCGGAGATAGACTCAGATACAGATTCTGAAATCGATTCACTTACCGATTCAGAGATTGATTCAGATACAGATTCTGAGATAGATTCTGATGTAGACTCAGAAATGGATTCACTCACTGACTCGGAGATAGATTCTGAGACGGATTCAGAAATTGATTCGCTTACCGACTCAGAGATAGATTCACTTACTGATTCTGAAATTGATTCGCTGACTGACTCGGAAATTGACTCTGACGTAGATTCTGAAATCGACTCGCTGACTGACTCGGAAATTGATTCAGATGTAGATTCAGAAATTGATTCGCTGACTGACTCAGAGATGGACTCTGATACGGATTCTGAAATCGATTCGCTGACTGACTCGGAAATGGATTCAGATACGGATTCTGAAATTGACTCACTGACTGACTCAGAAATGGATTCACTCACTGACTCGGAGATAGATTCAGATACGGATTCTGAAATTGACTCACTGACTGACTCAGAAATGGATTCACTCACTGACTCGGAGATAGATTCAGATACGGATTCTGAAATGGATTCACTTACCGATTCTGAGATGGACTCTGATACGGATTCTGAAATTGACTCACTAACCGATTCTGAGATAGATTCTGAGACGGATTCAGAAATCGATTCGCTTACCGACTCGGAGATAGATTCAGATGTGGATTCTGAAATCGATTCGCTGACTGACTCGGAAATTGACTCAGAGACGGATTCGCTGATTGATTCTGATACAGATTCTGAAATCGATTCGCTGACTGACTCGGAAATTGACTCAGAGACGGATTCGGAAATTGACTCTGATGTAGATTCAGAAAGGGATTCGCTTACCGATTCTGAGATAGATTCTGATGTGGATTCAGAAATTGATTCGCTTACCGACTCGGAGATAGACTCTGATACGGATTCTGAAATCGACTCGCTTACTGACTCGGAAATTGACTCAGAGACGGATTCGCTGATTGATTCTGATACAGATTCTGAAATCGATTCGCTTACTGACTCAGAGATGGACTCTGATGTAGATTCAGAGATAGATTCTGATACAGATTCTGAAATTGACTCACTCACTGATTCTGAGATAGACTCAGATGTAGATTCTGATACAGATTCTGAAATGGATTCACTTACTGACTCTGAGATAGATTCTGATACGGATTCTGAAATCGATTCGCTGACTGACTCAGAGATGGACTCTGATGTAGATTCAGAGATAGATTCTGATACAGATTCTGAAATTGACTCACTCACTGATTCAGAGATAGACTCAGATGTAGATTCAGAGATAGATTCTGATACAGATTCTGAAATTGACTCACTCACTGATTCAGAGATAGACTCAGATGTAGATTCAGAGATAGATTCTGATACAGATTCTGAAATTGACTCACTCACTGATTCAGAGATAGACTCAGATGTAGATTCTGATACAGATTCTGAAATTGATTCACTTACTGACTCTGAGATAGATTCAGAGACGGATTCTGAAATCGACTCGCTTACTGACTCGGAAATTGACTCAGAGACGGATTCGCTGATTGATTCTGATGCAGATTCTGAAATAGATTCGCTTACTGACTCTGAGATTGACTCTGATGTAGATTCAGAGATAGATTCTGATACAGATTCTGAAATTGACTCACTCACTGATTCAGAGATAGACTCTGATGTAGATTCAGAAATAGATTCGCTTACTGACTCGGAGATAGACTCTGATACAGATTCTGAAATTGATTCTGAAACTGACTCAGAGATTGACTCAGAAACTGATTCGCTGATTGATTCAGAGACAGATTCTGAAATTGACTCACTCACTGATTCAGAGATAGACTCTGATGTAGATTCAGAGATAGATTCGGAAATTGACTCGCTTACCGACTCGGAGATAGATTCTGAGACTGATTCAGAAATCGATTCGCTGACTGACTCGGAGATAGATTCAGATACGGATTCTGAAATTGATTCACTCACTGATTCAGAGATAGATTCTGATACAGATTCTGAAATTGACTCACTCACTGATTCAGAGATAGATTCTGATACGGATTCTGAAATCGATTCGCTTACTGACTCTGAGATGGACTCTGATACAGATTCTGAAATTGACTCACTTACTGACTCTGAGATGGACTCTGATGTAGATTCAGAGATAGACTCTGATACAGATTCTGAAATTGATTCACTTACTGACTCAGAAATTGACTCTGATGTAGATTCAGAGATAGATTCTGATACAGATTCTGAAATTGACTCACTCACTGATTCAGAGATAGACTCAGATGTAGATTCAGAGATAGATTCTGATACAGATTCTGAAATCGATTCGCTTACTGACTCAGAGATAGACTCAGAGACGGATTCGCTGATTGATTCTGATACTGACTCAGAGATGGACTCTGATACAGATTCTGAAATTGACTCACTCACTGATTCAGAGATAGACTCAGATGTAGATTCAGAGATAGATTCAGATACGGATTCTGAAATTGATTCACTCACTGATTCAGAGATAGACTCTGATGTAGATTCAGAGACAGATTCTGAAATTGATTCACTCACTGATTCAGAGATAGATTCAGATACGGATTCTGAAATCGATTCGCTTACTGACTCAGAGATGGACTCTGATACAGATTCTGAAATTGATTCACTTACTGACTCAGAGATAGATTCAGAGACAGATTCTGAAATTGATTCGCTTACTGACTCTGAGATGGACTCTGATACAGATTCTGAAATTGATTCGCTTACTGACTCAGAGATAGATTCTGATACAGATTCTGAAATTGATTCACTTACTGACTCGGAGATAGATTCAGATACGGATTCTGAAATCGATTCGCTTACTGACTCGGAGATAGACTCAGAGACGGATTCGCTGATTGATTCTGATACTGACTCAGAAATTGATTCAGATACAGATTCTGAAATCGATTCGCTGACTGACTCGGAGATAGATTCACTTACTGATTCTGAAATCGATTCGCTGACTGACTCGGAAATTGACTCTGACGTAGATTCAGAAATCGATTCGCTGACTGACTCGGAAATTGATTCAGATGTGGATTCAGAAATTGATTCACTTACAGACTCGGAGATGGATTCTGATACGGATTCTGAAATCGACTCGCTTACCGATTCAGATACTGATTCGCTGATTGACTCTGATGTAGATTCAGAAATTGATTCGCTTACAGACTCGGAGATAGATTCTGATACGGATTCTGAAAGAGACTCACTTACCGACTCAGAGATAGATTCACTTACTGACTCTGAGATAGATTCTGATACGGATTCTGAAATTGACTCGCTAACCGACTCTGAAATTGACTCAGATGTGGATTCAGAGATAGATTCTGAGACGGATTCGGAAATCGATTCGCTAACTGACTCGGAAATTGATTCAGATGTGGATTCAGATGTAGATTCCGAAATAGATTCGCTCACTGACTCTGAGATAGACTCGCTGACGGATTCTGAAATTGACTCAGAGACGGATTCAGAAATAGATTCGCTAACTGACTCTGAGATAGATTCTGAAACGGATTCACTCACTGATTCTGATAGCGATTCAACTACTGACTCACGGACTGATTCCGACAAGGATTCAACTACTGACTCACGAACTGATTCTGATACCGATTCAACTACCGACTCGCGCACTGATTCTGATACCGATTCGACTACTGACTCGCGCACTGACTCAGAAATAGAGGTTGAAATTGAATTGGAAAGTGACTCTGAATTTGACACAGACTCAGAAACAGATTCAATAATCGACTCAGAAATAGAGGTTGAAATTGAATTGGAAAGTGACTCTGAAGTAGAGATAGATTTCGATTCACTTTCAGATGCTGAAATACTTTGTGAGATGGAAGTGCTATCTACCTTCGTAACTGAAAGACTAGCTGTAACGATATCTACCTGTCCATCAGGTTTTGTATAATGTGAACCCGTAGAATTATCAATAATCGTGAAATTAAATTGATATGTCCCTGTCAAACCTTTTTCAATGGCTTCAGCAAGAGTTTGTACGTATTTTGATCCAACTCTAATATAGTTTAGTTGAGCACTATAGCCTGATTCAACAATCAATAAATCAGTTGCACTAAAACTTTTTAATTCATCCAATGATTTGGATGTCACACTAGTATTTAAAGAAGCTTTGGAACCATTAACTGCTGCACGTAAAGTAGTATATGCACTAGATGATACCGTACTTGTAGTTTCAGCTTTTTCTATGCGGAATTGAATAACATTCGTCTGTTTTTCAACAACTTCTTTTTCTGCAACACTTGACTGGTTCTCAGCCAAGCGATAGCCTGATGGAATTTGTGTTGCTGTTTCGGTCACAGTTGTTTTGGCAATCAAATCAGTAGTGGTTACCATTGCTGAACGTGGATATTTTTTAACCACTTTTCCTGTTTCATCTACATATTCAACACGATAAATAATACCAGTAGTTCGGCTAGTCGTACTAGCAGTTTCCGAACTTAGGGCTGATTCACTAGCTGATACTGACTCACTTGTGGAAATTGCTTCACTTTCTGAAACAGATTCACTTGTAGAAATTGATTGACTAACCGATTCTGAGTTGCTTGTCGATTCAGAGATACTGTGCGATTGTGAAGTTGTATCTGAATCAGCATTAACATTGCTCATGCTCACGGTATCTTCATTAACCAACACAGAGGTGGTTACTTCGGTTGCCATCACCGTATCCTCTGCAAGGACTTGGTCTACAGAGACCCCACCACCAACTACAGCACTCGCAGCTATCAAACCACGTAATACTTTTGTTGCAGAAACTTGTTGTGGTGTTGGAGACAGTTTCACCTTAGTTTTTTCAGAAGTAGTTTGTTTGCCTAATTGGATAAGTCCAATTTGTGACATCACCGTACGCACCCAATGTTTTCCAGATTTGTGCATCTTTACTCGGCTTTTGCGCGAGACTTCTGTATAATCGTTCCTTTTTTTGCTACTCATGTTAGCTCCCCCATATAACTTCTCCTAAGTTGAATAAACAGCTACACCTTTATACTCCTATATATATTTAGCATAGATATTTTAACACTCAGCACCCCATTCTATCCCAAAAATACTAGTTTGTCAATTGATTATACGTACATCAAATAAGAATACGCTTACTCTGTGTATATTAATATAGCATTTTATTTTATGTAATCGTTTATTCAGCATGAATGAAATTAAAAAGCCAGGACAAACCACCCTGACTTTTTGCATATAAATATTACAAAATCTGTTATATAATCTAAAAATTATTCCCCTTCCTTACGTCTCATTGAGACAGCCATTCCGAGTGAAACTAAGCCACCCAAGCTAATAAGAAGGGAGCCTAGGGCTTCTTGACCAGTATTTGGAAGTGTTTGATTTCCTGATGCTTTTTCAGCTTTCTTATTTAAAATAGGAGCCATACTTCCAGATGGTGCCGGTTGCTCGTTTGCTTTCTGATTTGCTACACTACCGCCACCGTCGCTTGCTTTTTCAGGTATTTTCGTATCGGTAGTTGTCCCAGCAGCATCTCCTTTTTCTTCTGCTTTTGGTTCTTCTACGTACTTCTCTACAAATGCTTTTCTACCTGTAATAGTTGCACTAATCGTTTGACCTGCTTTTTCTAAATCAGTCAAGTACTCCACAAATACTTCTGTATCTGGATTGATAGCGCCAATCAGCTTAGCTTCTTTGAAAATCGAGAAACCATCCCCACCACCAAATAGGAAGTCATTGATGACAAGTGTATAGGTTTCTGTCGGAACAATCTCTGTTCCATCTTCTTTGAAGGCTTTAACAACCTTGTAAGGATTTTCTTCCGTTGGATTATCTGCTTTCGTGTAGATATATTTAATTCCAGACATTTGAAGGAAATATTTTTCGCCTTCATCGTATTGTTGATTTAAGGCTGTATAAATCTGCTCACCTGTCATTTGAACGACTTGTAGGATATTCCCAAATGGTTGAACAGCTTGTGCTGCTCCCCAAGTAACTGTTCCATCCTCTTGGACCTTCAAATCTGCCCGAATCCCGCCATTGTTGGTCATTGCAAAGTCAACATTATAGCCTGATTTCTTAGCAATAGCTAATTGAGCCGATGTTACTAGATTGCCCACAGCACTTTCTTTAAATTCATTCACTTCGCGTGAAATATCTGTCGCTTGACTAGCCGTACCAATTTTTTGCTCTGTTACTTTTTTAACGATGGTGTTTGCTTCGTCTACAATCGCCTGAATTTCTGGACTTGGTGTTTTCTGCCCTGGTGCTACTGCAATAATTTTCGCAGTCGGAACATCTTTAAAGTCGGCAATATCTGTATCATAAACAGCTCTAACATCTGCATAAGCCTTACCTTGTGAGGTAGCTTGTACAATCAAGGTTTTGCCTGTTGTACCGTTTGTATAGACATGGTTGTGACCGGCAAACACAAGGTCAACTGAGTGTTCAGGATAGATTTCATTTAGCTTAGCAATCATATCTGCAGCTTCACCAGCAGCCACACCATCCTTGCTTGTAGCTGGGACGTGAGCCAGTACAACTATCGCATTTACACCCTTTTCAGCTAACTCACGCGCATATTTCGCAATCGTCTCTGCCTCATTCAAAAAAGTGTACTGCTCATAGTTTTTCTTCAAAACAAGATTAGGAATTTCTGTCGTAACTACACCAATAAAGCCAATATTTGCTTCTTTATCATTTACAGGAATAGTCTTAATAGCATACGGTTTCCAGCCATACGGAATTTCACCCGTCTCTTTGTCAATAACGTTAGCAATAACAATCTCCTGTTTGGCAGCTTCATGAGTATAATTATCTACAATCTCATTAAACTGACCTTCTTTTGGAGCTTCACCAGTCATGATACGGTTATACTCATCAAGTCCCTCATCAAATTCATGGTTCCCCAAAGTACCGTATTCAACATCCATTTTGTTAAAGACTTTTACAGTTGGTTCATCTTGTAAAAGTCCAGAATTCGATGGACTTGCACCAACCATATCTCCGGCTTGAACACGGATAGACTCTGCAGGTGTTTCTGTTTCTGCTGCTGTTTCTTCAAATTCTGCTTGCGAATCATCCATGTAAGCATCAAGCAAGGCTGCAGTTCCTGCATTCCGAACTGTTTCCCCCTCTAATCGCGCTGTCCCTGTCGTATCAAGCGCACCATGGAAATCATTAACTCCCATAATTTGGACAGCTAATTCATCTGCTAAAACAGCCTGTGTTGTAATGACACTAAAACCAGCTACAAGGACTAGTACACTGCTTTTCAACCGAATATTCTTTTTCATAAGCAAATCAATGCTCCTTCTATTTTTTGTCATATTGACATATCTATAATAATCCTTTTCCTACGGCTTTTCAATATTAAATCAGTCATTTATAACAAAAAATTATAAAAATATTCGTTTATTCTTACTTTTACATCATTTTTCTGAAAATATCTTGTTATTTTTATCCATAATACGAAAAATCATCCCTCTTCCTTACACAATTCTCTCCAAAGTACTCTTCGCAACTAAAAAATCTCTTCCAAACGGAAGAGAACTGTTCTTATTTAGCTGCTTTATAAAGTTCGTTAACCTTGTCCCAGTTGATTACTTCAAAGAAGGCTTTGATGTAGTTTGGACGGACATTGCGGTAGTTAAGGTAGTAAGCATGTTCCCAAACATCCAATGCCAAAATTGGTTTCAAACCTTGCATGATTGGTGTGTCTTGGTTAGCAGTTGAGATAACTTCCAACTTGCCTTCTTTATTAACAACCAAGAAAGCCCAACCTGAACCGAAACGAGTTGTTGCTGCTGCAGTGAAGGCTTCTTTGAAAGCATCAAATGAACCAAAAGTTGCATCAATGTCTGCTGCCAATTCTGCTGAAATTTCTGTTTTTTCAGGTGAAAGCAATTCCCAGAAAAGAGCATGGTTCAAATGACCACCACCGTTGTTGATCAAAGCTTGGCGGATGTCAGCTGGAATTTGCTCCACATCTGACAAAAGAGCTACCAAGTCTTCGCCAATTTCAGGGTGTTTTTCAAGGGCAGCATTAGCATTTGCAACATAAGTCGCATGGTGCTTATCGTGGTGAAGGGTCATTGTTTCTGCATCAATATGTGGTTCCAAAGCATCGTATGCGTATGGAAGGTCTGGTAAAATAATTGCCATTTTCGTTTTCTCCTATACTAAGTGATAGTTCTATTCTACTCCAATGTGAGAGCCTTTTCAATTTATTTGTCTGAAACTACGGTTGACCCTCGGTCTAAAAATACTCTTTTTACTATGTGGTCGCAATTTTTAATAATACCAAATCAAATAAATAATCCTTATCAAATTGGCCTGTTTTAATTTGAAAATCTGTATCGATTAGGAGCTTAACGACTTTTTTCAAAAATCCAATGGACAGATGGCGTGAATCACGCAAAGCATACTTTACTTGGTATGGATTCACCTTACGCCCCATAATAGTCGATAACTCAGCTACTATCTGCTGTTCCCCTCGGCCTTGCTCTAGTAGTATTTGCACCTGTAGATAGGTTCGAAATTGAGTTAGCATGATGGCAATCAACTTAACCTCTTCCTCCCCTTGCAACCGCAAGTCACGAACTAAGTTGCGAGCCTCGTCTACCTTGGATTGTAGAATTAACTGTGTTAAATCAAAGATATTATCTTGTAGTGTTTTGGGGATAGCCGCATCAATATCTGAAATTTCAATCGTCTCTTTTCCCTTATAAGATTGAAGAAAGACCAGGTTCTTACTGATTTCTGAAAAATCAAAATTGGACTTTTCTAAAAGATATTGAAAAACCTCTCCTCCCATCTGCAATCCAAGACGCATTATCTCTTTCTGGAAATGATTTTTCAAATCCAGCTCCTTCAGGGGATTGGCTTCTAATACTAGTCCATCTCGTTTGAGGAGTTTGACCAGACGACGCTTACTGTCCAACTTACCCGGTGCTAGAATGACCAAACGTGTTGTTTCGACAGGATTTTCCAAATAGGCCTCAAACTGTTTGAGTTCATCATCCGTCAAATGCCGTTTTTTATCTGTCGTTAAATCTGCAAAATAATCAAGAATCACTATTTTTTCATCTGAAAAGAAAGGAAGAGAAACTAAGTCCAAATCTACCTGATGATAATCAGCCTCCGACATATCAAAATAGGCAAAACCTAAATCTGCCGCATCAAAATCAAGCTTCCTCAGAAGTAAGTCTTTCGCTATTTGGTATTGTCCGATGTCTTCACCGCATAAAACGGTCAGAAGCTCTAATTTCTCTTTTTTTAATTTTTCAATCTGTTCAATAACTAACATGTATACCTCTAATTCTTAATAAATTATACCATGTTGAAATAAAAATAGAAAACAAACTCATTAATAAAAATAGATTAGTCATACTCAATTAAAATCAAAACCAAACCGTTTTCAATGGTCGGGGAATCATTTCGAAGTTGGAGCTAAAACGAACAGTTCGTTTCGACATGTGCGAATAGAACTTTTGTTTTCAGCTAGCAAGGTTTGTTTTTGATTTTTGAAAAGTATCAATTCTTCTATCAATTATAAAAAAGGGCAGAAACTAATACATTTAGCTTCTGCCTTCAAAATTAGGATAGAATTCGATTTGTAGTATTTAAGGGAATGAATACTCAGTCGAAACTGGGATTCATTGCTACTATTTCTCATCTCCTCTATAAAGAGAATGATGAGATTTCTTACCATGCTTCAAAAAGACCAGATTAAAGAGTGCAAGCATTAAGCCAACCAGGACAAGATCATTCTTGTCTCCTGTTTCAGGTAACTGCCTATTAGACAATTTTTTCTGTTCAACAGCACTCACAGGGACTGCCATTTCTTTTGCGGCTGGCTTTGGACTATTTTCTCCTGTCCCTTTCTCTGAAACCACAAAAGTTCCTTTAGCTACTTCTAGCGGGGGAAGAACGCCGACTGGCAGTTCATGTTTGACGCCCTTGCCATTTTCTACAAAGAGAATATGAAGAGGAACAGCGACTTCTTCTTGACTACGATCATCATAAACCACTCGAACGGTAATATAATAATCACCGCTGGACTGTGGTAGTGAGCCTACAACTTCAAAATCAACTTGACCGGCTGCGGTCGGAAGACTGATTTGCTTCAAAATTTCAGCCGTAGTTGCTTCACTAGTGCTAGTTGGAAGAACTTGGGCTGTTCCTGTAACCTGAGCTTGATAGAGATCGGATTTTGGAAGAACACCTTCTGGCAGTTCATGTTTGACGCCCTTGCCATTTTCTACAAAGAGAATATGAAGAGGAACGGCGACTTCTTCTTGACTACGATCATCATAAACCACTCGAACGGTAATAGAATAATCACCGCTGGACTGTGGCAGTGAGCCTACAACTTCAAAATCAACTTGACCGGCTGCGGTCGGAAGACTGATTTGCTTCAAGATTTCAGCCGTGATTACTTCACTAGTGCTAGTTGGAAGGGCTTGGGCGGAACCTGTAACCTGAGCTTGATAGAGATCGGATTTTGGAAGAACACCGATTGGCAATTCATGAGTGACTCCCTTGCCATTTTCTGTTTTCTGGACAATCACTTGAACAAATACCTGCTCCTGACTGCCGTCATCAAATCGAACAAGGACTGGAATAGTATGTTCACCAAGGGTTGTGGGAAGAGGATTTACAAGACTCCTTTCAACAGGACCTGCCTGGGCATCAACCTGAACCTTGGCCAAAATAGCAGTTCCCACCGCAGTCAAATCGTCATCTGTTTCATAGACATACTTATCTCCGACAGTAACCGAATAAACATCTGCTTTCCATGGGGTAACCTGAATTGGAATAGCCACCTCATGAGTGTCCTTACGGAGTTGCAGACTAGTAACTTGTGGGGTCAGGGTAACAGGCGCCACTTCCACACCGTACTCCTTGAATTGGTCTGGAGTGATGGTTTTGGATAGACCTTGATTGTCCACTAGCTTCACTTGAAGACCTACCAATTCCACTGTTTCAGCTGGACGATAGTCTGTCTTAGTCGGTGGGGTCACCAATTCAAGACCTGTAACCGCAGTTTTATCGAATACTTTAACTGGTAGGGCAGGGGTGATTAATTCCAATGGAATCTCAATTGTCTGAGATATTTGCAGGTTGTTCAATTGAGTCTGGTCAAAACTTGATGCAATTTCATAATGTCCTTGGGCTGGTTGAGGCAAACGTGCTACCAAATCTGTCACAGAGGAACCTACTTGCAAGGTCAAGTTTTCTTCTTTGACTACTGTTTCACCTTCTTTGAAACGAAGGTTGATTTGGAGGTTCTGTGGTGTCTGAGTCGGCTCTACCAAACGATAGGAAATTCCCTCATTGCTCAAGCTAAAACGGTCCGATTGGTTTTCCAAGGCAATTCGAATAGTATCTGCAAAGCCACCTTCAGCAGTCACGAATACCTTATCAACATGAGGACTTAGATTATGCTCAAATCCTCTAACAAGAACTTCAACAGTACCTTCAATGCTACCTGTTACTGCTAGGCTAGCTGTAGCTGGGACAATGACTTTTCCTTGACCAGATAGATTTCCCAGAGTTACTGGATCATTGGCAATGATCAACTGCGTGCCAGTTGCAAGTTCTACACCTGTTGAAATCTCAGATACCTGACTGGCTAAACTAACATCTGCCTTATTGACCAATTCTAAAGTTTGGATATTTTGTACATTCAATCCGTGAATGCGTGCAGTGTCAATCGTAACCTTATTATCCAAACTACCATTACCGTCAATTGATTTCAAACTACTAGATTTTGAAATAACAGACACTGGTCCCTCAACAAGCTCCCCATTAACACCTGACAGTTTAATACCTTGATCGGCATTGACAAAATCCGACAGGATTGAAATTGTCACAGGAATGCTGCTTGCTGAATCTGCATTTCCTGCGTAGATTGTGTTAAATCGTGTATCTGAACTTCCGTTGGTAATAGTAATTTGCCCATGGCTTCCTGCTGGATCGCCCGTACGAGAGCCGGCAACCAGGCTTGGACGGAGATTGCTTTGAGCTTGACTTATGGTTGTAGAAACTCTATCAAAGGTCAAATGGTAACCATTGGCATAGAGCGTTGCTTGTTGACTGGCATCTACAATCATATTCAGCGTCATGTTGGCAAAGGTTACATCATTACCCAATTCTACATTTGGACCTCGGAAGGTGAGGCGATGCCCTTGACCATCAATTGTGACCGCCTTATTGATAAGGAAAGGCGTTTCTTGACGATGTTGAACATCACTTACCAATTTGATGGTATCACCATCCCTAGCTTGAGAAAGTGCATAAGTCAAGCTATGATATGGATTACCTTCTGTTCCTTGACCGTCTCTGGATTGCTCATCTCCCTGAGTGACATACAGGTCACGCGCCTGAACTTCTTGATAAATACTTGAACGGAAGTCATCTGTATCCTTCAAATAAGCCTGGAAGATGCTCTTTTTCAATTCTTGAACAGCTGAAACTCTGGTTGACAAGGCTACCTTGTTGGTTGCATTAAGTTTCATCTGTTGCAAATCTTTGGCAATGGCTGCATCCATCAAACTCTGAATAGCAGCGAAATCGCTGGCTACACTAGTGGATTTTAGTTCGGTAACCTTGGCGATGCGACGGTCAAACATAGCTTTCTTAAAGGTTGCTAGGTCTCCTCCATATTCTGGCATAATGGCATTCAAAGCTGCCTGATCATTGGCATGCTGGCCAGAAACATAGGCTACCATTCCTTTTTCATAACCATATTCTCCTAGAATATCATAGGCATTTCTTCTAAAGCTAATATCACCTACTGTTCCTGCATTGTTTTGCAGACCTGCATAGATAGGCTCAAAGAGAGGAATGGTGTAGTAAGAATTGGTTCGAGCTATTCCTGTGGTATTGAGACCATCAAACTTGTAGCGACCGGAAATCAATTGATTATCTACAAAATCATGGACAGATTGCAAACCTGCTGCTAAATCTCTCGAAATCGGTTGAGATTGATCTGTCTGACCACCATTGGCACTTGCGACAAGGCTCAGCTGATTAAGTAGGACCGCCCTGTCTTCAGGTATCTGACCCAAGATAGACTGAGCTTCTGCGTAGTCTAAAGTGTACAAGACGTCCAAGATACCCTGCATATAGGTCTTGAGGTCATCACTTGTTTGGAAACGGTCTGGACTAGCATTTTGTGTCCGATTGTCTCCCATGCGAAAGGCGGTATTGATAATAAAGCTCGGGTCTTGATAGGGTGTTTTGGCAACATCCATAGACTCAAACATTCCTCTGGCAAAAACTTCTTGTAACTGGCCAGCTCGTCTATCATAGCCATTTAACCAAACGTTCTTATCAAACATATGGGTCAATTCATGGGTATAGACAGACTGACCTGCCTCAGACAGGGATTTTTTCAAGAAGAGGTTAATAGAAGTCTTTCCATTGGCCTGACCATCAGCTTGTAAAAAGTTGGCATAAAGGTTGAGCGGTCTGATAAATTTCTCGACCCCTTCTAAAACACTTGAACCATATTTTGGTGAATAAAGTTCTTGAACGCGCTGAGTAGCTGTCCCTAGTTTCTGCGGACTATCAATCACAATAATGGTTTCATGATTGGCTAGAATATCCTTGTTCTGACTGATACGATGCCAGAATTTCAAAAAGCTTTCCTGGTCATCAGCATAGGATTGTAAGTTAGCTTTAAATGTTGCCAAGCCGGTCTGGTCACCTGGTCGAACATAGGATTCCGTCAAACCGTAGTTGACTGTGTTTGAAGTGCTAATGGCATATATGAGATCACTAGGTAGGGTCAGGAGAGGAATGAGGTGGTTATTTAGACGTGCATTGCTCTTTAATTTCTGATAGAGTGAAGAATCGCCGTAAGGAGATTGGGACTCTGCCAGATGAGCCTTACTGGTCTCCTTAAACCATTGCTCCCCTGTTTTACTTGGCTCAAAAAGGCTAACTCCCTTCTCCACAAAGGAGAAAATATCAGCTTGATTTGTAATTGGAGCTAGTTTGGTTTGGTAAGTAGTCGCTGACTGTCCCAAGGTCAAATCACGATAGGTCAGGGTATTCAAGATAGTAAGAGTTCCAAGAGGACTCCCGCCACCACCAAAAACCTGAGGGTGATACAAGATTAAATCTTGGGCCTGATGTTGACCAAATTCAAAGGAATATTGACGATCCAGATAGGAAAGACCTGCTAAAATCTTCTCCTTATTACGACGGATATCCTCTACATTGACTTGGCTTGATTTCTCAAAAATACCCGTCAGACTCGTTTCAATCTTAGCCTTTACTCGCTCAAAACTCTCCCTCATATCCAGCATATCCATATAAGCTGTCTGCTTGAGAGACTGCAGCTGGTCGGCTGACAGAGCATTTCCCCCATTTTCCTTCCGAATGGCCGTCTCTAGAGCATTTTTTTCAAGAAAACTTTCTTGATGGCCCAAGTAAGGATAGAGTGAGTCATAGGTCACAGCCGCAAAATCATTTTTCAGCGAAGCAACCTGCTGCGCAACTGCCTCTCTGGTCTGGCTTGTCGTCGGCTGAGTCGTCGCAGGGACTATCTGACTACTACCATCCGAATAAACCACTTGAAACTGCTGAACTGTTTTTCCATTGACGGAGGTCATAAGCTCCCCTTGGTCATCTAGTGGCAATTTAGCAACTTCATTGGCAGCTACACTACGAGCCATGGATACTGAACGAAGTACGGGTTGGACTACTTCTTTTGCTAGCTGGTCAGTCGGAGCAGATTCTACTGCTGATGTTTCTGCTAGCTGGTCGGTCGGAGCAGATTCTACTGCTGCTGTTTCAGTTGGTTGAACTGGTTGAGTAGCCTCGTCCGTTGAACCTGCTGGTTCTTGTTTCGTTTGAATAGGATCTGGTTCTACTGGCTCAGCAACCTGATGAAAATTTTCGGCTGGGAGAATGTTCTCATCACCAGCTGGATTTGACTGCTCTT
Organism: Streptococcus sp. 2022WUSS083; assembly: GCF_044427155.1. NCBI lineage: Bacteria > Bacillati > Bacillota > Bacilli > Lactobacillales > Streptococcaceae > Streptococcus > Streptococcus sp. 2022WUSS083. Next base: position 279,222 of record NZ_JAOTGK010000002.1, on the reverse strand, counting down.
CTGCAGGAAGTGCTGCTTGGGGTGCTGAAATGCCTTGAGAGACCACTTCCTTCTGAATAGCTGGTTCTACTTCTACAAGCTGGCTTTCTTGAGCTAGGTTCTCCTGTGTAGCTTCGTTTAGTAGGGAACCAAGGGTTTCTGGAGTTTGAACAGCTACTTCATTGGTTTCCTGCTGTTGACTTGGCTCATCTGTTACTGACTGACTAGTTTGTTGACTACTAGTAGGCACTTGACTTACCTCTTGCGCAGCCGCAACCTGCCCTCCAAGGACGCTAAAGCTAATGGCCAGAGCAACTGACACGACACCGATGGAAAACTTACGTATACCAAAATGGTGCTTCTTTTGTAAAAAATTTAAATTCATTAAAATATAGTCTCCTTTTGAGCCAAATAAAAACTCTACTACAATTATATAAGTAAGAAGAGTGAAATGCAAAGAAAACGCTAGCAATCTCACCAAAACAAGAAAATTTCCTAACAATAGTTGTTAGGAAACTAAACAAACTATAATTATATAGCTTACTACCAAAATCTACTCCCTCACCGTTTCAATCCTCCACTCTTTCCAACCTCGGAAGCGAATGGCTCCTTGCTGGTCGGTGCGATAGACTTGGATATTTCGACTGTCAAAGCGGTCCAAGGTTTCTTGGTGAGGGTGCTTGTAGCGGTTGTTTTCTCCTGCTGATACCAGGGCAATCTTGGCTCCGATATGGTCTAGAAATTCAGGATAGGAAGAGCCTTGGGAGCCGTGGTGACCAGCTTTGAGGACATCAACAGGTAGCTGCGGATAGCTTTCTATCAAATCCAGCTCCCCCTGCTCCAAATCCCCTGTAAAGAGAAAATTAGTTTCCAACAAGCGACCGTAAAGGACAACAGAGTCATTATTGCCACCGTCGCCTGTCCCGTCTGGATAGAGGACCTCCAGATAAGAGTCAAAAATCGGCAAGCGGTCGCCCACTTTCACTACATGAACAGGGACATTGATTTCTTTCAATGTGGCTACAAAGTCAGGCACCGTCAGGCTTCCAGGCGACACGTAAATTTGACCAATTTGGACCTGCTTAGCCACTTCCAGCACATCGCCCACATGGTCCGTATCGGTATGAGTAGTCATTTTGATACAATTTAAATATGGTTGGATTGATGCGTGCATTACAAAAAGGCACTTCATTTAGAAATGCCCTTTTGTAATGCCTCGTATTCGCTACCGCTACCATGCAAGCCCCCACCGCTACAACGAGGCACGAAAACTTAAAAATTAAACTAATTACAGTGACCATAGTTTTTTTCTCCTTATTTTCTAGCCATGTGGCAAACCAATTACTTACTAAGTCTATAAGTACTTCAGCAGCTGCAGGTGCAACTACCGAACTAAGTTGGGGAGAGCCTGCATTTCCGGTTAGCAAAGTATGATGGGGAGAGGAATCGAACCTCTTTACCGTCTGCAGGGTATTTTTAAGTTACATCAAGTATAAACTGAAAAGTATATCATGTCAAGTATCTCATTAGAGAATTACTTAGATAAATCTGATCAACAATAAACAATAATAAAGTGGCCGCGATTTCATATAACTATGACTGTGTCATTTTTAAACGAAAATGATACTCTTTTCTCTGAATCAATGGTAATTGCTTGGACTGTCGTATACCAGAGTAATTCATCAAAACCAGAAATCAAATCCACTTGTCTTTTCAAGATGTTAATAAATTCTTGAAGATCCTTATTTTTCTTGCTTTTCTCTAAGTATTGTTTCTCCATTGATTCCTGATTTGTTAATAAAGAATTATATCTACAAACCCAGTTCCTATACTTTTCCTGGTAGACATCTTGGTCTTGTGGCTTCATTGCATTATCTGTGACAAGTTTTAATATTATCTGTGAGACAACTTCAACTTCATTCTCCAACTCTTTCATCTGTTGTTCTAAAGCATCAGTCCCACTAATTTCAAGCAAGATTTCAAGATTTCCAATAATCTCATCTCTATTGACAATGACCTTATTGATGGCTGTAACGAACCAATCTTTGACCTCCTCTTCAGTGACATGTGGAGTATTGCATCGCTTATCTCCGCTATACTTCTCATTACATTGATAAATAACTCTACGATATTTTGAGGTTGAATGCCATACCTTGCTACCAAAGAAATGACCACAATCTCCACATACTAGTTTTGAGCTGAAGATTGTTGTACTCGACTTTCTTCCTTTATTATCGAGCACTTGTTGAACTGCATCAAAGGTCTCTCTATCAACTATTGCTTCATGGTTATTCTCCACATAATACTGAGGCAACTCACCTCTGTTGATATTCTTCTTTTTGGTCAGAAAATCAATTGTAAAAGTTTTCTGTAGTAAGGCATCCCCTTTATACTTCTCATTTCTAAGCATTCGCTTGATTGTGGTTGCGTTCCATTGAGATTTGCCGCTAGGAGAAGGTATACCTTGTTCAGTCAAATCCTTTGCGATATGATATGGTGATTTTCCAATAAGTGCTTGCTGAAAGATGTACCTAACAGTTATGGCTTCATCCTGATCAACTACAATTGCCCCATCTTCACCTGCCTTGAAGCCTAAAACATTGGTATAAGGAAAATGAACCTTCCCTTCTGCGAATTGTTTCCTTAAGCCCCAAGTTACGTTCTCGGATATGCTCCTACTTTCTTCTTGTGCCAAACTAGACATGATAGTTATGAGTAGTTCACCTTTTGAATCTAATGTCCAGATGTTTTCTTTCTCAAAGTAGATTTCTACACCTACCTCTTTCAACTGCCTAACCGTAGTCAGTGAGTCTACGGTATTCCTCGCAAATCGACTAACAGATTTTGTAATAATCAAATCGATTTTGCCATTGAGTGCATCTTCCACCATAGCTTTGAAACCAGTTCTTAATTTTGTGTTTGTCCCGCTGATACCTTCATCAGAGTACATTTTAACAAATTCCCAATCATCCCTCCCATTAATGTATTCAGAGTAGTACCGCATCTGTGACTCATAGCTTGTTGCTTGGTCTTCATGGTCAGTTGATACCCTAGCATAGCCTGCAACTCTACGCTTTTTCAAAGAGAAATCATCTGAACTTGACCTAATAATTCTTGGTGTAGCTTCAATAGTAATTACTTTCTTCACTAATATCGCCCCTCTCTAATTTCTATGGTATATTTCCTTCCTTTTACTGGTATAACCCAGATGATACGTTGACCAAAGTCATACTCGATGTGTTTAATATTATTTTCAACCCACTCTTTATCTGGAACAATACCTAACTTGCTTTTAAACGATGCCAAAAGTCGTTTTTCTCCTAGCGTCCTACATGAACATGATGATGCTCCGAAACGATTACGTGTCCTACAATAATATCGTACGGTTTTATTAACTTGTTTTGAATCCACTTTAACAATCATCAAACATTCGCATTCTGAACAAAAAATTTTGTCACGAAAGATACCTTTATTTAAGTGGCTTTCTTGACTCATTAACTGATATCTTCGCTCCTTCTCATGAAGTACTAAATCAAAATACTCTTTTGTAACAATTGGCTCGTGTGCATTTTCAATGATGTACTTATTTCGTTGACCTTTATTCCTTTTCGGATTTCTAGAGAATGCTTCACGATAGGTCTTCTGTAAGACAAGGCGACCAAAGTATGCTTCTTGCTTGAAGAATTCTCTGATACTTGCTACAGTAAATGGATTACCAAGTCTTGTTAAGACATGCTCCTGATTGAGTTTATCAACTATCTGCTGAACCGAATCTCCATCCAGATACCATTTAAAGACATTACGAATAACTTTTGCCTCATTAGGTTCAATCTGATATTGTTCTCCATCCCAACGGTATCCATACATATCCTGTGGAGTGTGCGGAATCCCTTTTTCAAACTTCTTTTGGATTCGCCACCTTATATTTTCACTCATGTTTTGAGACTCCTCTTGAGCTACTGAGGCAAGGAGGGTTAACATCAATTCTCCTTCTGAGCTAAGACTATCTATATTTTCTTTCTCAAAAGTAACACCAATATTTTTCAGACGTAATTGTCGAACAGTGGTTAGTAATTCAACTGTATTTCGACCAAAACGAGCGATTGACTTAGTGATTATTCTATCAATCTTTCCATCTTCACAATGCTTTATAAGATTTTGAAAGCCTTGTCGATTACTTTGTTCTTTACCACTTATGCCTTCATCATAATAAATCCCTACCAATTCCCAGTCTGGATGTGCTTGTATCAAACGGTTATAGTAGCTAATCTGTGTTGACAGAGAATGATGAAGACGACTATCAGAAACCCTTGCGTATGCCGCAACTTTTAATTTTGGCTTGCAGGGCGATTTTATGGGTTGTATTCTTCTAATAGTTCTCAATTTAATACACTCCTTTCGCTACTATATATCACTCTAAAAGAAAAAAATATCCAGTTATTAGGTCGATAATTGACTTATAAATGGTTGATATTTTTCAAGCATCAATTGCCTAAAAAGTTCAAATTCCTCAATTGTGATTGCTCCTTTATTTAGAAGTACCTTTGCTTGTATCATTGTAAGTTGATAGGTCATCTCATTATTAATTTTTTGAACGTCCATATTATCCTCCTACCTTACTAGGTAGGTTTGGGAGTATTTTTTCCGCACTTATTGAAAAAAAGCAAAAAAATAAAGCCTGATGTTTCCACCAGGCTTATATCTTAATTATGAAATTCTAAACCAACCTACAACTTTACCGAGTTTAATTGTTCCAGTTGAATCGTAGAGTGAGCCATCCGCCATCCATTGACGTTTCACACGACGAGTAATTCCACCACCACCAATTTCCAATTGGTCATTGATACCGTTCTTATTATGGTCAGAATATCCATCAATATTCTGTTCCACACCATCAATACTTTTTCCATCTGAATCCGTCACACAGACACCAATGTGACCATATACCAAACCATCCGTCTGAATGACATAAAAATCACCTGCTTTAGGATTCACACCCCAAGTATCGTAGATTACTTGGAAACCATTTGATTTTGCTTTCTTCAAACAATCAATGGCATTAGTATAGGACATATTCTTGTCCGTAAGTTCTTGAACAATCTTATCCACCAAGGCAACGCACTGTCCACCATAAGGGTTAGAAGGAACGGTCACCTTTTGACCGACCTTAGATAAAGCTGACGCAACCACACGGCTTGCAACACTGGTTGGAATAGCGGTTGTTATCCGTGAAGCTGCGTTAACCTTTAGAGTTTGTCCAACTCTTAAAATATCCGTCTTCTTCAGGCCATTAACCGCTAGAAGAGCATCAACTGTTAAACCAAACTTCCGAGCGATTCCATAATACGTATCACCCTTCTGTGCTTGATAGGTCTGCTCACTATGGCCTTTAGTAGTTCCTTCTACATCCTGCTCAAGCACCCAAGACTTGATTCCATCAAGTAGATAAGCTCTCTTACTGTTGGACTGGTGAACATTTTTTACTTGGAGGATTTTGTAGGTACGCCCCTTGACCCAGTTAGCGATTTTCTGACCAGTCTGATAATGAGTCGCATGAGGCAACACCCTAAGACTATCACCAACAAGATAGATTGGTTTTGAAGGAGTTCCTGAACTCCCAACGGTTGAACTGGGGGGCGAGGGAACAATGGTCTTGACTTCAACTCCTGTTATAGCTGATACAAGACCTCTCGCAATGTCCTCTTTCTTGTTCTCAAAAATCGCCATATCTTGTTCATTATCAATGAAGGCAATTTCCACCAAACGATAGGTGTATCCACGACTTGCTGCTTGGTTGGCATTATAGAGCCAATCTACCTTCTTAATGCCACGATTTTGGAAATAACGTGAAAGGAGAGAGAGGATAGCCATATCTTCCTTGTCTGCTTCTAGGGAAGATTGAATCAAGACTTCTGTCCCCTTGGCACTACCATTAAAGGCATTGAAGTGCAATTCAGTAATCGAGTCGTATCCCTTACCAATACTAGTAATACTCCGATAATCATAAACATTTTGTTCGGTAATAAAATCAATCTGTTGTCCACTGTACCTAGACATTAACTTGGCTAATTCTCGAACCTTTCCTGCTTCTGTGATACCTAGTTTGGCATTCACTGCTCCAGGATCATAGCCAGTTCGCCCTTGCCCATGACCACAAATGACTAGATGTTTTCCCATATCTTCTCACCTCTCGTTGATTTGTTTTAAGATTGCTTGTAGTTTCTCAGGTATCGGTAAACCAATTCGAACGGTATTTTCTAGAATACTTAACCCCTCATTACTGAGATAAAAGAAAATGACCATGGTTCGAATGGTTCCACCCTGCTTGATAATTGCAGTATCAATCAGATGACCTAGAGAAACTAAAAATAAAATGGCTATCTTTTTAAAGATGCCACGAAAGCCGATACTACTTGACAATTGTTTCTCTACAACTGCCGCAAAAATTCCTGTTAGATAGTCAATAATAATGAAGACAAGTAGGGCATATAGGATACCATCCAACTCTCCAAATAGACTACCAATCAAGCCTCCAATCATGGAAAATAAAATCTTATTAAGAGTTAACAGTTCCTTCATCGGTCACCTCACTTTCTACTGAACCTTCCTGCACAATGGTAGGGTCTGACCAATCCGGTTGACCGTTCTCATCAAACCGCATCAGGTAAAAACATTCATGGAATAAATCAGAAAGGTTCAGAGTTAATGTCGTACTACCCCACTGATTAAAAGCCCAAACTGTTTCTGTTGTAACCAACTGCCGCTTTCCATTTTTTATGGCAGGTCGCCTTACCTCTTCAAGATACATGTAAAAATCCTGCTCTGCTGTCTTACAACGAATGAACTCTCCATTCTTACGCATGTAAGCGAGAGCTGTTTCCAAATCAAATGGTTCTGTTACTTTGTCAATATTGAGAAGTGCCATGATAACTATTTTCCTTTCCTTTCTTCAGGTTTTGTCTGAACTTCTAATAGCTCAGTCAATTCCTGTTTTTCTTTACGCAATAGGCTAAGTTCCTCATCCCTTTCCACCAATTGGATGGCAATGAGGTTCTTAGCGGTAATTTCATCAGATAGCTTTGTGACAAGCTCCTGGATAGTTAGTTTTAGTGATTGGTTGATTTGTTCTAGATTCATCTGTGAACTCCTTTATTTAATCGTATCCCAAGTCAAGATGACGTCACCTCGACCTGTGATGTTTACTAAGTGTTTAAAATTGTGATTGAATTGATGAAGTACGTCTTTCAAGCTGACATGGTTGTCCCATTTCGATAGATGCGGATATCTCCGATATTCAAAATAGAACTTGGTCGGTCGGATGCTTTAAAGGCATCAATACTCAGCCGGTTAGGCAACGTTACAATCTCCCACCCATCTGGATTGGTATATGGAGCACTTGCTAAGCGAACTTTATCACCTACCACATCAATTTGGTCAGTATCAGTACCGTTCCACGCTCGAATCCCTACAAAGCCACCGTCATTTGCATTCCAGTTGTTCCATCGATTCGAACCGATAATGGTTACACCACATGGTTTACCGTTTGATGTTCCTGTCTCAAAGGAAACCCATTGGTGGGGATATCCACTAACCTCACGAGAAATGGATGGAGAGTTGGTATAGAACTTGATGTTTCCAAGTGATAGATTGATTTTCATAGCTCCGTTGATTGCTGACAAAATGCCTCCAGAAATTTTGTTGGCCGATAGGGTCACTGACTGCACTTGGGTTATGAAGGCTGATTTGGCAAACAACTGCTTGAGGTAAGCTTCTGTAGCCATAAACTTGGTAAAGAATGCCTGGTCAACCTTTAACTTATCCGCAGTGATAGCTTCTGCTCCAATTCGAGCTGCTGAGATGATGCCTGACGTAATCTTGCCTGCATCAAGACTGGCAATCTTACCGCTCGCTATCACACCATCTTGGATATAGGTAGTGCCAGTAATTTGAACGAGTTTTCCATCAATCTTGACTGTGCCATCCTTATTAAGATTGAGCTGACTCAGGACTGTCCCTGCACTGGTCAGATTTCGAACCGACCACGCCCCTGCAAGTGTTGAAACCTGCGTTTGAATGGCATTTACTGTGGCAGTTGTTGCTCGACTTGTTTCTAGATTGCCAACTCGTGTCACAATCCCAGTAGCCGTTTGAACAACCTGACTGATTTGATTGGTGTGATCTCCAATGGTCCGAGTGTGACTGCTTACAGTATCCCGCACTTCATGAAAGTCAGTTACAGTCGTAAAGTCGTCTAATGACGGTGTCCAATAGTCTGGAAAGATATCACCAGTTGATACCATTAAGGCTCTCACATGAAACTTACCTGTCTTAACCCCATCAATTCTGACTTGAAGTTCAAAACCTTTAGAGTGTTGGTACATCTCTTGAGTGATGGTAGAGGTTAGTTTGATTAACCGATAATTGTTGCCCGTCGTCAGATTGCTGCTCCACTTATTGTAGAAAGGGTGATACAAATTCCAGTTGGTCCATGTCCAAGCATTTTGGTTATCCAAGATTGGACCTTGAAGTTTCATAGTACGAGTAGTTACAGCAGGGTCAAAAGTAATCTCATCCGCTGAGACATGAACATATAAATGCACTTTTGACCCAACATAGATACCACTACTATCTCCAAATTGCACCCTTCCTAAAGAGGCTACCCAGTTGCTTGTGGCATTTATCGTCTGATAAGGACTCCATCTATCCGAAGTACCAGCTATCAAGTTGCGATGCGAAACTGAGGTAGGGATTCTGCTTTCCGTTTGACTAATTCGCTGGGTAAAACTATCAGAGGTTGTTTTGACCAAATTCTGCACACTAGTTGTCGTTGCATAGGGTTGTAACGAACTGCTCGTAAGATAGCCACGACCCGCAATATTGGAATCAACCTGAGACTTAGTTTGGTAGCCTTTTGAGTTAATAGCAGATTCAACTTGCGTACTCGTCAGTCGTTGCTCAATTTGCCCAGCCTGTGTGCGGATAGTGGTTTCTGCATTTGCTACTCGACTAGTCAAGCTATTAAAATCCGTCTTTGCGACTTTCTGTGAGATGGCATCATTGGCAATCCGTAAATCAGCCTTGGTTTGGGTAATCTGACTAGCGTTTGTGTTGGCCTTAGCCAAGGCATTGTCAGCGGTTGTTTTTACACCTTCAAGAACTGTCTTATCAGCCTTAAGCAAAATAGATTGCTGTGTTTGTTGGATGGATGTAGTATGTCCCTCAACAGTCCGTTTCAAGTTATTAAAATCCGTTTGACTGACCTTTGAGGATACATCCGAAACTAATTGTCGAATATGGGTTTCACTACTAGAAATCTTTCCATTTGCTTCGGTTAATCTTGTAGAAACCTGCTCTACACCAGAAGCCGTTTGAGTGATGAGTGTCCGTTGGGTGGTCAATTCACCAGCTATATCTGCTGGATTTTCTGAATAACCTGTGTCTAGTGAGGTCTTTGCAACTTTCAATCCTGCCACATAGAATTTATTGCCATTTGGGATAGTACTGCCATTGTACTCTGTCCGAAATTGGAGTGAACCATCAGATAATACATGAACTGTTTTCCAGTAGCGTTTCCAGTCACTGGTGACAGAAATAATATCGTCAGACTCTCTCACTCTTGCGACTGGAGCACGATAGACACTCGAACCGGACCAAATCGCTGAAACTTTGATGGAAGAAAGTGGCTGATTTGCTTTGGCATAAAAGCTAAAAGTAATGACATCTCCTGCTTTCACAACAATATTCTGATGACTTCCGTTATAACCCGCTTGGGTCGAACGAACTACCAGTCCTCTGAAATTCTCTGTTTCAGTAAACCAATTGTTTCCTAAATGCCAGGCATTTCCTTTATTCGACCAATCACGAGTACCAGTCATCAAATTTAGGCCATCTAGGCTAGTTGGAATTTTCGCATCCACTTGACTGATTTCAGTTGTAATACGATTCCCCAATTGAGTAATCGTTGACTCTGCAGTTTCGATTCTCTGTTTTGCTTGGTTAAAATCGCTAGTCTTTACTCGCTGAGAAATTTGGTCTGCTTGCACTTGAATCATGGATTCTGCACCCGTTACTCGACCAGTCAGACTATCCACCAGTTGCTTACTCGCAAGAAGTTTTATATCTTCCTTGGTTTGTGAGAGATTGGTACTTACTGTAGCCAACTGTCCACCTAATAGTGATTTTGCTACATCAACCAATCGACTAGCTTCAGTGATAGCTTGTGATTTCGCTGTCGCAATCTTTGTCTCAGTTTGACTACGCTCCGTCGAAGTCAAGCGGTTAGCTTCTTGAATGGCATCAAGCTTGGCTTGTTCTGCCCTTCTGAGGGCTTCAGTTGCCCCAGTCTGAGCCTGTTCTGCCTTCAGTTTGGCTTCTGTGGTTAGGTTGCTATTTACACCAGCCTTCGCCAATAAATCACGAGTTGTGCGTTGCTGCTCCTCTTCATGTTGCCGCATCTGTTGGTGAATAGAACTAAGTTCATTATCAATGCTGGCCTTTAATCGATCCGCATAAACCTCCCCATGACTTTGAGCCTGTTCAATAGCGTTATCAATGGCTACTTGACGTTTCTCAAATTCTGCATCAAAGGCTTTATTGGCATTCTCAAGAGCAATTTCAACGGCAACATCCTCACTCCGCTTATTCCCATCAATGAGATTATTTGCTAGTGTAGTTATGCTCCCACCAGTTTTACCTGTGCCAATACTTGCCTTATCATCAAAAGTGATAGAGCGGTAATTCTTAGCTAAAGGATCATAATCATAAGCGATGGCTTTCTTCCTCACATCAATGCCGTGTAGCTTGCTTTTTAAAGTCACTGTATCGCCTAGATGAACAGTTTGACCATCTAACTCAAATGCCTCAATGATGATGGCGTCTTTTGGCTTATCAATTCCCTCTAAGCGAAACTTGCTACTAGCCCACTCTATTAACTCCTGTCGAGTTTTGAGATTATTATTGGTATAGGTTACTTCATTGATGAAAGGATAGGAGTTTATCAACGGACTGTCTACTGTGACTTGAAGTACAGTTTCCCTATCCTGCCCCTCTTGTTTAAAGCTTGAAGTGGCATGGATACGAGTGATAATCTGTGTACTTTCTTTGGTTCGTTGATACTTCTTCAAATTGTAGTGAGTAGAGATGACTACCCCACGGTCTTGTCCCCGCTCACCCTTTATAGTTAGGGCAAGGTTATCACGAACCAGTTCACCCTCCCAAGTTCCAAGAATAGAATGTTTACCATCCATCAGGCTGGAGTACAGCGTCTGTTCCTTGTCCGTTGTATAGGTTCTGTTCTTGACAATGTCACTGGTAAATGAAAAATCTCCCAGTGGAGACTTGCTTGCCATGACCATGCTTGATAGAGCTGTTGCACAGGGAACCTGTTCACACCTAAATTGAGATACCAACCTAGTCATGATGTCATCTGATATGTGATAGGCCACAACTTCAAGACTGGTGTCTCCTTCGATTACTTTCTTTATCCGAAACAACTGGTGTCCCAATACTGGAACTGGACTACGAACAAGGTAGTCCTCTTTTAGCTCTCGAAATAGACCGCTGTCTGTGATTGGATAGGTAAAATTCAGGACAAAATCCCCATTCAAGGTTTCTTTAACGCTTGCTTTTATAGTCTCTGGGAGTGGTTTCCCATGCCATTTTGCCGTTCGAACCGTTTTGTCTAATAATGATAGCACTCTATGCCCACCCCCAATTCATTTCTATTGTTAATGATGTGATGCCCGCACCTAAGACAACTCCAACTGAGTCATTCCTACCTGCATCTATAGAAAGAAAATCACCAGACCATTTTACAGGCTGACCTCTTTGTGTCTTAAAACTTGGCTGACTAGGATTATTATCCATAATGAGTGTTTCTTGTAATCGCTCCAAGCGGATGACATCTTCCCCAATTGTAAAGCTAGTTTCACTAGTCGAGTTGCCACTTATGGTAATCTTTGGAAAAGCGATGGCTGAACCTTGACATCGCATAACACCACTGGTTCTAAACACCTGCGAAGTCGTCGTTTTGAACCACTTGGTTGGGTGACAAGAAAAGGTAACCTTAAGCTCATACACCCCCAGCTTATCCTTTTGAACTGGAGTATGGTGAACCTTGTAACACCAAAAGCGTATGGTCTTGAAACTAGCGTTCTCAAGCCAAAATTCTTCTTTCAAAAATAGCTTCAAAAAGGAAAATAACTGTTCTTCACTAGGTTTAACAAGATAGAGTGTATAGCTCAGTTCCATGACACTTCTGCGAGGATTGGTTTGAATAACCGCTCCTGACAGACCTTGGTGTTCGATCAATTGCGTCTTACTTTCACTTACTGTGATAGAAGGGCTATCTTCCACGATTACCTTAAAAGGAAAACTAGCCGTGGACACTCCACCAATGGTTAATGCATTATGTCTAATCATGGTTTCACTCCTCTCAATCCTTGCTGACGTTGTAATTCATAAACGAGTTTCTCTCCAACCATCTCCGCAAGTCGGTGAAGGTCAGTCTCTTCTCTTACCGTATTTCCAGTAATGGTAATATGAATGGTTGGTAGATTGCTTGTCATGGTCTTTGCGATTCCTCGACCAATTGCGCCTAACGTTTGTTCATTCAAAGGCAAGACTGCTTCTTTTCCAGCCTCACCACCTACCATTAGGCTATTACCGTTTACACCAAATGCGGTTGGTTTGGTTAAAATTCCTCCTTTGGCATACCAATCAATGGAGATTCTTGGGATTCCACCCTTCAACCAATCGAGTGGATTGGCTGAACCTGACACTCGAAAATGAGGAAGAGGAATATGTGGCCATCTGATTTGGAAGTTAAAGAGATTTTTAATGGCATTGATGGCATTACTCACGGCATCTTTTGCCCCATTGATGGCATTGGAAATGGTATTCTTGACACCATTCCAAACGGATGACACCGTGCTTGAAATGCCATTCAAGACACTAGAGACCGTGTTTCGGATACTGTTCCAAATATTGGAGACTGTTGAGCCGATGTTAGATAAAATACTGGATATGGTCGATTGGATTGCTGTCCAGACGGAAAAAACAACTGAACTAATGGCGGACAGTAAGTTTGCAATGGTATTTTTGATACCTGTCCAAGCAGTTGTGATGTACTGGGCGATGAAGTTTAAAGCTAATGAAATCAGGGACTTTATTCCCTCCCAAGCCGTAGCTAGGACTTGTTTAATGGTTTCCCACGCTCCAGTCCAATCACCAGTGATAACCTGCATGACTGCCTTAATGATACCAAGCACCACATTGATGGCAGTCTCAACCACAATCTTTATCATCTCCCAAGCAGTTGTGATGATAAGTTTGATATTTTCCCAGCTTGCTTGGATGAGCGGCCCAAGAATAGTCATCACAGTTTGAATAACCGTAGTGATAGCATTCCATACCGTGGTTGCAGCATTTAGAATCAATTGCTGGTTTTCAGTCCACCATGTGGTTAGCGTTCCCCAGATGGACATAACAAAACTAGAAATCTGCTGGATGATCATGGTCAGAAAGGCATGGATACTATTCCAGATTTCCATCACAGTCGTTCGAAAGCCTTCGTGATTCGTCCAGAGTTCTTTTAACCCAACAATCAGTAAGGTAATGGCAGCTACAATACCAAAAATAATCCCCACAATCGGCAAAAATGCCGTTATCATTCCAACAACGGTTGTCCCCATAGCGGCTGCCGCAACCTGTAAGCCCAAGAAAACTGGAAGTAACATCCCTACCACGGCTAAAATACCTGTGAAGATAATGACGACTTCCTTGATGGGACTGGATAAGTTGGTAAACCAAGTCGCTAGTTGACTAACAATGTCTGCCAAACTTTGGAAGACTGGAATAAGCATCTCCAGAATCGGTTGACCGATTGCTGCTAGAGCATTAGTTCCAGACTGTCTTAAGTTACCCAGAACGTTTTCCAGTCCGTCTGATTCCCTTGCAGCTTGTCCCAAGGCTCCAGAGAGTTCATTGCCGTCCTCTACCATTTGAAGGAGGGTTAACTGCTTCTGAGCTTCTGATAGTTCATTGAAGGACTTTCCATAGAGCTTGTTCGCCGCTGCATTACGAGTGGTTTCTGTCGCAGAAATACCTAGAGCTGCGTCATTTTCATAGTTTCCTTTGAGGAAGGATTGCAGGTTTTCGGTGACTTCTTCGATGGATTTGTCGTAAAATGCTGCCCCATCAGCCGCTGCTCTGGTGGCACGAGTGGTCAGATCCAAAGCCTGAGCCGTATCCATCCCAGAGGTTTTGGCAAAGGAAGCCATCTGAGTGAAGGAGCCTTGAAGACGCTCTGGAACAATGTCCATCTCTTCCCCAATCTTATTGAGTGCATCCTTAGCAGCATTCTCCATATCCCCAAAGACGGTAGAGAATTGGGCATTGCTGGCTTGAAGTTGAGCTGCCGCAGACATGGACTCTGTTCCGACTTCGAAGATTTTCTGAGAGATGTCTGCAAGCTTCTCACTGGTCGCTTGAAGTGCCTCAGCCCGAATGGTGTCAGACATGGCTTTCATGCCATCTTGAGCACCATCGGCAGAGGATTTGGTCTCATCCATCTCGTTGTTCAGGTTATTGAGAGCGGTCTTTGCTTGATTCAACTCAGCTTCCATCTTATTGGCTTCAATGGAATTCTCACCATATTCCCTCTTTGTCAAGGCTAGTTGCTTTTCGAGATTGGAAATTTGTTTAGAAACAATTTCTGACTGTGCTCCAATCTTTTGTTGGGCTATGGCATTGCGTTCTGCTTCAGAACTATTGGATGACAAAGCACTTTCTTGTAGCTCAAATTGAGACGTGACCTTGTTCATCTCACTTGCTAACTGCCCCTGCTCCACTTGGAGTTTATCTAATTGTTGAGCCGCTGAACTACTGGCTCGACCGTGATTCTCAAGTGTTGATGACACATCAGCTAACTTAGTTTCATAGGACGTTAGCAGCCTTTGAGTAGTTTCCACCTCACGTTGAAAGGCACGGTACTGGTCTGCCCCAATATCCCCAGCCTTAAATTGAGCTTCCACCTGTGATTGGGCTTGACGGAGCGTTGCCAATTTTTCTTTGGTTGTCTCGACTTGTTTTGCCAAGACTTCCTGCTTTTGAGTAAGGAGGGTGACATTGCCTGTATCAAACTTGAGAGCCTTATCAATCTGTCTTAGTTCTTTGGTAGCTTCAGAGGCTTGTTTGTTTACACCCTTAAGTGCATCTTGTAAGGGTTGGGTATCGCCACCAATTTCAATCGTAATTCCCTTTATGTTTCCAGCCATAGTCCCTCCTTTCTACCATCAGAAATTATCAAAATCAGCTTGAGTTGCTGGGCGTGTTTGAGAAGTTTCCCGAGTACGCATCTCCACATAGTCCGTTTGGTAGTCAAGTGCCATCCCAATAGAGATATGTTTTAAATCGTCAATGGTCAATCCAGTCTCCTTACAACAGGAGAAATAGCTCTCTACTGTGAAGATTTCCTCACTCGCTGATTCTGTTTCATCTGCTTTTTTCTAGTTGACATCCCTTGGTTCAACATATTCATCAAGACCGGGGCAATATCCTGCACTGGAAATTCTTCCATCTCCATATAAAAATCCACAAATGGTTTCACTCGTGGATTGGCTGACTTTGCAAAGACCCAAAAAATCCGATGGAAAAATGTCATATCGAAATCAGACAGAATAGAAACATCAATATGATGTGCCTGTAAATCTTCTCCTTCTTCCAACTGGTCTAGCTTATCCAAGATAGCTTGACTATTGACCATAGAAAAGAGATCTTGGAAATAGTCCTTACCAAACTGCTCTTTATAAGCAATTGGAGTGTAGGCATTGGTTGCTAACTCGTAGGTCGTGCCTGCTATGGTAATACTTTCTCTCATTGCCTTCTCCCTTACTTACGAGGTTCAAAAACTGCCTTGAACCAGTTTTGACGGATCTCATCACTCGTTTCCTCCGTTGTTCGTCTACGTACAACCTTATCAAGAGGGCGAGGACTGGCAGTAAAGGTCAACTCTACCTCATTGATATCCGAACCTGACTTGGTTTTTGAACCAACAGTCGGACGAGATGCGTAACAATAATACAAAACGTGTAATGTTTCTTTTTTATCCCCTTCAAAACGGAACATTAACGCAAAATTTTTCTTTTCGCTATTTGCGATTTCTGAGATGGTATTTGTCGTCGCATCCAACTGTTCTCCGAGGACTCGAGTCAAAAATTCCTGCGTTAAAAGAGCAACTTTTAGCGTTCCTTCATAACCATCGTTTGACTCAGTAGTATAAAAATTGATATTGTCTGCCTTATAAGAACCCTTGTCGCCTGTTGGTTCTAGGGTTAATTCTGCAGCACCACGAAGGCGTTCTACATTGCCGTATGTCAACGCACCATCAGAACCTTCGCTTGTAACTTCTGCCCAATGGACATCTTGTAGTCCAAAGGTGACCTTATTCTTTTCAGCCATATTATCCTCCATGTAATGTGATGTAATAGGTTATTTGATAGAGTTTCTCAGATGAGATATAGGTCTCTACTTTTTCAAAATAAATAAGGTGGCTGTCAAATAATGACTCCACCTTTTGTTCAGTTGCTAAATCTTTCTTAGTAGTATAGAGTTCCACTTGCAGATTATTCTGCTTATGATAGGTCCAATTGTCTGCACCATGATTTTCTGATTCAGTCACTAAATAAACCAGATACGGTGGTCTTGGACGACTCCCTTCTTCAAAATGATGGTAAGCGAGGGGGAGCTGTAATTCTTTGAGAATGGAGTACATTTCGCTCAGTAACATGTCTTATCACACTCGCTTTCTCAGCTTTTCTTCTAAGGTTCGTATCGCTTGTTTCTCAACGGGAGCGATATGCTTAATTCCCTCAACTCGCCCGCCAGAGCTTTTTGCATGACCATTTTCTAATAGATGCGTCAGGCCTGGCGTTCGATTATGAATGGTTTTGGTTAGACCTGTACTGGTATCAATCGTTGCTTTACTCTTCCACCCTTTGGCATAGGAACCACTCTTTCTAGGTGACATTGCTTTCAAGGTTTCAATGGATTCATCTGTGACTTCCTCTACAACTTCACGCATCACCTCTGTTGTATCCTCAACAAATTCTGCCAGCTCATTTGCGATGGCAGTTTCTAGTGCATCTAGTTCAATTCTAGTCATAACTCTCCTCCCTAATGGCGACGATGTAAATTAGTTGTCGTGGCACTGTATCTCCATCAATCGACTCAATCTCATAGGTTTGACCACGAAATTGAATGCGAGTCGTTAAGGAATGAAGTCCAAGAATTGCCTTTTCATACCTGAGGGTGAACTGGACTTTCTCTTGATCCAGTTTCGTCACACTACCGTCCCTTTCGGTCAAGGTGAGAGGACGACAAGAGCACCACCGTTCAAATAAAGGGAGCCATGTCGAAGTTTCATTACCAATCTCATCTTGAACAATCTGTCGAACATGAAATGACAAGCGTTCTCTCAGAGGTGCAATCTTCATCAGAACACATCCTTTCGTTCAGCCAACAACAAGTGATAGAGAGTCTCCTTCAACTCCTTATGATTTGCATCTTCTCTATGTTCATAAAGATAGGCAACCCCGTATAGGATTGCCGTCTTTAGAATTTCTGAATAAGTTGATTGACGCAAAATATCTTCACAGAGTTGTTGACTGGTTTCAAGCAATTGCTCAATCAGTCCATCCTCATCATCGTGTTCCACTTTGAGATACTGTTTTGCTTCTGCTAAACTAACCATCATTACTTAGCCTTTACAGTTAGGGTCTTTACGGCTTCAGGTAGGACTAACTTACCATCCACACGTTGTGAAGCAAGAAAACCAATCTGTCCATTATTGGCATAGAGTTCATTCAGACGTTTGAAGGTCCGACCTTGACGGTCCGCAATCCAATAATATGAGAAATCACCAAATGCAATAGCCTTGTTTCCTGCTTCAGGAAGTGGGGCAAAGGTTGATGTATAGTATGGACGATTTAGAATCAAATCTGGTTGTCCAGCTTGAGTGGATGGCTGCCAGATGTAATTGCCATTATTGTCCTTGAGTTTACGGATAGCTTTGACAGTCGTATCATGTAAAATCCAAACTGCATTCTTACGATATGGTGCTGGTAGAGAATGATACAGTTCAATCATGTCATCAAAGGTAATATCCTTTGTAGCAGTCGTTGGACCTGTAACTTCTGTCTGAGTAAAGATACCTGTCGGTTTCTTAGAACCGTCACCAATCAAGAATGCCTTTTCTTCTTCCGTTCCAATTCGACGAGCAAATTCAGCAGTCATATAGGATTCAAGGTCAAAGACTGAATCGTTAAGCAACTCTTCTGAAATACGAATGGCAGTACCAATCTTATGAGAGTCTAGTGTCACCTGACCAAAGGTTTCATCTGTTTCAGGATAAAGACCATTTTCATCCATCCATGATGCTGAACCATGTCCTGTCACAACAGGAATCTTACGCTCACCGCTAGATGTTTTGATGACAGTCGCAAGGCTACGGAAGAAATTCTCTTCTTGTAATCCTTGAACCAATTTCTTCTCATACTCATCAGGAACAAGATGACCACCTTCGGTATCTTCTCCTACTCGAAGGACGTCTTTAACATCAAAGAAGTGACGCTTACGGACACTTGTCCAAAATGTCTTGGCATAGCTATCTGAAGCCACACCTTTCTTTTCCTCTTCAGAAGTCTTGTCATTCAAAACTGTAGTGGGCTGCCCAATTAGAGCCTGTGAGGCTGGTTGAGAAAGTTCAAGGTCTATCTTTTCTTGTCGCTCCAATCGAGCAATCTCTTGATTGTAGAGGTTGATTTTTGCTTCCATATCATCATAGCGTTTGGAATCTTCCTCTGATACCAGTCCGTCTTCTGAGCGAACAGAGTCAAGGAAGGTTTTTGCTTGTTGCCAAGCTTGGTTACGTTTTTCTTTCAATTCAAGTAATTTAGACATCAGTTCATTTTCCTTTCGTTATTTGAGCAAATTCAATCGTTTTTCCAACTGATTGATCGGAATTGTTTTCTTTGGTTGTTGGACTCCAAGTTTCGCCTGCATTTTGACAAGTAAATCTTGTTGGGCAGCAGTTCGACTGAAAGAATAACTCTCAGTCTCCATTCCATGTTCCTCTTGTTTGTCAAAGAGAATCTTGTCTGCAAAGCCCAGTTCAACAGCCTTTTTGGCATTGAACCAAGACTCTGAGTCCATGAGGTGTGATAGCTTGGTTCTTGAAAGTCCTGTTCTTAATTCATAGGCATTGATGATGGATTCCTTGATTTCGCCCAACATTTCAATGACCTTCTGCATATCTTTGGCTTCACCTTGTGCCACTGTCCAAGGATTGTGTATCATCATCATGGCAACCGGACTCATAGAAACTGTTGTACCTGCCATTGCAATGACACTCGCAGCACTTGCGGCTAATCCATCAATCACTACATGGACATCACCTTTGTAATCCATCAGCATGTTATAGATTTGAGCAGCCGCAAAAACATCACCCCCTGGACTATTAATCCAGAGGGTGATGTCTCCGTTTCCTGCATGTAAATCATTTTTAAATACCTGTGGTGTGACTTCATCACCAAACCAGGTCTCATCAGCAATCTGTCCTTCTATTCGAAGGGTTCGACCACTATCATCTTCTGTAAAATTCCAAAACTTTCGCATCTATTTCCTCCTCAGATTGAGTATCTTGTTCTGGCGGTGCTTGTTTCATAAAGCCACCTGCATCCTTCAGTTTCGTCATGTTTCCGTTAATCAAGTAGAGATTACCTCCTTCCTCATCTGAAAGAAGGTTTAAGTCCTCAAGTTCACGAATATCATTTGTCGAGAGCCAGCCGTTTTGTCTCCCAATCGCATAGCCATTCATTCGACTCTGATAGTCTCCACGTAGAAGACCATCCACATTGAACTTTACAAAGTAGGTTTTCTTTTCTTCAGGTAAAAAAAGAGACCTCTTGAAAGCCTGTTCGAGACGAACTACCCAAGGGTCTAAGGTATATTTAACAAATTCTAGAGATTGTTGCTCAATGTTTGAAAATGAGGATTTCTCCAAGTCACCAACCATATGAGGTGGAATGCGGTAGAGCCTTGCAATTTCATTGATTTGGAATTTTCTAGTTTGGAGAAACTGGGCTTCTTCAGGTGGAATGCCTACTTGAGTGTATTTCATCCCTTCCTCAAGAACTGCCACTTTATGGGCATTGGTTACCCCATTGTAGACTGCATTCCATGAATCTCTCACTCGTTTGGGATCCTTGAGAATACCTGGGTGTTCCAAAACACCTCCAGGATTTGCACCATTTTTAAAGAATGATGCACCATAGTTTTCCGTAGCCAATGTCATACCGATAGCATTTTTTGCAAGGGCAATTGGAGAATAACCTATCAAGCCATCAAAACCCAGACCAGGAACATGGAGAACATCCTCAGCTTTCAAAATAGCATCACCTTTTTCCTTAAAGTTTGGATTTTCCTCTGACTGACGCTTGTATTTGTAATAGAGCCTACCACTCTCATCTCGATGAACTGACATCTTATCTGGTAAAAGTGGGTAAAGACTGATAACCTGTCCACTCCTATCTCGGATAATCTGGACATAGGCATTGCCCCATATCAGTAAATGGGTCATCAAGGTTTCTCTAAAAACAAAGGATGACATCTCAGGGTTAGGTTCATCATGTAAGAGAAAATAAAGGGGATGTTCCACCTTTTTCTCCTTTCCAGTTGCCGTTCTCTCATAAACATGTATGGGTAGTGAGGCTACCGCTTCAGCTAAGATACGGACACAAGCATAAACAGCAGTCGTCTGCATAGCTTTAAACTCATCCACATTCTCCCCACTGGTCGTTCGTCCAAACAGATAGGAAAAGTCCTGGCCTTCATAACTATTCCGTGGTTTATCCCTAGCACGCTTACGTCCCAGTAAATCTAGTAGTCCCATACTTCCTCCTTTTGAGTACGAAAAAAGCACCTCGATTGAAGTACTTATCGTTTGTTCTTAGATGTTTTTCATCTCTCCTTCTTCAAGTAGATACCATGTTCTATCACTTTCTTGAAATAGATAAATGTAATCTGCCAGGGTATCCTCTGCCAATTGACTGATGTCACCGATAAAACGATGTTGCTGGGCATTCCCCTGTAAGTCATCGTGTTCGATCTTATCAAGACTATCTTCAAGCTGAATGATATCACCTTTCTGAAGTAATGCACGAATTTCTTTGCTTGATTTAAAGTGTTTCTTTAGAAGTTCCCCAGTGTATTCTGGATATCCTTCATACGCTACCTCGATTGTTTGTGCTGTATGGTTTTTAGTCAATAATCCAATCCGCGCTTTTGTTGCCATTGTCTTGTTCTCCTCTTCTTTTGTTGTGTACATATTAACTCTAAAGAGAAGTATTATCCAGTCATTTCTGCATTATTTTTGAATAAATTTTTAGCTAAAAACTCAATATTCCGCGTTCATCATAAACACTTCCTTCATCGGTTTGATGACGAATACAACGGTCCAGTCCCATAATGAGTGCTACAATACCGTCAATCTTCTCGACTGACTTTTCCTTGTCAGGCTTGATATTACCAGCAGGGTCTTGTCTCATGACTACGTTTTGTCCCATCCATTTCAGAACTGGATGCCCACCATGTTGAATCTTGCCTTCCATCATAAGTTTATAGAGTTCCTTTGATGGTGGACTCATATCCTTGTACCCTTGACCGAAAGGCACCATGGTCAAGCCCATTCCTTCTAGATTCTGAACCATCTGCGTCGCATTCCAACGGTCATAGGCTATTTCCTTGATATGATAGATTTCCGATAAGTCTTCAATAAACTTTTCGATAAACCCATAGTGAACAACATTCCCCTCTGTAGTTTTGATGTATCCCTGACGCTCCCAAACATCATATAGAACATGGTCACGTCGACATCTCAGTTCCAATGTATCTTCAGGTAGCCAAAAGAAAGGCAGAACGATATAGTTTTCCTCTTCAAATCTAGGAGGGAATACCAAAACAAAAGCCGTTATATCTGACGTACTAGAAAGGTCTAAACCTGCATAACAGCTACGACCCTTGAGACTTTCATATTGGATAGGATCATTTCCCTTCGCATAAACATGTTCTGGAATCCAAGCAACACTTGAGCTTGTCCACATATTTAGACGGAGCTGCTTAAAGACATTCTCTTCTGCAGGATTGTCAAGTGCCTGTTGGTAGGCTTCTCTCACACGGTCAATCCCAATTGTATGCCCTAGTGAAGGGTTGGCCTTGAGCCAGTTGGCTTCATCATTCCAATCATCTTCATCAGATAAACCATAAACCACAGGATAGAAAGACGTATCCTTCTTTCTACCATTCAGAATATCCAATGCTTTGGTATGTAACTCATAACAGATAGAGTTTCTATCCGTTCCAGCTGTCGTGATAATAAAAAAGAGGGGTTGTTCCCTTGCGTCTCCTGACCCCTTGGTTAATACATCATACAAATGACGATTAGGCTGAGCGTGGATTTCATCAAAGACCAAGCCAGATACGTTTAATCCATGTTTTGTCCCAGTCTCTGCAGAAAGAACTTGGTAAAACCCCGCATTAGAATAATTTACAATACGCTTGGTTGCTCCCATTATCTTTGATCGCTTTTCCAAAGGGCGACTCATCTGCACCATTTGCTTGGCTACATCAAACACGATTGACGCTTGGTTTCGGTCACAAGCGGCACCATAAACTTCTGCACTAGCTTCATTATCCGCATATAGTAGATAAAGAGCGATAGCTGCCGCTAGCTCAGACTTGCCATTCTTTTTTGGAATTTCTATATAGGCTGTTAAGAATTGGCGATTACCATCTTCCTTGACAATTCCAAATAGATCACGGACAATCTGTTCCTGCCACGGCAACAAATCAAATCGCTTTCCTGCCCACTTGCCTTTGGTGTGGGAGAGGTTATTGATAAATGTTACTGCCCTATCAGCCTTTGCCTTATCATAGTGTGAGGTTGGAAGCATGAATGGACTTGGTTCATAATGATACCTCATAAAATTCCTCCTAACAAATCTTCCATTTCATTACCAGTACCAACTTCTGAATCCATCGTTGCTAGACGGTTTCGTGCTGAAGGTGTCAAACCAAATTGTTCACAGAATTTAAGCATGATTTTGAGGTTGGTCTGACTGATAGAGACTTGAGGGACTTGTTGGAGATAGCCATTCGGAGTTTTGATAATGGAGCCATGCTTGGATAGGAACTCTTCCGCCTCCTTCCATCGAGCGTATGCTTGACAATAACCTGCAAATGCAGTCATGTCCATTTCGGTCAAAATTCCCATCTGTTCGAGAATTTTTCCCATCCGTTTCCACTCCTTCTTTGCATCATCTTCAAGCCACTGAGGGCAACGTGGGGCTTTTTGTTTGGGTTTGACTTCATTCGTAGGAAGTGGTCGCTTACCAGGATTTCCCTCAAGTATTTTCATATTCGTAGGCTTTGGTTTTCGCCCCCTGATTGCCACAGTCTCACCTCCTTTAGTGTAAGAAAAAAGAACTCAATTCGAGTTCTTTCTTACAGTTCATTAAAGTTATCAAGTACAGCCTGACAGACAGTTCTGTCAATGTCGTCCATGTTATCTATTTCGTTTCCGTATCGGTATTGGTAAATATAGTTACCATCCCGCTTGATAGTCAGTATTCTAATCCAAGCACCGTCTATATTCCTTGGGTCTGTTGTGTCTTCACGGAGAAACTCACAAACGTAATGTCTTTCTCCAACCGTTCGAGTCATTATTTCCCACATCTTACTTTACCTTTTCCACGATATCTATTCCATACAAAACATTCAGACAACTGCCGTTTTCCCACTTAACTAAGAGTGAACCAATGTCATCCACTCCAATAACTGTACCAAGTGTTCCTTTAGGAACTGGATGTGGATCATCCATTTTTACTAATCTAACCTTTGTACCGACCGGATAGATTGTCTTTAGGTTGTCGAAAATTTTTGCGTCCATGTTATTCTCCAAACATATCGAATGCCCACTTGACAGCGTGACCAAGATCCGTAACAATTATTGATTCCTTGTATATTAGGTTAAGTCGGCATTCAAATATTTCAAATTCTTCAAGGCTATCAACGATTTCGTAAATCTCAACTACTGTTTCTTTGTTTCCTTTGGATGCAACGATGACCCAATCTTTGTAAGGAATGATGCTTGCGGTTGCTGGATAGATTTCGTAAAGTTTTTCAAGTGTTGTTGTCATAGTTTTGTTCTCCTCTTCTTTTGTTGTGTACATATTAACTCTAAAGGAGACTTATATCCAGTCATTTCTCGATTATTTTGAAGATATTTTCGATAATTCTTCACTTGCTAGAATGGCACATCCAATGGCATAGACAACTGTTACAGTCACTCCATTTCCAGCTTGTTTATATAGCTGAGCATCCGAGTTCACCGCCTGAGCTTTCTCGAATAAATCATCCGAAAAACCTTGTAGTCGAAAACATTCTCTAGGGGTTAAACGTCTAATTTTCACCACTCGATCATTCCAAACCACAGCACCCATTTGACCACCACAGGAGAGGTTATGGGCGATTCCTCTCCCAACTCTTGCTCGCCTCGTTGGAGAGTTGGGATAAGATAAATCCACTGAATCTCCAACCTTAGCAACTTGATAACCTTGCTTTGTACCATTTCTGACCTTGATACCTTCAAGAACACCATGGCGGTCTTGAGAGGTCAATGTGAACATTGGCTCATCCTGTTCCTTGAGCCTACGTCCATTTTGACGCTTATTGATTCGATTGGGTGTCAGAATAGGTTGAATTTCGAGTACTCCAGAATTCATAGCCGTCCGCTTTGTAGCTCCAGCAGTATATCGTGCAGTGATACAACGTGCCTCATCTGTCAACTTTGGTTCTGTCAAAGATTGGTCAATCAAATAAAGACCAGTCTTAGCTCCCAGTCCACCACCCGCACCAACAAGGGTTGTGGCAATTCCACTAGGGTCGTAGACACGATAGCTTTGCATACCACCTACAAGTTGCTTAAGATGGCTACCGCTTTCTCCGCTGATAGGTAGTACTTTTCGTCGACCTCTACTTCTAAGATGTCCGATAGTGTAGATGCGTTCTCGATTTTGGGGAACTCCGTAGTCTTTTGAATTGAACACTTGCCACTCAAGGTCGTACCCTGCTTCATCCAGGATAGAGAGATAGTCGAGATAATCTCGTCCCCCGCCACTTGATAAAAGTCCCTTAACATTTTCAAGGAGTATCCACTCGGGTTTATCTTCTTCCTCTTGGCTTTGGATGATGTCAACAAATGTAAAAAAGAGTCCACTTCGCTCACCGTATAGGCCTGCTCGCTTTCCTGCGATAGACACATTTTGACAAGGGCTTCCCGCACACCAGAGATCTGCTTTTGGAAGTTGTGTTGGATCAATGCTTGTGATGTCGTCATGAAACCATTCTCCTTTCGTGTCATACATTGCTTCATAAGATTTTCGTGCAAACTTATCCTTTTCACAGTAACCGATACATTTGAAACCTGCTAGTTCCAAACCACGACGAAAACCACCCACTCCTGCGAAGAAGTCAAGAAAGGTTAAGGTCATACCGTCTCCTCCATCATTGAATAGGCTTCATCAAAGGTCAAAGTCTGTCCATCGCGCAATACCGTCACGTTGTCATTTCCTGTTGACTCTACATAACGTTTGACAATAACATCCACAAATTTTTCATCCAACTCAATGCCGTAACAAACCCGACCTGTTTGGTCTGCGGCCATTAGGGTTGATCCAGAACCAAGGAATGGATCAAGAACAATTGTCCCACGCATGGATGAATTTTGAATAGGATAGGCCATGAGCGGAATTGGTTTCATTGTTGGGTGGTCTTTACTAGATTTTGGACGGTCATATTCCCAAATGGTTGTTTGTTTACGGTCACTGAACCATTGATGTTTTCCCTTTTGTTTCCAGCCATAAAGACAGTTATGAGTAACAATTCCATCTGCAATATAATGTTCATATTTTTCAACAGCAAGAGAATAAACAGGTCCACTGAATCCTTTTGTAAGAACCTCATCAATTACGCCCCAGTAAAAATTTTCTCTCGTTTCCTTTTCATAAGTTTTTGGAATTGGAACTTGCATAATTTGAGGGATCAGATTACAAGCATTGATGCGAGCAGTTACTCGTTTACTAAATGCCTCATGTCCATTTCCTTTGTGAATGAGTGGGTATTTGATATTTCGACCATAGTCAACAAGCAAACGTCTAGCATTATCTAATTGAATTTGGCTATCCAAGTTATCATAAATCATATCGACATGATGAGATGTGCGTTGAGTTTCTTTCTTTGGAAGTCCTCTATCCATTTCCCAATGAGTATAAGGAATACCGTACTTGAGGGCTAATAACTGTTCGTGGCACTGGGCTGTTACTTTATCATCAAATACATCAATGACCCAAGCCTCTTCACCTTTCTCTCCACGAAGTCTCGTTTTCAAACCAAATCCCCTCGAGTTATAGAGTTCAGTAATCCCTACACGCCAACGGTCTCCTTTACGCATAAGATAGGTACAATAATTGTTTTTTGTTGATTCATTAAAACGAACCGAAAACTGATGGTTATCCGTAGCCCACGTTATTTTATTTCCAATTTTTATACCGTATAAGGTGCCATTATAATATCGAGAAGCTGTTTTTATCTCATAGCCACCATTACGCATCCCCAGAATTGTTCCTGAATAGGAATTGTAACTAATGACCCTATCACCATCCTTTAAGTCTTCTATTGGAACGGGACCATTTATAGTTTGAACAATCGTACCTGCTGGCTGACATGGTTCATGTTGCCACTGATAGGGACTACGTCCAAGAACTAAGGAGTTCTTCTTCCAAATGCAACACCCACTGAGGTAGAATCCCGCCTCTTTAAATGCCTTTCGGAAGTTCAGTCCTTCTGTATCCGCATGGAATACATAGATTGAACCATCAGACTCCATATGTTTTTCTACTTGAGTGAACATATCAAAAAGAAACTGGTAAAAGTCACTATCAGGCATATTGTCATTGAGAATCTTTCCAGCTGTTTCTTCTACATCAACATTATAGGGAGGGTCTGTCACAACCAAATTTGCCTTTTTATCACCTAAAAGTTGGTCATAAGTTTCAGCTTTCGTAGAGTCTCCACAAATCACTCGATGCTTACCAAGTTGCCAAATGTCCCCTCGTTTTGAAAAGGTGGGTTTCTTCAATTCCTCTTCAACATCAAAGTCATCATCTGATAGGTCTTTATCATGAACATTCGACAGGATATCGTCAATTTCTGGTGGTTCAAAACCAGTCAGGTCGAGATTGAAATCCGATTCCTGTAAATCCAAAAGCAAGTCCGCCAAAAGTTGGTCGTCCCATTGACCGGTGATTTTGTTAAGGGCAATGTTCAGTGCCTTTTCATCTTCTTTGGATAAATCGACAATGACACATTTGGCGGTTTCATAGTCTAAGTCCTTCAATACAGTTAATCGTTGATGGCCACCAATTACCGTCAAGTCTTTATTGACGATGATGGGGTCAACGTAGCCAAACTTGAGTAGACTTTGCTTAATCTTTTCATACTCCTTGTCACCCTTTTTGAGTTTTTTCCGAGGATTGTAAGAGGCTGGGTGTAGTTCAGATAATCGAATCTCTCTAATTTCCATTGTTGGTTGGCTTGTCATTGGTTTCTCCTTTATAAAAGCGTGATTGAATGTAACACGAATGGCTACAAAATTTCCTATTTGGATTGGCATAAGATAAAAATGACCTGCCACATTGCTGGCAAGTCAAATCTTCATATGCAGTTTTTGATTTGTCGTGTTCGTCAGAATGAGTGGCCCACCAGACTTTACGACATTTATCCGAACAGAACTTCTTTGGTCTTCCTATTTTATGAATTTTAAGTGTTTGATAACACTGTGGGCAACGGAGTCCGTCATTCTGGTCGGCTTTTGCCATTTGCTTTGTCGCCGCTCCATGACCAAGCAATGCTGGATTTCGTTTACAGTATTTTTTAACAGAATCTCTAGACAGTCCTGTAGCCTTACCGATTAAGCCATAGCCAAGACCTTCTGCTCGCATTTTCCAGATTTGTTTGCGTTGACTTTCGTCCATTTGTTTTCCTTTCCAGCAAAAAAGGACTAAAAACAACTATTTTCTACATTGTTTCTAGCCTTTTTCACTATTTTATTACCAAAATGACATACTTGGGAACGCTACATCCCCACATTAGAAACGTGATAACGGTGGGAAGGAACGTCAAAATGAAGCGATTTTAATGTACCCGCTTGCGAATTTTGCGAAATTGCACGTTTGAGGGGGCGTCGGTCTTAGTCTCCCAAGGGTTTAGAGATTCCATCCCCCCTCCCCCAAAGGGTTAAAAATTGGATACTATTGTAACGAAACTCCAAGACTAAAATCGATACGTATACTCCACATATCGGTCAGTCGTCATGGTCTTCCTATCATGACAAGACTTACAAAGTGCTTGCCAGTTTGATTGATTCCAAAAGAGTTCTTGGTCACCTCGGTGGGGTGTGATATGGTCAACCACTGTTGCTTTGGTTAATCGACCTTTGACTTTACATTCAACACAGAGTGGATGAACTTTTAAGTAACGAAGTCGTGCTTTATTCCACTGGGCATTGTATCCTTTGGCTTTGGTTGACTTGGCATCCAGTTGATGGTTTCCCTTATGGTTGTCACAATACTTGTGACCATAGGATACTAAGTTAGGACAACCATTTTGTTTACAAGGTGTGCTTGGTCTTCTTGGCATTTTACTTCTCCCAAGGAAGATTTTCTTTCGTGAAATGTCCGAAGCAAGATGTTTTGGTGTAGTCTACATTCAAGAGATGAAGTTCCTTAATGATACCTCGTGGTGTTAAATCATATCGCTCACGAATCATTCCTTCCAGTTGTTTTGTGGTGTAGCGACTGGTACCAAAGGTTTCTACATACACCGACACAGGTTCTGCAACTCCAATGGCGTAGGCTAATTGTACTTCACATCGTTTCGCATAGCCTTCTCTAACAATATCCTTTGCAATCTTTCGTGCCATGTAGGCACCGGATCTGTCCACCTTGCTTGGGTCTTTTCCAGAGAAGGCACCTCCACCATGATGTGCGAAACCACCGTAGGTATCCGCCACAATCTTACGTCCAGTCACTCCTGCATCCGCAAATGAGCCACCAAGAACAAATCGACCAGTTGGATTGACTAGAACGTTGAAATCTAGATTCTGACGGTAACGAAGAGCTACAGCCATCATAGCTTCAGTCACAATTCGTTTCACTTTGGCAAGGTCAGCCGTTTCGGTATGTTGGATGGAAACTAAAAATGTATCAATTCGATTCTTCTCATAGTCGTAGGATACCTGTGCTTTTGCATCCTTTCCAAGTAAGGGGTGACCGAGTGACATCAGTTTCTCAAGGACTCGAGTTGCTAAGACATAAGGAAGTGGCAGGTACTCAGGTGTTTCATCTGTCGCATAACCAAACATCATTCCTTGGTCACCAGCACCACCATTATCAACACCTTGGGCAATATCAGAACTTTGGAGTCCAAGTAGGTTAGTTACCCGAACATTCTTCAAACCAAGTGGCTCGACAACCTGGCGTACAATGTCCTCGAGATTAAAGAAATGTCTTGTCGAAATTTCACCAGCTACTACAATATGGTTATCCTTTATTAAAGTCTCAACTGCCACTCGACTTGATTTGTCATACTTGAGACACTCCGTCACAATAGCATCTGAAATCTGGTCACAGATTTTATCTGGGTGTCCAACCGACACTTGTTCACTAGTAATAATCATAATTCCTCCACGCAAAAAGCCCAACCCTCGGGCTAGGCTTTGGTTTATTTTACTGATTGTCGGCCTGCTTCGTAGGCTCTCTCCAATGCTCTTTTGATTCCCCAAACCGAAACATCGTAGAAATCGAGGTTGTCACTCCAACGTTTTTCCAAGGTTTCAACTAGTAGTTCTTCTTTAGCAATCTCTGTTAAAAGTGCATTGAGTTTTTCTTCTTGGCGTTTTGTCATTGTATTGTTCTCCTCTTCTTTTGTTGTGTACATATTAACTCTAAAAAGGAGATATATCCAGTCATTACTGGATATTTTTTATCTTTTTTGACACTTACAATTCTACCACAAATTTTGACAAAGTGAGGTCAATGTTAGGTCACACTTAGTGCAGGGGTAGGTTACTGGTAGGTCAAGGGTAGGTCAGGGAGAGGTTACTTTTCCAAAGAAAATCCCATTTTCATATACACTTCCCTAACATGGTCTAAGACCTTACGACGCCAATTTCTAACAGTACTTCGACTAATATGAAACTCTCTCATCAAACTATCCCAATTACTATCTGTCTTAAGCATGGATTGCGCAAAATCATACAAATCTCCCTTTAGAAATTTTAAAGCCATCTCAAAATTATCAAGGTCATTAGCCAATCGGATATACCGTTGCGATAAATCCGCCAATTGTTCCTCATTTTCCTGTATCATCTTCTCACGAAAATTCAGCGCAATCATCTCTGACCGTTGATTAGTTGGTGTACTTTTAACTCTAGGTTCATCATATTTTTCAAAAACGAGTGAACCAATAACCTCATTTTCTGTCACTGGTTTGAAATGTTCCAAACGATACTTTAACATCTCCAAGTCACTTTTGAGTTCATTGTAATTCGTCAGTATGTGCTCTGCCTTATCCATCTGCCCCTCCTACTTGTGCTTTAACAGCTGCAATCAGCCGTTCTTGTTGTGCATCTTTGTTTTCTAATGCCTTAAGGATTTCCTCATCAATCGTTCCTTCAGTTACAATGTGTTGGATAACAACAGTCTCAGCCTCCTGACCTTGTCGCCACAGACGAGCATTGGTTTGTTGGTATAGTTCCAAAGACCACGTTAAACCAAACCAGACCAAGTTGTGACCACCTTTTTGGAGGTTCAAACCATGACCTGCTCCAGCTGGATGAAGTAAGCCAACTGGTACATTGCCCTTGTTCCATTCACGAATATCTTCTTCTGTTTTCAATACCCGACACTTTACCTTGAGTTTTTCTAAACGACCTATAATCCGAGTCAAGTCATGTTTGAACCAATAGGCAACTAAAACCGGCTCTCCATTTGCGGATTCAAGGATATCTTCAAGGGCATCTAGTTTTTGTTCATGAAGTGGCACGACTGTATGATCATCAGAATATACAGCACCATTAGATAACTGAACTAACTTGTTCGTAAGGCTTGCAGCATTTGCGGCAGTTACTTCTAGTCCATCTAACTCTGACAATACATACTCTTTCTTAAACTGACTGTACTTTTCTTTTTCCTTTTCTGACATACGCACCAGTTTCTTGGTTGAAATCAATTCAGGCATATCCAGATAGTCTAATGCTTTCATGGAAATGGTAATATCACTAATCTTGTCTTGAATTTGACACTCCGCATAGTCCATGGGGATGTATTCATAGACAATGTTTCCGTTGCGACGACCTTCTTCAAAGTAGCGACTACGAAACTCACCGATGAAGCGACCAAGACGTTCTCCTCCGTCAATGACTTTAAACTCTGCGAACAAGTCCATCAGTCCATTCGAGCTTGGTGTTCCTGTTAGTCCAACCACTCGCTTCATGTAAGGTCGCATTGCCATAAAGGCTTTGAAGCGTTTGGACTGCCATGACTTGAAGGAACTCAATTCATCAATCACCACCATATCCCACTTGAAATAGGGACTGCATTGTTCCACCAACCAAGGGAGGTTTTCACGATTGACGATATAGATATCCGCATCTTTCTGAAGAGCTACTTTTCGTTGCTTGGGAGTTCCCACAATTTTCGAATACCGTAAGTGACGCAACTCCGCCCATTGCTCAATCTCGTCACTCCAGACCGTGTTTGCAACACGAAGTGGGGCAATGACCAAAACCTTTGTCACCTCAAACCGATCAAACATCAACTCGTTCACTGCAGACAAGGTTGTAGCTGTCTTTCCCATCCCCATGTCTAGGATGACTGCTGCATAAGGGTGACCTATGATGAAGTCCTTGGCGACTACCTGATAGTTATGTAATGTCAATTTCATCTAGCACCTCTCCAATCATCTCAATTCGGTCAATAACGTAAACCTTGAAACCTAACCGCTCGAACAGTTTATGCCTTGACACTTGCAACATCCTTGGCTTTTGGTCAGGAGCTTTTACTTCCACCAAGCCAAACTTGCCATTGGGTAAAAACACCAAGCGATCTGGCACACCAGAAAAGGATGGTGATACCCACTTAGGACAAATCCCTCCACGCTTTTTCACTTCAATTACTAACTTCTGTTCAACAATTTTTTCTCTCATAACTGATCCTTTCGTCAAAACATCGCCAAGGTAAAAGTGCAGGTCAAGGTAGTCAGTTCCTTAACTTTCCTATATATTTTTTTATTCTTTTTATTTTTTCTTATATACAAGTTATAGAAATGACCTTCTAGACCTGCACTTTGAAAATCCCCTATGGCAACTTTTGTATGTGACCTTCTAGACCTGCACTTTTGACCATTAATGCAGGTCGTGACAATCCATTTCAAAACTCTCTACAGTTTTCAAAAAGAATAAAAATAAGATTTTGAAATGAGTTTACTTTTCGCCTATCACGACCGTCACTACTATTCCTTGGGTGAGTATGACGATCTGCACCGACTGTCACGCCTTAATTAAGAAAATCATCGTCTTCTTTCAGTCGTAAACCTTGAACAATCATTCCTTTACTTGTCTTTTTCTTGGTGAAACCAGCGTTAGCTAGGGCAGTATAAAAATCTGTTGTGCTGCGCGTGTACTCATTTACCTTTAAGCAATAAGTACGGTAAGTGGAGTATAGTTCTCCCGACTTCTCCGTGAAAGTAGCGTCAACATCGCAACAATCTGACAAGAACTGCCCCATCCAATCGTTTGCTTCACGGTAGGCAGCTACCGATTCTTGAACGACCTTTGGCAAAGTAAACTTGAAGTGAGCTTTGACGGATTTTTCTGCCCCTTCAATAATCCAAGTCATGATGGCTGGTGCTGCTTCATCGTAAAGGTAGTCCGCAAAATTCTTGACATCACTACGACCAGTAATCTTGGCATTGAAAGGAATGACAATCAGACGTCGCCAAATCCCATCATCGTTCGCTCCAACTTTAGGAAGGTGGTTAGTGTAAAGCACTAGCGTATGAGATGGGACAAAATGAAACGGTGCTTTGTACTTCTTCTCAGCCAAGATTTCATCAGTAGAACAGAGCTGTTTCACCATGGAGGTATTTAACCTCATGCCCTCACTCATCTCTGATGCAATGATGAGGCGTTTGCCTTTTAGTTCAGCCATTTCTGGACTGACATTACGACGAACACTCATAGTAAGCGCATCGGCAGACAGTTTGCCTGAATAGTTCCCAAGCACTCTTGCGATAGTGTTCCAGAAGGTAGACTTACCGTTCGCACCACTGCCGTAAGCAATAATGAGATGCTCTTGATAAACCTTACCGATGGCTGCCATACCAACCACCATCTGAACGTAGTCAATCAATTCTTGATCCCCACAGAAGAAGGTGGCAAGCGTCTCCAACCACAAACCTTTTCCTTTATCACTTGGAGAGGCTGTCGCCATTTTAGTCAAATAATCTGATGACACATGGTCTTTAACACCAGCTAGTCCTTTTGACAGGTCGATTGTGGCATTAGGTGTGTTCAGCAACATTTCATTGTTATCAAACTCAGACACACTCATCCGAACCATGTGTTTAGCGGTTTTAACGATAGCTGAGAGATGGCGATAATCACGATATTTCATGACAAATTTATGGAAGTCAAATGCTTTCTTGTACTCCTTAAAGGCTGATAATTGACTTGGTCCATCAAGGGCTTTTTCAATGGCTTTAACCCCCTTAAAAATCAGTTCCTCTGAAATACCTGTTTGGATGAGCCGTTTTGTCTTATCCTCTAGGTTGGCATCTGCCACTGCTAGTTGCTCATCCAAGAAAACATGAACCTGTCGCATGGCCAATTGCTCATCCTCCACCCAGTGTTTCCCATTGAAAGCAAGATAGTCAGTCTCACGAGTAAAAGCAATTCGGTCTCCATATTCACGAGCTAACAGTCCTGCTTCACCAATATCGGTATAGTCATCAGGTCGCATGGCTTCTCGGTTATAGGCCTCAGGTGATACATAATCTTGTGACTGCTTAATGGTTCGATTGTAAAATCGGACTGCACTTCCCCAGATGGAATCTAACTCTGCTATATCAAGTGGTGGTACACATTTCTGTGCCTGCTCATCAAAACCATCCCTAGCTTCTTGGGTCACGCCTAACCGTTTGACAATCTTAGCTGCAAATACAGACATCGTTGAATTACGACTCCCTTGCTGGATCGGTCCACTTGGAGGAGTATAGAAGTCTGCATCGAAATCTTCCTCGTCATCAATAGACACAGCTTGAAACATATCTTCATCAATAGTTAGCCATGAATCATGCCAAACTACCTCTGCTTGCGGATTTCCAAAGAAGAAACGTGCCGCATCTTTGGCATTATCATCAAAAAACTTGTATTGATTACAGAGTTCTTCCTTCATTGCTACATAGATGTCTTTATCTGTTACCTCATTAATTTGGAAGTAGATATGAAACTTGGGTCTAGGTGCTTTTCCTGCCTTAGTCTGCATGTGACTACGGCTTGTCACCAAAGCGAAGTTATAATCCGCAAAGATTTCTTTTAATCGCTCTACAGTTATCCACTCATCTGAATTTTCAGAATGGTCATTATCAATATCCATGACCAAAACGTCCGACTGGATGAAATTGGTATTTGAGCGTGTATTGTTTAAAAACAGCCCTGCCACATGGTCGAATTGCGCAACAGTTTGTAGCGATATTTCATCTGTAACAGTTACTTGATTGGGATAAACCGTGGTTGTCTGAACCCCAGTCTGTCCAGAATGAGATAAGGTAAATTGCATTATGCACCCTCCAAATGTAATTAATGATGTGTGGAGATTTTTCCCTCCTACCTTATTAGGTAGAACTACGGCTCATTTTTCCGCACCTTAATAAAATTTTTTTCAAAAAAAAATAATCTTCCTTTATATAGCTAGAGGAAGATTATTTTCATGTTTACCAAATAAAAAAAATTTTATAAAAAAGCGGAAAATTTCACCCCAGTATTACCTATATAGGTGTAAGAGATGAAAAACATCGATTCAAAAAATTTTTATTAAAAACCGGAATTTCTGTTCACATCTCTACCTAATAAGATAGGAGGTCACAAAATGACTAAAGAAATAACTGTGAATCACAATGATGAACTGGTCGATACACTCACCGCCATCAGCGTCATCTCAAAGCAACTCGCTCGTAAAATAAAGGAGGAAGAAATCAATGAGCAAAATGAAAGAACTGAATAGACTAATTCATGATATGGAAGAAACCGCAAAGTACTACCTTCGCTTGGTGGATGAGTTCAAGAAACTCCTCACTACTGAGGAGGAAACAGCACCTAAATCAAATCCACCAAAAAATGAACCACAAAAGGAAATTCAATTGGAGGATGTCCGTGCAGTCCTTGCTACAAAGGCAAAAGATGGCTTTAAGAATGAGGTTCGTTCTCTGCTAAATGCCTACGGTGCTTCTTCTCTATCAACTCTTGACCCTAAACACTTTGCGGCAGTCCTTGAAGAAGCTGGAGGGATTGGTAATGACTAACCACGCCATTCTATCCGCATCTGCATCACATCGTTGGTTGAACTGTCCACCTTCCGTTCGATTAACAGAAGATATGCCAGATGTAAACTCTGAGTTTGCCCTTGAAGGTACGGATGCTCACGAGTTATGTGCTTATCTAGTCGAGAAAGCTTTAGGTCGGAATGCGCGTGATCCGACAGAGGATTTAGCATTTTATAACAATGAAATGCAGGATTGCGCTGAAGAATACCGCAACTATGTCATGGAACAAGTCGAGAAAGCCAGAGGCTACTCTCGTGACCCTACAGTTCTTATCGAACAACGACTGGACTTTTCTAAGTGGGTACCTGAAGGATTTGGAACTGGAGATTGCCTTATTGTGGCAGATGGACTTCTTCAGGTTATTGATTATAAGCACGGACTTGGTGTTCTAGTTGATGCAGACCATAACCCACAAATGATGTGTTATGCCCTCGGTGCTCTTGAGATGTTTGATGGGCTTTATGATTTTGATAAAGTCACCATGACCATCTTTCAACCACGAAAACATAACATATCTACCTTTGAGATAGAAAAGACTGAGTTGCTTGAATGGGCTGAAAATGAACTCGCTCCAAAAGCTGAACTTGCATTCAAAGGTGAGGGGGATATGCAGTCTGGTAAACACTGCCAATTCTGTAAACTAAAGAATATCTGTCGCAAACGTTCGGAGGATAATTTGGCTCTTGCCAAGATGGAGTTTGCGAATCCAGCTACTCTTGATAACGAGGACATTGCAGAGATTTTGCCTAAACTGGACTTGCTAGTTTCGTGGGCAAATGATGTCAAAGCCTATGCTTTGAAAGAAGCTACCGAAGGACATCACATCCCAGGATACAAACTGGTTGAAGGTCGCTCTATTCGTAAATTCTCAGATGAGTCAGCCGTGAGTCAAGCTGTGATGGATGCTGGCTATGACCCTTACGAAAAGAAACTCTTGACTATCACTGCCATGACCAAACTCCTCGGCAAGAAAACCTTTAACGACCTACTTGGTGGTCTCGTAATAAAACCAAGTGGAAAACCAACACTCGTTCCAATTGACGATAGCCGTCAAGAGATGAACCTAGCAAAACATGAATTTAAAGAGGATTAACTATATGACAACTAAAGTAATTACAGGACCAAACACGCGCTTCAGCTACTTAAATGCCAATGAGCCAAAGTCAATTAACGGTAGCACTCCCAAGTACAGTGCCTCACTCATCATCCCAAAAGAGGATACTGTCACCATTAACAAAATCAAATCCGCCATTGAGCAAGCTTACAAAGAAGGTGAGTCAAAACTCAAAGGCAATGGCAAATCTGTACCTGCATTATCTACTCTAAAAACTCCTCTACGTGACGGTGATCTTGAACGCCCTGATGATGAAGCGTACAAAAATGCTTACTTCGTAAATGCTAACTCTCCGCATAAACCTGGTGTGGTTGATGGCAATCGTCAAGAAATTATTGATACTTCAGAATTGTACTCTGGTATCTATGGTCGTGCTTCTATTACCTTCTATGCTTTCAATTCTAACGGCAACAAAGGTATTGCTTGCGGTTTGAATAACTTGCAAAAATTGCGTGATGGTGAACCCCTCGGAGGACGCACTCGTGCTGAGGATGATTTTGCGACAGAAGACGATGATGACTTTTTGAACTAGAAAGAGAGAATTAAATTGATGATGTATACTATTTTAACTTGTACTATTATGGGCCTCTGGGTGCTAATCGGACTATACTTCGGGTATATGACCATAAGAGATGACATTCGAAATGAAATTGATCGTAGGGCAAAGCAAAATAAAGAAAAACTTAGCCAAACGCCACTCAGTCGGAAAAATAAATAAAACTTTAGGTGGCAGTACTTCTGTCACCTTTTTCAGAAAGGACAAACTATGCCGATTAAAGAACTTAGTATTGACATCGAAACCTATTGCGAAATTGACTTACGCAAATCTGGTGTCTATCGCTATGCGGAAGATAACAGTTTTGAAATCCTTTTGTTTGCGGTTTCTGTCGATAATGGACCAGTGACTGTTTACGACTTAACTAAGGAGAAATTACCACAAGATATTCTTGAGACCTTGGTGGATGATAGAGTCATCAAATGGGCTTTCAACGCTTCATTTGAGCGAATTTGCCTATCCAACTGGCTCAAGAAATATCATCCTGAATTCTTATCAGATGGATTTCTCTCGCCTAATTCATGGCGGTGTAGCATGATTTGGTCAGCCTATCTAGGACTTCCCCTCTCCCTTGAAGGAGTTGGAACAGTTCTCAAACTCAAAGACCAA
Source organism: Streptococcus sp. 2022WUSS083 (assembly GCF_044427155.1). Classification (NCBI taxonomy): domain Bacteria; kingdom Bacillati; phylum Bacillota; class Bacilli; order Lactobacillales; family Streptococcaceae; genus Streptococcus; species Streptococcus sp. 2022WUSS083. The sequence goes on along the minus strand of NZ_JAOTGK010000002.1, from coordinate 241,192 downwards.
AAAATGAGAGAGGGGGCTGACCTCATTCGCTATTTCTGCGTACCTTGTAAGCCTACTAAGATCAATGGAGGGAGAGTTCGCAACTTCCCTTGTCACGCACCTCACAAGTGGTCTACCTTTATCGATTACAACAGACGTGATGTTGAGGTCGAATTGGCCATCAAGGAGAGGATAAAAAACTTCCCAGTACCAGATTTTGTTTGGGATGAGTACCACCAGGATCAGATTATCAATGACCGTGGTATTGGCATAGATATTGATTTTGTCAAAGCTGCTATAAAAATTGATTCAGAAAGCAAAGCTAAAATCCAAGAAGAACTAAAAGCATTAACAGATCTTGAAAATCCCAACTCTGTTCTACAGATGATTGGCTGGCTACGTGAACATGGAGTAACTACAGATTCACTCGACAAAAAAGCGGTGAAAGAACTTCTCAAAATGGTTGATCATACGACTGCTCAAGTTCTTAAACTTCGTCAGCAAGCCGCCAAATCAAGTGTATCCAAATATCAAGCCATGATGAACTGTGTTTGTAAGGACGGTCGAGCAAGGGGGATGTTTCAATTTTACGGAGCTAACCGTACAGGTCGATGGGCTGGCCGTTTGGTACAGCTTCAGAATTTACCACAGAACCATCTTCCTGACCTAGAGGAAGCTAGAGAACTTTTCAGAACAGGTGACTTAGAAGCTACTGAGCTACTCTACGACACACAAGATACCTTATCTCAACTTATCCGAACGACCTTTGTCCCTAGTAAAGGAAAGAAATTCATTGTGTGTGACTTCTCTGCCATTGAAGCTCGAGTGCTCTCTCACTTAGCTGGTGAGAAATGGCGGAGCAGAGTCTTTGAACAAGGCAAAGACATCTACTGTATGTCTGCTTCCCAGATGTTTGGAGTTCCAGTTGAGAAGCATGGACAAAACTCCGACCTGCGTCAGAAAGGAAAGATTGCCGAGTTGGCTTGTGGCTATGGCGGGTCAGTTGGTGCACTTAAAGCCATGGGAGCACTTGATATGGGACTTTCAGAGGAAGAACTCCAACCACTAGTAAACTCATGGCGACTAGCTAATCCGAATATCGTTCTCCTATGGTGGGATGTCGATAATGCTGTAAAGACTGCTGTAAAGGAACTAATTCCAACATCTACTCACGGTATTCAATTTGAAGTCAAAAGTGGCATATTGTTCATCACCCTTCCTTCTGGTCGCAAACTAGCGTATATCAAGCCAAGAATTGGCGAGAACCAGTTCGGTGGAGAGTCCGTCACTTACGAAGGAACTGGAACTGCCAAACGTTGGGAAAGGCTAGAAAGCTACGGTCCAAAATTTGTGGAGAACATTGTACAAGCTATCAGCCGTGACATCCTTGCTTACTCTTTGAAGCAACTAAAAGAGTTTAAAATTGTAGGCCATGTCCACGATGAAGTAATAATCGAATGCCAAAGGGAACAAAAACTCGATGAGATTGCATCGTTGATGGGAATTGCACCAGATTGGTTGTCTGATATCAACCTTCGTGCCGATGGATACGAATGCTTTTTCTATCAGAAAGATTAGCAAAAAATCGCCACCTCACAATTGAGATGGCGATTCTGTTATTTATTTAATTCTTTGTAAAGCTCAATCCCTTCTTTCTTAGTATTATTGACTTTTTTATAGCCTGCTGATTTCTGTACTCCTAGTTTTTCAAAGATTTCCTTATTCTCATAACCATCAAATAGCATTTCCAAAATTTCTGGTGCTTGAAAGTTTGATTCTGCAAGTTTTGATTTCAAAAACTCAAATTGATCCATGAATAGATAAAGCTCAATCCCATCATCGATAACTGGTAAATCTTGTTTCTCTGTGAATGCTTCCCAAGATGAAATCTTAGGAGCATTTTTACTTGGCTTACGAAAATCTTTGAGATAATCATTAACTGAGTTGTTATACCACCAGACCATCTGTTCATATTCCTCTTCTGCGACTGGAACAAAGGCAGTTAATATTGGAATACCCATAATTCGACATTGACGAAACGTACCACGTAGCAAACCTGAATGATGTGAAGTCATGTAGTAATCCTGTACGAACATGGGAGCTAGTACTTCACCTTCAGTTGGATGTACCCCAGTCGATGAAGATTGAGCTTGGCAGTAGTTGAAAAAGTTGACATTGATTGTCATGATTGATTGGCTTTCCAGTTAATACCGAAAGTACACATGACAAATCAAGGCATGCAAAAAATATTCTTGACCGCATAGTTACTTTCCTCTATGTTATCGGTCAGCCAATTTCACAAGCTGAAAAAGTAATCAATACCAAAACGTCTGAAATTATGGTCGTCGTCACGACTCAGTTTTAGTAATGATGATCGTTTAGAGATATCTCATCTCATAGCTAAATTGTAATAGAAAACAGCCCGTAATTGAAGTTCACGATTAAAACGATTATTATTACAACTCGTTATTGTTTTTTTAATTATTTTAGGTTAGAATTACTTTATAATAATCCAGAAAGTAATCTATAAATGGAAAGTAAATTTACATTCAAAAATAAGATTGAAAAATATTCATTAACAGACACTTTTGATCCGAACTCTGGTCAAGAGATACTTACATTATATTGCTCACATTTACCTAAACCTGATTATGCAAAGTATAATTTTGATAGCTTAACAGGTCTTGTTACAAGTAATGTAGACTCAAAAAAAAATAATCCGTTTGGTGAGTTCTTGTCCATTAACAAAAGTACCTTTGTAGATTATTTAAATAAATATGGATTTTTATTTGATTGGGAAAGTAGTGAAAATTTTGATAGCATTGAGTTTAATTACATTCTTGAATTTCAAAGCAGACTTAAACTTCTTTTATCAATCTTTAACAATATCGCCAAATCGATTGAATACAAAGAATTATTATTAAGTACATTCTTATTAATTGGTAAGCCACAATTAGAGCTAAATCTTGGAAAAAGTAAATTCATATTCCCCTCTTTGTTTCCATTTCATGTGCTTCGCAATTCAATACCAGAAAAAAACTTAAGTGATATGACAACCAGACATACCTCTTCAAATGGTAAAATAACAACGTACATAAAAGTGGAGAATAAATTTTCCGAAAACGGATACACATGTGATTTAGATTTTTTATTTTATCAAGACATAATTGAAAATTCAGAATACGATGATTTTATAAAAGATATTTTTTATCTATATGTAAACAAGCCTGCAAATCTTGAACCTATAACTGCACACATTATTGACTTCATTTATTTGTTCTTCAGTAAAGTTGGTATTTGCGATATTTCAAATGCGAATTTAAATTTTGAAGATGATGACTTATCAAATTTTATGAAATCAAGTGATTTGAAAAATGCACTATTAATCTTGTCAAAGGAAATACTTGCACTGGAAATTAATAGAGGATTAGCTAAAGTCCAACCTAAAATAAATTTAGATACTTTACTACCTGATTGGAATTTACCAGATTTAATTTCAGCATTTTACTTCACTTTATTTTACTCAAACCCTAAAATTGCTATGTATAAAATATGCGAGAATATAGGATGTAACACCCCATTTTATGTTCAAAGGTCAAATACAATAAAAAAATATTGCTCTGAAAGTTGTAAGAACGCTTCTTCTCAGAGAAGATATAGAAATAAACAAAAAGACTTTCAGTGAAAATTATCACTGAAAGTCTTATTACATATTTGCTAATTTTTCATCAACCTTCTCGGAGATTAAATCGGATAATTCTTGGATATACTGAGTCCGATTTCTAGCAGAATTATGTACCAAAGTTTTTACATCGACTAAAATACCTTGAACTCGCTCATAAGTTTTATCCTGACCCTTCCACTCACCAAGAGCTTCACCGATATATTGATACATTCCGTCTGTTTGAAAAATTTCGTGACTCTTCGAAAATGGCATTAAGAATGCATTATATACTTTTGAATTATGTCCATGTATTTTTTTTAACGAATCTTGATTTGCCACATACTCACCATATGTAATTTGCTTATTAATACTTGTTGACGGAGGCAAATCTTTCATTAAGTTAGTTTGACCGAACTTGTAGTATTTTGCATCTAATACAAAAACATTATCATTGTAAACCATAATAGTATCCGGTTCTAGTGCATACCCTTTTGAAGTTTTTGTCTCAAAAACTAAATCCCATTTTGTTCTAGGAAAATATGAAGTTTTATTGGCAATTCCATATGTATAATCTATTAGATTTTCCCAGATAAATTGGAAATTATTAGTTCCAAAATAAAACTTATCCGGTTCCTCTTGCCTATCCTTATAATTAAGTATGTCAATCATACTTTGGAAAAGTCTTCTCTCCATATCATTAAAAGTTGTAGCCATCTTTTTTTTGATAATAGACTCAAACTGAGATCTATTATAGTTTATACGAGCTTTTTCAGGTAGAGGAAGCTGATACAGCCACCCCATATTTAGAAACGCTTCATATACACAGAATTTGTTTATTTCCGTTAAAAGAGTAATGTCAGTATCACTTTGCTTTTTAGATTCCATTTTCAAAAATTTGAATCCATTTCCTTGAACAACTGGTTGAACACGTTTTATAGTCCTCGACCAGTTAATTCGGCCTCCCAAAGTTTGAATATAGTACTCTTCAGTCTCCTTATAATATGTACCACGATTAATAAAATCATGTATAACAAATGTATAAGCCTCCATTGGAAAGTTTAACGTTTTTAGAGCTTGATTCACGTCTACAGTTCTTAGGCGAGACTCTTCATCATTATGAGCTTGTAAGACGGAAACAAGGGCAATTATATCTCTTCTTGCTGATTCTGCATCTTTTGCAATCTCAAAACCTAATGGAAAATTGACAGTAACTTCTTGTACACCTTCTATTATCTCAGCTTTAATACCAACAAACGTATCACCTTCCATATTTGTTGCAACACGACACATATCCAGTAAGGATTTATTCGGTACTGTCAGCATCTTCTTCTCCTGTGTCGATGTTATTATCTATTAAAGTTGCTTCCCTAAGATTTTCTAACTCCTCTTTGATATCTTTTGCGAAAACATCAAAACGCCCATTTTCAGGATTATCATTATCCGTGAATCGCTTAATAATTGCCTCTAAACTTGGATACAAAGCAACATCAAAGATATCTTCACGATTAAATTTGAAGGCATCATCCCAAAGATATTTCAAAACTTTTTCAGCAAAGCGTTTATTTTTTTTATTGAATTCTTTACCAAAATCACCTGCTGGTACTTGGCGTATCCTTTCAATATTCAATACATTACCGGAAATAAAATATGCTCCCATTCGCTTATCTTCGGAAGTTAGAGTCTGACTACTAGTCTCAAGAATTTTTTTATTGATAACTTTGTTGAATACTTTCCAAGAATATTGTGTATCAGCAATAAAATAATTACCATATTCCGATAAATCAACATCATTTTCAATCATTTCCATTGTCCATCGACGTTGAAATGCTGTATCAAGAGTGAATACATTTTGGTCTGCGGTATTCATTGTTGCAAGTAACGTTAAGTTAGAAGGGATTTTAATTTGATGAGACTTATCACCATAAATTTCCGTAGCAAGTATTGAATTGTTAATACCGTACACGCTCTCACCACTAGCACTTCTATCCAATAATTGAAAGATTTCTCCAAATATTCCGGGAGCATTACCTCGATTTAACTCCTCAATTACAAGATAATAATGTTCACTAGGATTAGCAATTGCTTTTTTCACAATTCTTGTAAAAGGCCCTGGTGAAAAAAGGTAGGTAATATCTCCATTATCTTTTACAGTAGGCATTATTTGACCAACAAAGTCAGTATTCATATAGTCTGGATGAAAGACTAATCGCTCCATTCTATTTTCATCATTGCAATATTCAGTAGCAATTTTATAACTTTTTCCGGATCCAGGAACCCCATAGAGAAGAATATTATCACCCACAAGGTTTCTATTGTCATGAGTGGTAGTAACTATACTTTGGCTTTCCATTTCAACAAGTTCAAAGTACTTATTCACATCACTTAAATCAAAATCTGCATCAACTAGATTCTTTACAATTATTGCTACATGTTCAGAGGAAGCATTAATTAACTTTAATAAAGCTAAAATTGGTGATATATAACTATCACCCCTGTGGATTTCCTTCCCTCCATGCCACCAATGATAATCGGTAACAAATTTCTTTAGAAATAACGTTTCAGTTTCAGATAGACCTACTGAGATAGTATCAAATACATTTTCATCTAATTCACCATTTCTAGCTGATTGGCAAAATTCTTTAAAATCATCGCCAGATAGTCCGTCCAACAGGATGGATTTATATTTAAGAAATTCTTTGTAATATGGAGCTGCTATAAAAGCAAGATAAAACCATTGATTCGGAATTATTATAAACTTACCATTAGTGTGATATTTTGAATTATACTGTTCAAAATAAATTTCATCACCTACCGTATCAATATGTTCTTTATAATTCTCTTTAAATTCATTAGAGAGAATTACCTCAGTGTCATTTTTTGATAGAAATTCCGATGCTATTCTGCTTTGTTCATCAAAAATAAATCCTAAATCATTTAGCATAATTAGGCCTCCTAGATTGACTAATATTATAAAATATGTTAGAGTGTCAATTACAGGACAATTTGACCTTTAACAGACACATTTTAGAAAGTAATAGAAAATTGACTACTACCAATATTTTATCAAAAAAAACTCCAATTGCAGAAAATCTTTCGGGAAATGATATAAAATATCTACGAAAAAAATATAATCTCACTCAAAAAGAATTAGCAGATGCACTCGGTCTTCAAAAATTTGGAGATAGAACCATTAGACGTTGGGAAGCAGAAGAAACACATCCTTCAAAACTCGAACAGTCCAGTATTCAGTCTTTTTTTAATTCTCTAAAGAATCCGCCTTTTATTATTAGTGAAAATCTTCCGTTCAAAATGATTGATCTTTTTGCTGGAATAGGTGGAACTAGATTAGGTTTCCAATTAACAAATGAAGTAGAGACTGTATTTACAAGTGAATGGGATAAATTTGCTCAAAAAACATACATTACTAATTTTGGAGATACTCCAGAAGGTGACATCACACAGATTGATGAAAATACTATACCAGATCATGATATACTCGTTGCTGGTTTTCCTTGTCAGGCTTTCTCCCAAGCAGGTAAACGTCTAGGATTTGAAGATACTCGTGGGACTTTGTTTTTTGACGTTGCTAGAATAATAAAAGCTAAACGTCCAAAAGCTTTTTTACTTGAAAATGTCAAAAACCTAAAGACACATGATAAAGGTAAAACATACAAGATAATTATCTCAACTCTTGAGGATTTAGGATATAGTACATCTACTGTACTTTTTAAGGCCAGAGATTTTGGTGTACCTCAAAATCGAGAAAGGATTTATATAGTTGGATTTGATAAAACTTGTGTGAATAATTTTAGTGAATTCCGTTTCCCTGAACCGTTTCATGTAGAAACTAAACTAGGAAATATTCTACAAACTGATGTTGATGAAAAGTATACTATCTCCGATAAACTTTGGGAAGGTCATCAAAGAAGGAAAGCTGAACATAAAACAAAAGGAAATGGATTTGGTTACTCACTTTTTAACGTTGATAGTCCGTATACAAATACACTTTCAGCTCGATACTACAAAGATGGAAGTGAAATTTTAATAGAACAAAAAGGAAAAAACCCACGTAAAATTACTCCACGAGAAGCTGCTAGACTCCAAGGTTTCCCTGAAGAGTTTATAATTCCAGTTTCTGATACACAAGCCTACAAACAATTTGGAAATTCTGTATGTGTACCAGCAATTCATGAAATCGCTAAACAAATACTGGCTGTCCTCAAAAACAGTTAATATATAAAGCCTATCAATTGAATTGATAGGCTTTTTTTTAATCTAGTTGCAAAATATAAATATTCTGATATAATTTTGTTGAGTTATAACTAGACAAAAAGGAGGACAAAATGTTTTCTCACAGAAGATTAAAACAACGAAGACTTGAAATAAAGTTATCACAGACTGCAATCGCTAATCAATTAAATGTTCATCGTTCCGCTTACCATAATTGGGAAAACGGAAGAAATATACCTAATCAAAAAAACCTCACCTCTCTAGCAAGAATCCTAGATGTCCCAGTCACTTATTTTGAATCTGAATACAATATCGTCAATAACTATCTTCAGTTATCTCCTGATAATCAGGTAAAGGCAGAGGAATATGTTGAGGGGCTTCTACTTTCTGAACAAACCACAAATGTCACTCCCCTCTTCTCAGTACAAGTGCTGGCAGATGTTCAGCTTTCTGCTGGTCTAGGAGAAGGATTCTTTGATGAGTTTGAAACTGAAACTGTCTACTCTGATGAGGAACAATACGGCTACGATATTGCCGCATGGATCGATGGAGATTCTATGGAGCCTGTCTATAAGAGCGGTGAAGTCGCACTTATACGCTCGAACGGTTTCGACTACGATGGGGCTGTCTATGCATTATCATGGAATGACTCAGTTTATATCAAAAAACTCTACCGTGAAGTAAATGGGTTCAGAATGGTTTCCTTGAATAAGGACTATCCTGAAAAGTTCATCCCTTATGAGGATGAACCAAGAATTGTCGGTCTCGTTGTAGGTCATTTTATGCCTGTCGAGGGAGTATAGTTATGAAATTAAAAGATATTTTAGAACTTGGAACGTATGGCTTCAACCATGATTGTAAAGTTGAAATATTCAATATGGACAACTTTGAAGAGCGACTAGAGAATGAAGGATTCGATGAGATTCTGATTCCTCAAAATGAGGATGCCAAAATCTATCCCTACGCTTTTTTAATAGAGGATTCTATTTTGATTGCAATGACTGAGGAGGATGACAATTCCAATGAATGTTAAAGAAATGATTTACATAAAGGATGAACGCATTATCTTCACTCCTGATAAGTTCGAATACGACATCACTGATTACATCGGTGAACTTATCGAAGAGCTAGAGAAACTCAAACGGAGATAATCTTATGGGCTATATTGACTACTCTATAGAACCTCAAAGTGACATAGCCTTCCTCGATATGAAGTCATTTTACGCTTCGGTTGAGTGTGTAGATAGAGGTTTACATCCGCTCTATACATCATTATGCGTCATGAGCCGAGCAGATAACTCTGCAGGATTAATACTTGCTTCCTCTCCTATGTTTAAGAAAGTCTTCGGTAAAGCAAATGTAGGTCGTTCCTACGACTTGCCATTTGATATCAACACTCGAAAATTCAGCTATCAAAATGCATGGAAACAAGGAATTGAGGTAACACCGAGGTATAAATCTTTTATCGAACACTGGGCAAAGCGTACACTCATCGTTCCTCCTAGAATGGACAGATATATTGAGAAGAATTTAGAGATTCAACATATCTTTCAAGACTATGCTGCTCCAGATGACATTCTCCCCTATTCAATCGATGAAGGCTTTATTGACCTTACTAGCTCACTTTCTTACTTTATTTCTGATAAGTCAATGTCAAGGAAAGATAAGTTAGATAATGTTTCGGCTATGATTCAAAGAGATATTTACCGTAAAACAGGTATTATCTCAACTGTTGGAATGAGCAATTCCAATCCACTTCTAGCTAAACTAGCTCTAGATAATGAAGCTAAAAAAACTGCTACAATGAGAGCGAACTGGTCATACGAAGATGTAGAAACCAAGGTATGGGCCATTCCAAATTTAACAGACTTTTGGGGGATTGGTAGTAAAACCGAGATTCATTTACAAAAACTTGGTATTCATTCAATCAAAGAACTGGCCAATTTCAATCCTGATATTCTCAAAAAAGAATTCGGCAAAGTTGGTGTTCAGCTATGGTTTCACGCAAACGGTGTTGATGAGAGCAACGTCCATGAACCCTATAAACCAAAATCACGAGGATTGGGTAACTCACAAGTACTTCCTAGAGATTACAGAACCCAAAAAGAAATTGAAATCGTATTAGCTGAAATGGCTGATCAGGTTGCTAATCGACTGCGTTCAGCCCATAAGAAAGCTACTGTCGTCTCAATTCATATTGGCTATTCTAGGACTGAGATGAAAAAATCTATAAATGCTCAGAAAAAAATTGACCCCGCAAATCTTCCAAAAACAATGATTGGTCATGTACTTGAGTTATTCCGGAAGAAATACACCTCTGGTGCAGTGAGACAAATCGGTGTCTCTTATAGCGGCTTTGTAGATGAAAACTATACCCTACTATCACTATTTGATGATGTAGAACAAATTGAAAAAGAAAATAGACTTCAGACAGCTATTGATGTTGTCAGAGAACAGTTTGGCTTTTTAGCCATACAAAAAGGAACCGTCCTAACTGAAGGTTCCAGAAATATTGAACGTAGTAAACTTATCGGCGGTCATTCCGCTGGTGGATTGGAGGGATTAAAATGATTGACCGTTCATACTTACCATTTCAGTCAGCAAGAGAGTACCAGGATACTAAGATGCAAAAATGGATGGGCTTTTTTCTATCTGAGCATACATCAGCACTCACTGACGATGCAAACAAAGTAACGTATATGTCAGATTTGTCACTGGAGAAGAAATTATTACTCCTCAGTCAGGTGTATGCTGGGCAACTGAACACGCGCATTCATGTAGTTGAAAAAAACAATCGAGTTTCCTATACTGGAACAATACCAAGTCTGACCAAAGATTTCATATTAATAAAAACTACAACAGGTCACATTAATTTGAAATTAAAAGACATTGTTAGTATTGAACTTGTAGAGGAGGTGCTCTATGAATCAGCTTGAATTTCAGCGTAATCACCTGCAAATGGACTATTATAGCGAGAGCTACCAAGATTTTGAACGTGACTTCTACCGCTACTCCAACATGAATATTCCATTGACCTTTCTGACTGATGATATCCTCAAAACAATGGCAACTTCTCGTAAGAATTACTTTGTCCTAAATAAGGAAAAGGCTAGAGATAATCGCGATCACTTCTTCATATTTGAGGTAAGTACCATAGATGAAAATCCGCTAATCTACCGCTATTCTTATAAGAAAACTACAACATATTTAGCAGAAAAATAGGAACTGTTCAACTGACTGTTCCTATTTTTAATCTTCATAAAATCTAAATTGATGTGCTCCTTTTGAATCTATCATCTTTGTAAAAAATAATATTATCTCTCAAAAACAAAATTTGCAATCCGTCTTGCTGCTCGCTCCGTAGCTAATTCAATTTCAGTTTTAGCCCAAACACCCTTTGGATAGTTGACAAGTGACTTAGCTATTGGAAATTTACTGCCAATATAACCGTGACCACTAGTAATACTATTTTCTCTTTTAGTTCTAAACCATGCATCTCCAATACCTCGATTGATATCAGCTTCAAGTAGAATCTTATTCCCTATTTTTTCTGCGTATTCACGGAACTCTTCTTGATTATCAAAACCAGCATCTAACATTATGTTTTCACGGTTGCGACCACTTTGCGGCATAATATGTTCAATATCGATATTCCCCTCTAAGTTAAATTGTGCCCCTGTTTCTATTGCAAATAAAAACTCATTAATATAGAGAAGCGAATTGGATACACCACTTTCTGACAGTATTTGTTTAACTTCATCATATTCAAAATTTGTTTGAATATGATTTTTTACTTTATCTATCAATTCTGTAGTTGAAATTGAGTCAACTTGACTATACATCAAGTTGATTTCTTCTAAAAAACCTTTAAAATGCCTATGGCTATAAGATAACTCTGACAATTCAATTAAAATACCTAATCGAAGTAAGTAATCTAAATAACGACTATCGCTTCGGAAGAATAGATAGCTACTAATAAATGGACGTAAATTACCATTTAGTCTACTTAGTAACTGTCCCACAATGGAATCAGCTACACTCTCATAATTATCTATAATTTTATCCAATTCAGTTGTAAAAAGAACATCATCATTTAAAAGATATTTATTTTTTGAAAAGAATGCTCTTATACCAGGATTCCTACGGTCAGCACCATTCTGCTCTGATAGCTTAACGAAAATATAGTGAGTAATTAATGAGTTCAAGTCTAGCCTTGCAGAATCAGTACGTTGTACAATTTCTTGCCAGTTTCGTTCAAAATTTTTTCTATCAGAAGCATTTGCTGTTGTTTTAGAAACAATCACTTCGATCGGTGTCAACGGAACACCGGTTCCATTTAATGAATTGAAAATATTGATAGCCTGATCAGTATTATAGCTCGTAATTGTGATAACCTGGCAATTATTGATAAAATGGTTAGCGAAATTTATTAGGTTAAATGCATTCAACTCATTACATGTGTTATAGAAGTATCTAAAATTTTTATAGAAGTTAGTATACCTGTTATCCTTTTGACGACGATAAATTTGATGGACATTTTCCTTAATCGAATTAAAGTTTTCTCCCAATAATATAACTGGTATTTCACTAGAGTATTTTTCAGAAATTGAATCGTTTACATACTTAATTCTCTCGACTGTGGGATAGTATAATCCATCAACATAATCATCTTTTTCATCATCGGTTATTCTGAAAAGCATGGTTACAATCTGTTCTTTTAGACCATTTAGGCGTTTTACTAACCTTCTTGCATCATTATCAGTACCTGGCAAAGCTTCAAGCTCTCTCTCAATTTTTAAGAGAATAGCTTTCAGTAATAACATAAAAGTGGTCGTCCTTTGTTGTCCATCTATCAAGGTCACATCATGCTCTTCACCAGATTCTTGTGCTATTAGAACCGCACCAAAAAAATAATTATCTTGAGAGCTTTCATCAAAGTTTTCCATATGAAGATTAATATCTTCAATTAATTGTTCACACTGTGGAACTTGCCAAGCATACGGACGTTGATAGGTGGGAATATAAAATTCTGACTTTTCAAAGTAAGATCTTATAGTTTGTAGTGATGGCTGAATATCATTTCGCATATTAATTTCTCCTAAGCGCTATCTGACTATATTATACCACAAACACGCTTACATAAAAATATTAAAAAGGCAAGAACACAACAATCGTGTTCTTGTCTTAAGGAGATTATGAAAAAGAAAAAGTTATTTAGAGGTGACTATGGTATAGCTCCTTCTGCTTAATAATTCCTTAATTGTAGACTATTTCTTACGGAAGTCAGGTAACTCTTCAAATTTAGATAGCTCAAAAACAAAAGCCTTATCTTCAGGTATGTGAATTCCCTCGATTTTGTAGCGTTTGTCGCTTTTCCACTCTGGCATGATATGAAGCAGAGTTTCTTTCAGATTCTTATTCATGACTTGAACAATCCCCCTTTGCTCACCCTCTGGTTTTGAAAACTTGAACGACCCTCTAGTTTTGGCACGACAAACTTGAATTCCCATAACCCTTGTTTCCTTATTGAAAGCAATCAAAACTTGAGCAGGATAATCCAACTCTTGAACAATCCCCTTACTAAAAGTAACAAAATTTTTATTGATGGTCATGCTATAATCGAATGACGAACGTTCAACAGTTACTACTTCCAAACCAAAATCTTTAAAACGCATAGTGTTCCTCTTTCTTATTTAAATACTTCTTTAATATCCTTAGTTTTCCAACTAGGGTCAAGTACAACAAAATCCCTCAATTTACCAGTTTTGAGCTTCTTGATGTAGAGCTTAGGTGCAATAACTTTATTTGTAGATTTCGATTTTCTTCTTGGTAGTTTAAGAAGTTCTTGCACTAAATCCCATCTAGATTCTGGTATGATTGAGGGAATTCCATTTTTTAGACGATACTTAGGCTTCTCACCATTATTTTTACGAGACTTATGACTGAAGCAATCAACAGTAAAAGTCTTCTGCATGATGATTTCACCTTTGTACTTCTCATTCTTGAGAATGTTATAGATTGCTAGGTTAGACCAATTATCAAGCCCTGTGACTGTAGGAATATGACTATCCATTAGTGATTCTGCAATTTCTCGAGCAGACATACCATCAATATACGAGTCATAAATGAACCTGACAATCTTTGCTTCTGATTCATCTACCATAATCCGTCCATACTGGTCTTTTGTATAACCGAGTAAATTGTGAGTGGGAATAATTGGTATTCCTCTCTTAAACCGCTCTATTACCGACCAAGTAATGGACGCACTCTTCTGCTCACTTTCACCTTGAGCAACGATGGACATAACTCCAAGTATAAACTCGCTATTAGTATCCAAGGTATTAAGATTAATATCTTCAATATAAATCCCTACTGGATTCGGTAAAGCTTTAAGCTCTCGATATATACCAATAAAGTCTAACTGGTTACGGGCAAACCGACTAACACTCTTCACGATAATTAAATCAATTTTTCCCTCACGGCAATCATCAATCATCTGCTTGAATTGCTCACGCCGCTTAATTGTTGTCCCTGAAGCACCTTGGTCTGCATAAATACCAGCAAGCTCCCAGTCTGGGTTGTTGTTTATCTTTTCAGTATAAGTTTGTTTTTGAAGTTCAAAACTCCCAGATTGTGATTCATCAAAGGTACTCACCCTACAATAGGCAGCCACGCGCAACTTGGTTGTCTTTACATCAGTAAACTCACGCTTTGCTGGAATAATCTCAACCGTACGCTCATTTTCAAACGCATCAAGAATACGTTGCTGCTGACGAGTTGTCTTTCTAGTATTCCTTCTTACCATATGGTTAACCTCCTTTCCAGAAATCTACTATTGTAGTATATAAAATAAAAGGATGACTATATAGCCATCCTTTCAAATTATACTAACCTATGGATTAAAACTTAAATTCATTATATTCTTCATTGAGAATTTTCATAATTGTATCCAGTCTTGCCAAAAAATACTGTTCTTCCGAAGAAAGATACTCACCGGAAGAAATTTTTCTTATTAACTTATCCTTCTCACCATTAAGAATATCAAAAGTTAAATATGCACAGGCATCAAATCCTTCATACTTAGGACTATCAATCCCATTTTTTAACGCATTAGCAATAATAGAATCTGCCATAATATAACTCCAATCCATATAACACTACAAAAAAGTATTCCATTGTCTGCAATACTCTTTTGTAGTGTCTCGTTAGCTCTGCATAAATGCTACCGAAGCTCCTCACCGCTGCAACGAAACACATTAGAAATTTTGAACCCTGCGAAATTATTATTGCCATAATCTTGCCCTCCATTACATTCAATGAATTGAATAACCAATCATTCACTATTTCTATAAGTATTTCTACACCCACTTGTGTGAGTAATAGTAAAAAGGTAGAGGAGTCTGAAACATCGGTTAGCAGCAAATGATGAGGAGGGGAGTCGAACCCCTATCCCCGATAACAGAAGATCCAATATTTCAAATTTATTCTATCATAGAATTTTCAAATAAACAACCTTAATTTTACTCCTAAGGTTCTCAAAATTCAAGGAAAATATTCATCTATTAGTTGACGGGTAATTTTAGAATTCCGTCTTACCACTGGTTTTACCTCCTTTCTAGAAATCTACATAATAATTATATATATTCACTACGTTTTTCTAAATTAGAAGATAAAAAATGACCTAACTAAAATTAGACCATTTATACTTGTAAATAAATTTTGAATTTTATACCAAACTGGTACGAGAAAATGATTCCGCCCATCTAGAGTCTATGTAATATGTATTAGTTTCTAGGTCCTCAACATCAGCAAGGTAGTACTCATATTGTTCTTGAGTAAAGTCGAGAGATGCTACTGCAGTCTGGTTATTAATAAACATAAATTGATAGCTTTCATGTCCAACCTTGGTGAAAACCATATGTTCATAGTTAAACTGAATATCACCATCCTCAAGAGGACTATTCATATACTTCATAAGCTCAATTGCTCTATCATCATACCCTACTGAAACAATCTGTACCTTCTCAACGAAGGACTCTATATCCGAAACTACTCGAATTCTATACTCACTGAGATTGACACCCTCTGAAATCAAAGAGCATATTTGCATTGAAAGTACATCAACATTACCATCTGCACAATACTGAATAATTGTTTTTTGTTCTTCATCTACTACGACTGTTGGGTAATCAATTAGCACCATATGGCTACAGTTATGGCAGGTAAATTTAAAGAAATCCCAGTCCAAAATAGCAGAAACAATCTCAGGGGTCTTCACCGCATAAACCCTATCAAATCTTTCAAAAGTACTTTGTTTTCCGCAATTAGTGCAGTTTGTTTTTGTTAAAAAAATTGTTGTCATTCTACTTTTCCTCTTTATCATTATTAAGTAAGCAACTTGCTCTCACTTATTATATTCGCAATGCAAAATAAATTTTGGAATTTTTTTCAAAAAAAGTTAAGTTGTATTGTATCAATTTCAGAACTCACACTTCGGTATGGGTCAGGACCAAACTATCAATCCTGTCCACGCCCCGACTATGCAGATAAGGAATCAAGGTCCGCTCTGCATTTGCCTGCGAAGACCGCTCCTGCCAAGCTTCCTTGGCTGCAAAATCGACCCGTCCGCCCACATCAATCAGGACCGTCCGCCCCCGCATATCCCGCAAAAAGATGCTGTCCCCCTGCCCGATGTCCACCACCGTCACCTCGTTTTCCAGCGGGTGTTTGGTCATGAAAAATAGCAGAGCGAGGACCAGACTCAGTCCTAGGAACCATTTTTTCTTCCTGTGGAAATCGTAGAGGAGGAAGAGGCTGACCAGCAAGAGCAAGAGGACCAGACCAGACGGTTTGCCCAGTATCCAAGACCGAAATCCCAAATCTGCCACCCAGACAATGATTTTTTCCATAAAAACAAAAAATCCGTTGACCCAAGTCATCTTGACCAGAGGTGACAGGAGAAAAATAACTGACAAACCTGGCAAGAGCAGGACATCAAAGACAAAAGAAAAGGCAAAGGTCAGGAGAATGGACAGGGGTTGAAAGGCATAGAAATAGGTCATAAGCACCGGCAAAATCCCAAGTGAAATACTGAGACTTTCCATCGCAGCCTTTTTGACCTGCCCCAAGTCCTCAAAATCAAAGACCGTCAGCAAGAAAGCATAGGTAAAAGTCAACACTCCTCCTGCTGTCAGTGGAAATCGGGGCAGCATCAGCAGACAGACAAAGACCGTCGCCGCAAAATTATCCAGCTTCCGCAAGCCCATATTACCAAAAATTTTCTGGACCAAAGACCGCACCACTGACACCGAAAAGCCTGTCAAACCAGCATAGACAAGGGAAAAGGGAATCTGCAACTTATCCACCGTTTCCTTGGTCAACCCCAAACGCAACAAAACCCAACGAAACTTGTCGATGAAAAAGCCCACCTGCATACCAGACAGGGCAAAAAGATGAATGATACCTAGACTGGAATAAAGGTCGCTCATCTGGTCAAACTCACTATCCAGCTCCCCAAACAAAAGCCCTGTCATGTAGTGGCTCATGGGAGCCGGAAAATTGGTTTTGACATAGACCAAGGCCTGCCTCCGCCAGCTTGACAGCCAGTCAAAAACATTCCAAGACTGGACAGGAACAATCTTCTTAATCGCCGTTAGCTTGACAGTCCGATAAATACCCTGTGTTTTCAGGTAGGCCTGATAGTCAAAGCCCTTGAAATTCCGCTGACCAGCTGGCAGACTGACCTCTGCTTCCACTTCTAGCTGGACCAGACCTGTCAGCTTTTGAAAATAAGCCTGCTCCTCCTGACTGGCTAATTTGTAGAAAACCTGATAGGTTTGTCCGTCAGCCCGACCTCGAAAGGACAGGCTGGCACCATTGATGTCTATGGTATCTGGAATGACCTGCACAGTCGTTACCTGCTCTGGGGCTGACTGGGCTGCCCGCTCCCATTGGACCTTCTGGCATCCGAAAAACAGACCGCACAGGGCTAGAAGCGGCAGCGTTCTGAGGAAAACTGCCTTACCTTGCCGAAATCCAAAGACCACTAGTAATAAACTCAGCAGGCCCATTGTCAAGAGGGAAAAAGAATGGACTGCAAAGTAGGCCGCCACCACCAAGACTGCCAGGTGAATGGGCTGGCAGGGGAGCTTAATCGACCGTGACATAAGGCCGGATGCTTTCCATGGTCTTGTCGCCGATGCCCGATACATTGTTGAGGTCGTCCACCGACTTGAAGCCACCGTTTGCCTCACGATAAGCGATAATGTCTGTCGCTCGCTTGGCACCGATGCCCGAAATGGTCTGCAGGTCCGCCTCGGTCGCCGTGTTCAGATTGACCAGACTGGTGTTTTTTTCTTCTTGGGACATAGCAGAGCTGGCAGTCGTGCTGGCCACCACCGAGATATTTTCATCCTTGCTGGCCACATAGACCACCGCTTCGTCGCTGAGCTTCTGAGCCAGATTGATAGACTTAGGGTCTGCCTGACTGGTCAAGCCGCCAGCTGCTTCAACTACATCATTAACACGCGCATCAGCTGCTAAAGTGTAGAGTCCTGGCTTTGCTACCGCTCCTTTGACATCGACGACCAGCTGGCTAGACTCCTCACTTACTTCTGTACTGGTTTCCTCGACCAACTCAGAGCTATTAGAGGTTTGTTCGGACTGTGGAAAATCTATCAGTCCTGTTTGATCTGACTTAGCTGGTTGGCTGAATATTAAGAATGTGGTCAGAAGCAAACCTGCAACTGCTGGCAGAGCAATCTGCCACTTGTATTCTTTAAGCATTTCAATATAAGTTTTAATCGTATCCATAAATTACCTCCACCTATATAGTTCGCAAAAAATACAAAAAACCCGCAAGCTGCGAGTTTCATTTACTTATTTTTTATCCAACTGAGTACTTGGTTGCCAGAAGAAGCTGGCGATATAGCTAAAGGCATAGGTCAATCCCAAGATGAGAGCAACCAGCAAAAGAACTGGGATACGATAGATATAAGTCAAGATATTTGGCTTTTTCTTGGTTTGGAAGGATGCCGCATGGTCATCTAAGCGTTTGAACTCAGCCTCGATTCGGCTAGTTACTTCTGCTGTACCTGCATCATCCATACGCTTGATGTCCGAAACATCGATAGGATTTCCAAAAGCCACATCGATTCGCTCACCAGCTAAGAGCCCCTTGATAGTCATGGGACCCACATAGGTAGCTGGCATGAGTTTGACCTTGGCTGACTTGGCAATGACCGCCACACCACCTTTGAGCTCAGATGAATGACGACTTCCTGAAGGAAACATAACCAGCGAACGGTCACTTTTTTTCAACATGTTAACTGGATACTTGATGGCTGCCATACCAGGATTTTCACGGTCAATCGGAAAGGCTCCACATTTTGAAATCCACCAGCCAAACCCACGGTCCTTGAAAAGTTCTTTTTTAGCCATAAAGATGAACTGCTTAGGAGCAGCTGCGTAGCCAAGAAAGACTGGATCCCAGAAGGTTTTGTGCGGAGCGATAAGAATATAATTTTCCTCCTGTGGCAAAATCTTCTCTCTATCATGATAGTGAATATTGCCATTGATGGCCCACAACAAGAATGTTAATAGTGTTCGTAGATAAGAATAAAACATAAACTTCTCCTTTTTCAATCCCTCCTATTATAGCACAAATTTGCGTTAGAACGAAATGTCATATACATTCAAATTTACAATCAAAAAGCCTGTATTTATAGTCTTTTAGTTTACTTTTAGTACTCGCTCCAACTATCTGGGAGAAAGTTGGAGGTTGGAAATAAAGCGAACAAAGTTCGCGTCAGAAGCCGCAGGCATAACTGGAGTTAGGCAAGGCGAGTTCAAACACTCCAGTGGTGTGTTTGAAGTTGGAAATAAGGAAACAAAGTTTCTTCATTCGTCGAAGTAATAAAAGAAAAACTAAATGACGATACAAAGTCCCGACTTGTAAAAACCACTAGATAGGTTTACAATAGAAGCATGATTAAAATTGAACGTGTAGTAGACATCTTAAAAGCGGATGACAACTTCCGCCATATCAAACAGAATAACCAGACTGACAGCACTTGGACGGATGTCCAGTTTGATGCTCTCAGCTATGACAGCCGGACTGTTAGCCCAACGACCCTCTTTTTTGCCAAGGGTTTGGCCTTTAAGAAAGAATTTCTGGAAAAAGCTAACGAGGCTGGGCTGGCTTTTTACGTGTCTGAAATCGACTATGAGGTCGGCATTCCTGCTATCATCGTCCACGACATCAAGCAGGCTATGAGCCTGATTGCCATGGAATTTCATGGTCATCCCCAGAAACAGCTCAAACTCCTGGCCTTCACCGGCACAAAGGGTAAGACAACAGCGGCTTATTTTGCTTTTAACATCCTTAAACAGAGCAAGAAACCTGCCATGCTTTCGACCATGAACACCACGCTGGACGGCAAGACTTTCTTCAAGTCCACCTTAACCACGCCTGAGAGCCTGGACCTCTTTGCCATGATGGCGGAGGCGGTCAAGAACGGCATGACTCACTTGATTATGGAGGTGTCCAGCCAGGCCTATCTGGTCAAGCGGGTTTACGGGCTGACCTTTGATGTCGGCGTTTTTCTCAACATCAGCCCCGATCACATTGGCCCCATTGAGCATCCAACTTTTGAGGACTACTTCTACCACAAGCGTCTTTTGATGGACAATAGCAGAGCGGTTATTGTCAATGCTGGAATGGATCATTTTGAGGTAGTAAAAGACCAAGTCAGCTCCAAAGACCATGACTTTTATGGGCCAACTTCTGAAAACCAGATTAGTCAGTCAGCAGGTTTTGACTTCACAGCGACTGGCAAATTGGCTGGCCATTACGACATCCAGCTGATCGGTGGCTTCAACCAAGAAAATGCCATCGCAGCCGGGCTGGCCTGTCTCCGTTTGGGAGCAAGTCTGGAAGATATTCACGCAGGAATCGCCCAAACCAATGTCCCTGGTCGCATGGAAGTCCTGACCCAGCAAAACGGTGCCAAGGTATTCGTGGACTACGCCCATAACGGCGATAGTGTCAAGAAGCTGATTGATGTCGTCTTAGAGCACCAGACAGGCAAGGTCATCCTAATCCTTGGGGCTCCTGGCAACAAGGGAGAAAGTCGCCGCAAAGACTTCGGTCTTCTGCTCAATGACTATCCGCAGATTGATGTTATCCTGACAGCTGATGACCCCAACCGTGAAGATCCAGCTGCTATCGCTGAACAAATCCGTACCCACATGACCCGTCCAAGCGACTTTATCTTGGACCGGGAAGAAGCCATTCGCACAGCCATGAACCTGACAAACTCTCCTAAGGATGCTGTCATCATCGCAGGCAAGGGGGCTGACGCCTACCAGATTGTCAATGGCGAAAAGGCCGCCTATGACGGTGATTTGGAAGTAGCAAAACAATATTTGTAACATAGGGTCCTTGTTCACAGACAAGGACTTTTTTATAACGATTCTCATTAAATTAAAATTTTCAGAAAACTCTTTGTTTTGGTGAATTTTTTTGATATAATACTGGTCGGAACAAAATATTAATGAATCATATTCTGGAAAGGAGGAGTTTGTGTCTTCTATTCAAGCGGAAAATATCCAAGTCTCTTACGACAATCGGATTATTATTGATGAATTATCAACAAGTATTCCAAAAGGAAATATAACGACGATCATTGGTGCCAATGGCTGTGGAAAATCGACCTTGCTTAAGGCGTTGACAAGGATTATCCCTGTCCAAAAAGGGACTATCTATTTAGATGGACAAGCCATTTCACAACTGCCAACCAAAGAAGTCGCAAAAAAATTGGCCCTGCTCCCTCAGGTCTTAGAAGCGACTGAAGGGATTTCCGTCTATGAACTAGTCTCCTATGGTCGCTTTCCGCATCAAAATGGGCTGGGGCATCTCACAGATCAGGATAGAGAGAAAATCAACTGGGCCTTGGAGGTTACTCAGACCGCTCCCTACGCTAGGTTCCCAGTTGATGATTTATCAGGTGGTCAGAGGCAACGTGTTTGGATTGCGATGGCACTTGCCCAAGATACGGATACCATTTTCTTAGATGAACCAACAACCTATCTTGATCTCAATCATCAATTGGAAGTCTTAGAACTTTTAAAAGAACTGAATCAAAGCCGACAGAAAACTATTGTGATGGTCCTTCACGATGTCAATTTATCAGCTCGATTTTCAGATTATATGATTGCCATGAAAGAGGGAGATATTCGCTACCATGGGTCTGTGTCCAATATTATGACAACTGAGATACTGAGGGACATTTTTAGCATTGAACCTCAATTGATGCAGGTTGCTGGTCAAGATTACCCTATTTTGCTAACTTACGATTTAAAAAAATAATAAGGAGAAAAAATGAAAAAGTTTTTAGCTATTTTTAGTTTATTTGTTGGGCTGGTTTTCTTAACAGCTTGTTCTACCTCTTCCTCTTCAACAGACGTAGAATTGTCTAGCATGCCAAAGATTGAAGGAATTACTTACCACGGTGACATTCCAAAAAATCCTAAAAAAGTTGTCAACTTTGCTTACTCTTACACAGGCTATCTCTTACAATTAGGAATTGATGTATCTAGCTATAGTCTAGATTTAGAAAAAAATAGTCCGGCATTTGGAGACAAACTAAAGGATGTTCCACAATTGACAACGGCAGATACAGAAGCAATTGCCGCACAAAAACCAGATGTCATTCTAGTATTTTCTGGTGATGATAACTTAGAAACACTGAAAGAAATTGCTCCAGTTATTGAAATCACTTATGGAAAGAGTGACTACCTGAAAATGCTGACAGATGTTGGTCAGATTTTTGGAAAAGAAAAGGAAGCACAAGCCTGGTTAGATCAATGGGATAAGAAAGTTGCTACTGCGAAAGAGGAATTGAAAGGATTGATTGATACAAGTTCAACATTTACTGTCATGGACTTCTTCGATAAAAACATCTTCCTTTACGGTAACAACTTTGGTCGTGGTGGAGAATTAGTCTATCGCGCTCTCGGTTTTGCTGCTCCTGCAAAGGTTCAAGAAGACATTATCAGTAAAGAAGGCTGGTTTGGGGTATCTCAGGAAGCTCTTCCAGAATACGTTGGCGACTATGTGCTTGTTAACGTCAATGATAAAACAAAAGAAGCAGCTGCATCTCTCAAAGAAAGTGATATTTGGAAAAATCTACCTGCTGTAAAGAATGGTCACGTCATCGAGGTAGACTACAACCTCTTCTACTTCTCCGACCCGATGTCTTTAGATTTACAAATTGACGCCTTTGTCTCAGCAATTCAAAAACTTCAGTAAAAGGACTGGATATATGAACAAACTAGTGAGTTCTCATTATCCCAAAACAAAGCCAAAGAATATTTGGCTTGTTTTTTTCATCATCTGTCTTTCTTTCATAGCTGGAGGCTATCTTAGTTTACGCTTTGGAGCTATTTCTTATAGCCACCAACAACTGATAGAAACCCTAAAGCATCCACTGACAGATTCTTCCGCTCAGGATGTTATCATCGATTTGCGTTTGCCTAGAATGGTAGCCGCCATCTTGGTGGGAGCTGCCATGGCTCAAGCTGGGGCAATGATGCAAGGAATTACACGCAATCCGATTGCCGATCCTGGCTTATTAGGAATCAATGCTGGCGCAGGACTTGCTCTCATTGTTGCCTATGCTCTATTCGGTGGTTTGCACTACAGTCAAATTTTATTAATATGTTTACTGGGCTCCTATCTGGCAGCCGGCCTAGTCTTTGGTCTAGCTTATCAGGTACAAAAAGGCTACAATCAACTACGTTTAATTTTATCTGGTGCCATGGTAGCAAGTCTATTTTCTGCTATTGGTCAGGCTATTACTATCTACTTTGATTTATCAACTGCAGTGATTGGCTGGCAAGCAGGGGGATTGGTACAGGTAAACTGGAAGATGCTGGCCATCATCGCTCCTCTTATCATCATTGGCCTCATCCTTGCTCAACTCTTTTCGCATCAGCTGACCATCCTGAGTCTCAACGAAACTGTTGCTAAAAATCTAGGGCAACGAACCTTACTGATGACTTTGGTTTTGTTGGGAATTGTCCTTCTACTCTCAGCTTCTGCGGTAGCTCTTGTGGGCTCACTTTCTTTTGTCGGGCTCATTATTCCTCACTTTATCCGCATGTTTACAGGGAAAAATTACAAGCTACTCTTGCCATTAACTGCCTTTGCAGGGGCTAGTTTCCTCATCTGGGTAGATTTGGTTTGCCGTTCTATCAATCCACCTGTTGAAACTCCCATTAGCGCAGTCATCAGTATCATTGGTCTCCCTTGCTTCCTATGGTTGATTAGAAAGGAGAAACACTTTTGATAAGACATCACAACTCTCTAAAAATATTCACATTCCTACTAATCCTTTTATTTGTCATTTTCCTACTTTCCTTATCTATCGGCTATAGCAATTCATCCTTTTCGGATCTCATTGACATCATGAGTGGTCGTGCCAGTTCATCGACTCTACTTATCATTGGGAGAATTCGCTTACCTAGAATAATCGCCTCCATTATCGGAGGGGCTTCTCTGGCTTTAGCGGGTTTGTTGCTACAAACTTTGACCCGCAATCCTCTGGCAGATTCTGGAATATTAGGAATCAACGCAGGAGCTGGTCTTGTTGTGGCACTATTTGTCGGTCTCTCTTCAAAAATCAGCCCTGTCTTATTGAGTCTCATGCCTCTATTTGCTATGATGGGCGGTGGATTAACCATTTTTCTAGTTTACTGGATTGCACGCAAGAAGCTGTACGGCATCCATCCTGCACGCTTAATTATCACGGGAGTTGGAATTTCGAGCATGTTATCTGGTATCATGGTTAGCATCATCAGCCAATTAGATGACTTTAAGATGGAATACATTGTCCAGTGGCTCAGTGGTCGAGTAAATGGTGGAGATTGGAAAACTATCGCAATCTATACTCCTCTTCTTCTCTTGGTATGGCTGGCAACATTTAGTCGAAGTCGCTCACTCAATATTATGAATCTAAACGACCAGACAGCCATGGCTTTGGGACTCCACTTACAGCGTGAAAGACGGATTACCTTGGTATTGGCTACCGCCCTAGCCTCTCTTAGTGTCATTTTAGTTGGTAATACCACCTTCGTTGGTCTCATTGCTGGTCACATTGTGCGCAAATGGTTAGGAAATGACCATCGTGTCATCATTCCAGCTACTATGATAATAGGAAGCTTCATTCTACTTCTAGCGGATACCATAGGACGAGTACTACTTGTCGGAACAGGCATCCCAACCGGCATCATCGTCTCCCTTATCGGCGCTCCCTATTTTCTGTGGTTACTAAAACAAGAAGGCTAGATGACTCCAGCCTTCTTATTATTTTTCTAGGTAAAGTCCAATATCCTCTTTAAGTTTTAATGGACTAGTCGTTGGTAAATAGCGTTTGACCACACGCCCTTGTCTATCCACCAAAAACTTGGTAAAATTCCACTCGATTCGACCTCCTAATAAGGTCGATTTTTCTTTCTTAAGATAGCGATATAGCGGACTAGCTTCAGATCCATTCACAGCAATTTTAGCAAATCGTGGGAAACTTGTTCCATAAGTTAAACTACATGTCTGATTGATTTCTTCATCAGAACCAGGAGCCTGATTTAAAAATTGATTGCAAGGAAAATCGAGCACAACAAAACCTTTGTCTTTATAAATATCATAAAGTTCTTGCAATTCCTTGTATTGAGGTGCCAACCCACAACCTGGCGCCGTATTGACAATCAAAAGCACCTGTCCTTGATAATCAGCCATGGACTGATCTGTTCCATCTTGTTTTTGTACTGTAAAATCATAAATGCTCATTATATATCCTCCTCTAGTCAAAATAAGTAAATAAATGTTCCATTTCATTTGGAGTGAGTTGTCTGTATGCCCCTCGTTCCAAATCCCCCAGCTCAAAACCTCCAAAAGAAATCCGCTTGAGATAAGTGACCTTGACACCATAGGCTAAAAACATCTTTTTGACCTGATGAAACTTACCTTCTGCCAGCTTGATGGTCGCTCTGCTATGGTCCAAAGAAGCCTCCAAAACAGTCAAATCTGCGGGCTGGCAACGGGTGCCGTCCAAAAAGGTAACGCCTGATGCAAAGAAAGTCGGGGCATCCGGACCCAAGGGGCCGTTAACCTCCACATAGTAAACCTTGTCCACATGGTGGCTGGGATGGAGCATACGATAACCGAGCGGACCATTGTTGGTAATGAGGACTAGGCCCTCCGTATCCCTGTCCAGGCGACCGACGGGGTAGAGACCTTCCCTACTGTCTCGCGAAGAAATCAAGTCGATGACTGTCTGATGCTCCTGGTCTGTCACAGCAGAAACGACTCCTGCTGGTTTGTTGAGTAAATAGTAGACCGAGCCTTTTAGCTCGATTTTTCGCCCTGCCACCTGAATCTCTTGGAGTTCAGGATCGACGATTTGACTGAGACTTTGAGCTGCTTGTCCGTTAATCTTGATTTGCTGGGCTTTAAAAAGTTTTTTAACTTGCTTGCGCGAGCCAACTTTGGCTTTCTCTAAACATTTGTCCAATCTCATATCTCTATTCTAGCATAAAACCTAGGTCTTGACTTTGATTGAAAAAAGACTATAATACTAATTAGTGATATGTATACAAATGAAATCCAGTTTGCTTGGATTTCCTACTTTTTATAATAAAGGAGAACTTTATGGGACTTTTACAAGATGGTAAATGGGTGGATCAATGGTATGACACCAAGTCAACTGGTGGCAAGTTTGTCCGTACTGTCACACAATTTCGCAACTGGATTACACCTGATGGACAAGCAGGACCGACAGGTGAGGGTGGTTTTAAGGCTGAATCAGGACGTTACCATCTCTACATTTCTTTGGCCTGTCCTTGGGCTAGTCGGACCTTAATCATGCGAAAATTGAAGGGGCTGGAAGACCATATTTCCCTATCAATCGTCCATCCGCTCATGTTGGAAAATGGTTGGACTTTTGCGGACGGACCTGGTGTGATCAAGGATTCCCTCTTTAACAGCGACTATCTTTATCAAGTTTACTTGAAAGCAGACCCAAATTACACTGGCCGTGTAACCGTCCCTGTCCTTTGGGATAAGGAAACAAATACCATCGTCAGCAATGAATCTGCTGAAATCATGCGCATGTTTAACACTGCTTTTAATGATATTACTGGAAATTACGATGACTACTATCCAGCAAACCTGCAAGCCGAGATTGATGCCATGAATGACTTTGTCTATCCAAACATCAACAATGGCGTCTACAAGGCTGGATTTTCAACCAACCAGGCAGTCTATGAAAAAGAGGTCAAGAACCTTTTTGCCGCCTTGGATAAATTGGAAAAGCATTTGGCAGACAAGGACTATCTGGTGGGCAATCAATTAACGGAAGCAGACCTTCGTCTCTTTACTACATTAGTGCGGTTTGATCCAGTTTACTTTGGGCATTTTAAGTGCAATATCAAGGCCTTGGTTGATTATCCAAACCTATGGAACTATACCAAACGTCTTTACAATCATGCTGGTATTGCAGAAACGGTGGACTTCGACCATATCAAACAACACTACTACGGTAGCCATAAGACCATTAACCCAACAGGTATTGTCCCAGTCGGCCCTGACTTGGACTGGACACTTGAAAACTAAAGACACATATGTTATAATCATTGTGCTTAAAAGTTCGGTAAAGTTAAGCATAAAGTAAAACACCCACAGTTGCCGCCATGGGTGTTTTTTTGTGCTTGCTCAAGGCACGCAGGCTAAGTGACGATCATTTAGTTTACTTTTAGTACGAGGCAACGAGCTGAAGGCTGTACTAAGGTACGGCAAAGCGAGTTAACGAAGTAATAAAAGGAAAAATAAATGATTGATTGTCGCTTTTGTTTTGCCACTTACAAATTAGCCACTCCGCAATAAGTTCTGCAACTACGCTGACTAACAACGGTAGCAAAACAAATTCGGTAAAGTATTGTAGCATAAAGTCTCACCTCCCAACTTGCGCTGTTTAGTGATTGCGACTTAGATATTATACCCTAAAATGAATAAACCATGCTATTATAAACAAGTTTTTATCCACTCATGAAACAACTATTAAATAGCTCCTACAGATATTTTCCACGATTTTCAGAACATCAGTTCCAAAAATAACTGGTTTGCTCCCTCACAATTTCTGTGGTATAATATTTCAGATTTTCAGAAAGAGGAGATTAACATGTCTGACATTAAGGCAAAACGTGTATCCAACTATGAATTGTTTTATGATTTGGTCTTTGTCCTTGCTACTTCTTCACTGACGGGCTTGCTACATGGTGACCATATCGGTTTCAAGGAGATTGTCACCTTTATCACTGCTAATTTGATTATCATGACCTTGTGGATGAATGAAACTATCTATCTTAATAAATATGGCGAACGAGATTTTCTGGATATTTTCACCATTATTCCATCCATGTATCTGATTGGTAACATGTCACTCAACTTCAGCAATGATTTTGAAAAAACAGCTCTGCCATTTAATGCCTTCTTGACCCTGTCTTATATCCTCATCTTCCTGCAATACTATCTGAGAGGAAGACGGATTGGCTTTAATGAGGACATTAAGGCAACCTTGCAGATGTTAGCCTCTTATATTGCTATCTTTGCTGGTGCAACCATTTTAGTCGTTTTCAAGCTCTGGACCAACGATGAGAGAATGTTGATTGTCTATATCATTCCCTTCTTGATTTCCTTTTTCTTTCAAAAGAGAATAAGTCATGACCCCATCAACTTTCCACACATGGTGGAACGCTGTCAGCTGATTACCATTATCACCTTCGGTGAAACAGTCATTGCCATTATCAAAAATTATCCGCTACTAGACTTGGCTCTGGAAGGAATTTTGCTTTTCTTCGCTATGGCGACCCTTTTCATCTTCTACATTTCCCAAACCTACCTATCCATTGATCATCACCATAAGGCAGATGTGACCGTTTTGCTCTATGCCCACTTGGTGATTGTCCTTGGTTTAAATTTCTTCACCGTGGCAATGGAGCTATTCCCTAGCCATCACAATGATTTGGCCTTGCCCATGCTGGTTGTAGGAAACTTACTTTTCTACGGAGGCATCCTTTCGACTTCCTTCTATAATCAACAAATTCACCAAGTTGGTAGAAAAGGACTGTTCATCTACGGTCTGATTTTAGTGATTGGAAATGTTGCCTTACTGCTAGCTGGACATGCAAACCTACTCATCTTTATTATCCTCAACCTGCTCTCGCATGCCATGGTCGCCTATCATGTCATTCGTTTCCGAAAAGCTCGTCAGAGTTTGATTGGGGAAGAGGTATAAAAATAAACCACAACAGACCGTTCTAACGGCTTAAAACTGTTGTGGTTTTTAACTCTTATTTTGTCAATTTACTTGCTGCGGCTTGGTCGAGGATAAGAACGACATCGTCATGGTTTTGGAGGACGCTTGCTGGAACTTCCTCCGTCAC
This sequence comes from Streptococcus sp. 2022WUSS083, assembly GCF_044427155.1. Taxonomy (NCBI): domain Bacteria; kingdom Bacillati; phylum Bacillota; class Bacilli; order Lactobacillales; family Streptococcaceae; genus Streptococcus; species Streptococcus sp. 2022WUSS083. Next base: position 211,821 of record NZ_JAOTGK010000002.1, on the reverse strand, counting down.
AGGACCTTCCACAGTCGCCTTAATGGCGTCAGCTTTTTCCTGACCATAAGCCATGAGGACAATGGTCTTGGCTGATAAGATGTTGGCGATGCCCATTGAGATAGCTTGTTTTGGTACATCTTCTGGATTGTCAAAGAAGCGTGCATTGGCTTCGATGGTTGATGGCGCCAATTCAACCAGATGGGTCTGACCATCAAATGGAGCACCTGGTTCGTTGAAACCGATATGGGCGTTGCGACCGATACCCAAAATTTGGAAATCAACTGGATGTTCAGCCAGAATTTTATTGTAACGCTCTGTTTCAGCAGCTACATCTGTCGCCAAACCATTCGGTAAATAAGATTGTTTAAACGGTTTGTCATTGAAAAGATTTTCCTTCATAAAATGGATATAGGATTGGTCGCTCTCCTCACCTAAACCAACATACTCATCCAAGTTTACAGATGTCACATCCGAAAAGTCTAAATCCGACTCACGAATCAATCTGTAAAATTCTAACGGACTGGAGCCTGTTGCCAAACCTAATACCTTGGCACCTCCGTTCAATTTTTCTCTCAAAATATCTAATGCTACACTTGCTCCTTCAACTTGATTGTTTACTACATGAATTTTCATAGCGCACCTCTTTGGTCTATACCATTTCTTATTTTTCTTTATTATATGGTATAGACCAATTTTTGTCAAGAATTTATACTTATAGAGTATTACATCAACACGAATAATTTTAATTCTCTTCCCATCCATCAAGACTTAAGTGTCTAACTATGATATAATACATTTATGACAGATGTGCTTTTTTACTTATTTTTTATTGGTATTCTGTTCTGCCTTACTGGCTATTTTATTTCTAAATCAAAGGTCCTAAAGTTTATTTTCTACCTGATTGGTAGTTTATTGGTGGCTTTGCCATTTGCCCTATTGATTTATTTTACCTATATTTTATTTTAGTCTAAGGAGTGAATATGAATACTGCAGATTTTGATTTTGATTTACCCGAAGAGCTTATCGCTCAAGTTCCCCTTGAAAAGCGCGACAGCTCTAAACTATTGATCCTCGACCGCGAAAAACGGAGCATGGTTGACAGTCACTTTGACCATATCATCGACCAGCTGAATCCCGGTGATGCTCTGGTCATGAACAATACACGTGTTCTGCCTGCCCGTCTCTATGGCTACAAACCTGAAACTATGGGACATGTTGAGCTTTTGCTTTTGAAAAATACCCAAGGTGATCAGTGGGAAGTTCTTGCCAAACCAGCAAAACGTCTGAAAGTCGGTACCACAGTCGCTTTTGGTGACGGACGATTAACTGCTACTATCGTAGAAGAATTAGAACACGGTGGAAGAATTGTTGAATTCTCCTATGAAGGTATCTTCCTTGAAGTCTTGGAAAGCCTAGGCGAAATGCCACTTCCTCCTTACATTCATGAAAAATTAGAAGACCGTGAACGCTATCAAACAGTTTATGCCAAGGAAAACGGTTCTGCCGCAGCTCCAACTGCTGGACTACATTTCACCCAAGAGTTACTCGAAAAAATCGAAGCTAAAGGAGTGAAACTAGTCTATTTGACTCTTCACGTTGGGCTTGGGACCTTCCGACCAGTCTCTGTTGATAACGTTGATGAGCATGAAATGCACTCGGAATTCTATAACCTATCAGCAGAAGCTGCTCAAACCCTCAATCAGGTCAAAGAGAGCGGTGGTCGTATCGTCGCAGTCGGCACGACATCCATCCGCACCCTCGAAACCATCGGTAATAAATTTGATGGCCGTTTGGAAGCTGATTCTGGTTGGACAAATATCTTCATCAAACCTGGCTACACCTTCCGAATCGTTGATGCCTTCTCAACCAATTTCCACCTACCAAAATCTACTTTGGTTATGCTAGTTTCTGCCTTTGCAGGTAGAGAATTTACGTTAGATGCCTATAAACATGCTGTTGAAGAACGCTACCGCTTCTTTAGTTTTGGGGATGCAATGTTTATTCAATAGGCTGTTATCACCAAATTATTCTGAGTTCAGATTTTATTTTCCTTACATCTCAAGGAGGGCCCTATGAATAAGATTGAAAGTCGCCATCAGCTGATCCTGTCTCTAATCATGGAGAAGAAAATACACACCCAGCAGGAATTGCAAGAATTACTAGAGGTCAACGGAGTCTCCGTCACACAATCTACCCTCTCCCGTGACATCAAGATGCTCAATCTTGTCAAAGTCAACGAAGATGATTCTTCTCACTATGTCATCAACCCCATTGCTCCTACTCGCTGGGAAAAACGACTGCGACTCTATATGGAAGATGCTTTGGTCATGCTAAAACCTATCCAACATCAAGTGGTTCTCAAGACCCTACCTGGATTGGCTAACTCATTCGGTTCTATTTTGGATGCCATGGAGATTCCTCAAATTGTAGCAACCGTCTGCGGTGACGATGTCTGTCTCATCATTTGTGAAGATGTCGAGGGGGCACAAGCTTGCTTCGAGCACTTGAAACAGTTTACTCCACCATTTTTCTTTAGTAAATTATAAGCCTGGGCTCAAACCCAGGACCACTACTCAGAGTTCGTGTCAACATCTCAGCGCAGTGGTTGATTGGCAGATTTGTTCGTGTTTTACACTCCAAATCTGGCCTAATCAACTGTGCGGGGGGTGGGAAGACGAACTCTTTTATCTTGGTCGAGTTCTTTCCCACTCCCATTAATTTTTCGCAACAAATATGCTATAATAATTTAAGTATCCATAAAGGAGTAATGAATATGAAAAGTTGTTGGCAAGAGTTGCAAATTGCTGCAACAACAGATCAACGTACTATAAAATTAGCATACGCTGAACGGATTAAAAAGGTCCATCCTGAAGAAGACCCCGAAGGTTTTAAACGCCTACAGCATGCTTATAAAGCAGCCTTACAATACGCTAAGCAAGCAAGACCAAAGCCAAAACAAACATTTACTGAGTTTGGAGAACAAAGTAACCTTGAAAATCAGCAGAGTGCGACATCGTTCGATTTCTTTGATGATCGCAACGAGAATAAAACTGAAGATATTTCTCATTCCACTTTTGATTTCTCTACTTTCTCACATTCGGAAGAAATTCCCGAACAGGAAGCAAGCGAACAAACTATCGCTGCCAACAACCAACTATTTGAAAATACCAACTTTGTAGACAATATAATAACTGCCTGCAAAAACTCCCCTTACTACCATCTTCTATATCAAATTTTACTTTCCGATGAATTCAATTTCCATATCAGAGATATAGAAATACAAAAGCAACTAATTGCTGAACTCAGTCAGCTTACTTTTTACGGGGAAGAATTTGAACGCAAAAAGGTCATTGAGCAGTGTGAACTACTGGGATTAGATGAACTAGCTCTTTATCTATCACAAGATAAACAAAAGCAATTAGAAGATCAATTTAGTACCGATACAGAATCAATAGCACTAGCAGCAGAAGAGTATCTAGGAAAATTATTGTCTTCTCTCGAATTGGTAAGCGATTTTTATTTACTATTGAAAGCCTTTCGCAGTGATGACTTCCGCTATTTTGTAGCCAATGAACAATTCTGTAACAAACTAACAGCCCATCTTTTAAACTACTACTTCTTTGGCCCTTGGGAACACCGTATTGAACTTGTTCAACTCTGTCAAAATTATGGTTTAAATGAACTGGCTGGATACATTTATTGGATAGGATTAAATAATCCTGAGACTCAAAAAGGTTTATCAACGGAGAGATTAGTATGATTATTGGAATCGATTTAGGAACAACAAATTCACTAGTTGCAACATGGCGTAATAATAAGGTAGAACTCATTCCCAACAATTTGGGCGATTTCTTAACACCTTCTGTAGTCGGTTTATCTGACAACGGAGATATCATCGTAGGAAAATTTGCTAAAGAACGGTTGATGAGTCATCCTCATCTTACACAATCAAGATTCAAACGCCTAATGGGAACTGGGAAAAAATTGCCTCTAGGTGATCAGATGTATCTACCTGAGGAGCTTAGCGCCTTCATATTGAAAAAATTGATTGAAGATGCCGAAGAATTTCTAGGTGAAAAGGTTGATGAAATTATTGTCAGCGTCCCTGCCTATTTCAGCGATGATCAGCGCGCAGCAACAAAAATTGCTGGTCACTTAGCAGGTGTCAAAATTGAACGAATTATCAATGAACCATCTGCTGCCGCCCTTGCTCTCCACCACAGTCGAGAAGAAGATGCCACTTATATGATTATTGACTTCGGTGGGGGAACACTCGACATTTCAATTGTTGATGCTTTTGCCAATGTTATTGAAATCGTATCGGTTGCTGGAGAAAACCACTTAGGTGGGGAAGACTTCACTCAACAAATTGTTGAAGACTTCATCCAAAATCTTCCTTATAAAAAATCAGACTTGTCTGACGAGGTAATGGGATTTCTTTACCAGGAAGCTGAAAAAGCAAAATTGGCCCTCAATAAGGAAGATAGCGTTCGAATGTCTGTAAACATCAACGATAGTCTTCATGTGTATAAATTAACCAAGGAACGATATGTGGAGATTTGTCGTTTTCTCCTTGCAAAAATGAATGCCCCTATTCAAAATGCCCTACGAGATGCCCAGATACATGCTGAAGACTTGACCGATGTCATCCTAGTTGGCGGCTCAACTAAAATGAAACTCATTCAAGACTATCTAATTTTTCTGCTCAAACGTCCCATCTCCGTTAAAGTTGATCAGGATAAAGCCGTAGCTATGGGGTGTGGTATTGTAACAGGTATTAAAAAACGTGACAAGGGTATCAAAGATGTTGTGTTAACAGACATTTGTCCTTTTACATTAGGAACTGCCATTGTTGGAAATGTCTTCTCACCCATAATAGAAAGAAATACAACACTTCCTGCCTCCTACGTCGAACGCTACTGGACGAATGAATTAGGGCAACAACATGTTCTATTTACCATTTATCAAGGAGAAAACTACCAAGCCGACACCAATCTTCTTCTCGGTTCCTTGGATATTCCAATCCCTGTAAATCATGAAGAACATGAAGCAATAGACTGCCGCTTCTCTTATGATATAAACGGTATTCTCGATGTAGATATTACCGTTCTATCTACCGGAAAAGTGTACAACAAAACAATACTACGTGATCGACAACAGCTATCCGCCGAAGAAATATTGGAAAAAAGAGCAAAACTAGCTTCTTTGAAAATCCATCCTCGAGATAGTGAACATTACCAATTATTACGAGCACGCGCAGAACGTCTATTCCGGACCCTATTAGCCGAACAGCGTGATTATTTGATGAACTGTATTCAGCGATATGAAAAAGTGATTGAGACCCAAGATGCAAAACGCATCGCGAAAGCTAACAAAATATTTGAAAACCAGCTAGATGGACTAGAGGAAAGTTGGTAGGACATGCTAGATGTACACACTCTGTTAACAACCTTAGCTTCTAGCACAAATCGCTCCTATGCACGCTGGAAGGCCCTACTATCATATCATCCAAGTCAGATGGCTTTGATACTCGAGCAATTGAACGAATCAATCCTTGATTCAATATATGATATTCGAGTCATACGACTCATTGAGCGACGAGCAAAATCTTGTCGTAAAGCAAGTAACAGAGCCTATCTTTTAGAATGGTGCAAAACGCGGCGAGCTCAATTCGAAAATAAAAATGATAACCGACTATTATTAGCACTATCAATATTTATTGGAATTGCGCAATTCTTATCTCTACTCACTTTGCTTATTTCTCTTACCTGTCTTACGGGAACTACAATTGAACTGGGAGATGAACAAATCAGCTTCCTTCTCAGCAATATTTGGGGTTCCTTCTTGACCTTGCGGGTCCTAAATCGTCTACAAAAAAGGAGATGCTCCTTAGACTACGAACCTGTATTTCAGAAGGATTTTAATAGGCATTTGTATATACTAGGAGGCATTATTGCTCTATGTATGATTCCTAGCTTTATAGGTGCATATCTGGATATTTTTGAATACCATGTTTTTAGTCTTACCAGTATCTTTAGAGGATTTGCTTACGCCTTAGCTATCTACTTATTATTCCAAACGACTAAGACCGAGTTTATTCCATCTAAATCTCGTCATAATGTAACGACTATCTATCTGATACTATTTACACTATTCACTTACCTACTTAGTATTTTTGATTATGACTACCGCTTCCTTTTCTTTATTATTCTATGGAATCAGCTGAGTCTACTCTTTAACTATAAATACCTTGGTTCTCCCGAAGTTGAAGAGGTAGTGAAGCCATTACGTTACTTGAATAAGCGAGTACATCCGCTAATTAGCGGTACGTGTCTTTTATTAATCCATTATTCCATCCTGACAGGTTTTCCCATTCAATATGGCTTTTTAGGTCTAACATTCTTTATTGCCTTTATGACTTTCTTAGCCACTTATAACGCAAAACTTTCCCTAGGTGATAATCATTTAAAAGAAGCACTGCGAGATATTCCTAACTTTTACTTTGCAAATCAGATTATCTTTTACCGCCTTCAATACAAAAATAAACTTTCTTTTAAAATCGAAAGATTTCGCTGTGTTCCCAACTATTCCGAACAGAACATACAATCTTGGAACGAACTATATTTATTGATTACCTCTATTGAGCATAACGGTATCTACAAAACGCTATCCTCTCGATATTTCGCTCAAAAAATCCCTTTGTTTATAAATCATTTAAAGAAATGGCAAATTTCCTACTTAGTTGATGATTTAGAATCTCTCCTGCCAGTCCTACAACAAGGAGAAGAAATCGGATGGTCTAAACAAAACCTTAAAAAGTTCCTTTTACTGTATCAGCAGCAGTTACTTCGAGTTGATGATGCCTTTTTACAACAGTCAACACTCATCCAATGGCACCTTTATCAGGAATATCAAAGTTTTGAAGACGCTTTTAAGATATAATATAACACCATCCCAACTTAACTTCTGGGATGGTGTTATTTGTAAACAATACTTATTTACTGTCTGTTGCTTTCCTCCGACGACTAGCAGTTGCTAGGCCGATAAGTCCAAGAAGAGTGAATCCAAGACCATCTACTGCGCCTGTATTTGGCAATTCTTTCTTCTGAGATGCTGCTTGCTTGGAATTTGACTGCTCACTGCTTGGTTTTGATACAAGGGATAAAGGCGTGACAGAGGGACCATAGTTTGGTGTCAGGTATCCCTTAAAGGCGGGACGTGGTTCTGCTTGGACACTTTTTCCCTTAGCAGTAATCAAAGGTAACTGCCCTACTGGTAAGGGCTCCGCTTTGACGCTGTCTCCTTTTGTTGTCACTAGTGGTGGCAGAGGAACTAATGCTTCACGCGCAGCTTTTACCTCTGCTAAATAACCATCTACAAATGCCTGGTTATTTTTACTGAGTTTCCAGTCAATCTTGTCCAAAACCTCTTTTAAGTTTGCTACGCTCTCTGGACTATAATCACTCAAATCAGCAGGAAGCTTACCAATTTCTTCGTGCAAATCAACATAATCAGCTAAAAAGTAAGTTGGATTCGCCATTACAAACTCGTACATGAGGCGATGAACAGAATCATAACTGTATTCTTTGCTTGGATCATCTGCCCAAACAGCAACCATACTACCAATTACCGGTATCTCTGAGTTTTCATTTTTGTGAACAACTTCCAGTGGTGTTGATTCAATTCCACGCAAACCTTGATCAAGATTATACCATCCCCAACCTTCTGCTTCACGTCCAATAACATAGTACCAAGCATCATTGGTATTTAAAATCTTATGGCCTTTGTCAGCAAGAAACTTAGATGAGGCAACGTCATATCCTCCCCAGCCACCAGTCCAGAAAGAAGCAATAATGTCCTTGTCAAAAGTACCTGAACTAGTATCGTGGTTATAATAGATACCGTCATTGAAAGCCATTGGCTCTAAACCATGCTTCTTGACGATAGCCGCTAACTCATTGGCATATTGAATAAATTTGCCATAGTCTCCCTGAGATTGAAGGATGCGCCAGCCCGACGCATTTGTAGCATCATTTGCATATTCGTCCAGACCGATATTGAAAATTTTGGCCTTATCTGAAAAATATCCAGCATATTTATCAATTAATGCTTTGGTAAAAGCAATTGCTTCTTTGTTATTTAAGTCAACTGTTCGCGCAGAAGTTTTACCGTTGTAAGTAAACTTAGGAGATGGGATACCAAGCTCTTCCATGGCTTCTAAAATGGCATCCATGTGTCCCGGGCTATTTACGGCTGGAATCAAACGAACATTACTTGCCTTAGCATAAGCAATCAGTTCGTCCATCTCTGCCTGGGTAAGATGATTTCCATTTGGATCGTTGTAATAATGATTATTTCCATTGATAAGTGCCTGCTTTACCGCATCGCTGGTATAGGTCTTATCACCAACCGTCAATTCCATATCGTCCAATAGGAATCGCATGCCATCATTACCCACCAATAGGTGCAAATCTGTATAACCATAATAAGAAGCCAAATCAACAATCTCTTTTAATTGGTCAACTGAGAAATATTTACGGCCAGCATCTAGAGAAAAAACTTTGGATAAACTTAATTTACGTTCGTCAACAATCGGTTTTTCTGGCTCTGCACTAGGGTCCGCAGCTACAAAGGTAACTTTTGCCAGTTGAACATCGCTAGCAACCACTGCTTTTTCAGCTCCGCTTTCCAATTTATAGGATATACCTGATAATTCTGGAAAGACAATCTTGATATACTTGGTTCCTCTTCGGATGTCTCTAATATCAAATGTCGTACGTGCATAGGCTGGTGTCGCCTCTACAAAATTATCAACTACACTTGTTGTTTCCTTATTCCAAGTTTTCCCATCAACCGATGAATAGACGGTAAAATCAATTGCACCTTCAGCTGCTCCAACCAAGTGTTTACGAATAGATTTTCCTTCCTTGGCCCATGCCTTATCATTGTATACTGCATAATCTTCCAAGGTTTTATAATAGGTTGTAAGATGGAGTGCTCTTGGATCATTCACCTTATAAATGAGTGCATTCTCACCTTGACCATCTGCATATAGACGACTTGTTTCGTAACGTGGTTGCCCTCCATAATAAAAGTTATTTTTATTTTCATGCGCAGCCTGACCGTGTGAAACTGATACTAATTGACCACGTTTCTCACTTGGTTTAATTGTATAGTCACTAGCAGTTGCATCGTCTAGATTATCAAAGTAAACCTTGTCTTGTCCTGCTTTTTGGTAAACGCGTACCCAGTCAATCAGGTATTCACTATCTTGCTTGGTCATATTTTTGCTGTAGTCAACGTCACCAACCCAGCCATCACCAACTTGGGTTTCCAGTATTGGGAACATAGGGCGGGTATGCATACCATCCCTATCCTTACCGCGCATAGTTTGGAAAACAAATTTTCCATCAATATACCATTTGATAACATCTGGAGTCCACTCTACTTCATAGACGTGGAATTCCTGACTCCAGGCCTCATAATTCTTAATTGGTACACCGTGAGATTCCTTATTTTTAGCTAGAATACCAAAATGATTTGTTGTCCATGCCTCCCATGGATTTTGCCCTAGATATTCCAAAACATCAATCTCATCGTGACCAGTCTCATCCTGTGCCAACATCCAAATAGCCGGCCAGATTCCCTTAGAGTCATTTACCTTGGCGCGGACAGCCATCCGACCAAATTGGAAAGAATATTTATCCTTAGATTCTAGACGGCCAGATGACCAGGTTACTTTTTCTGGCAATTTCGTATCATTATAGCGGTCCAAACCAACTGCTTTTATCAGCTCATCTGTCGTATTATGATTGGTAGTGCGAATAGATAAATAGCTCTTGTCTCCTTCTTTTTTAATAGAAACAGCTTTCCGATTGTAGATAGCTGCGTGGTTCCACATGCCATCAATAATCTGCCACTTGCTTTCGTCAATCTTATCTCCGTCAAATTCATCAGACCAGACTAAGGTATCGTAATCAGATTTTGGCGGAAGGTATTCAGGTGCGGCTTCATCATATGATTTTCCATGTCCCATAATTTGGATTTCTGAATAACGGAGTGCTTCTCCGTCAGCAGATTCCCCTGTAAATCGAACGTATCTTGCTTTAGAGCCTTTCGGAACCGCAATCGTCAAAATCTCTCCTTCATTCACAGAAAGATTGCTTGCTTGATAAACTGTTTTATAGGTGTTCCATGCATTGTAATCATCATCTAAATCTACACGAAAATGAGAATAGGTACCTTGAGCTAATTGAACCTTGATTTCCTCGATAGTGTAGACATTTTTAAATTCATACTGGAGATAGGCTCCCATGCCTTTTGATTCCTGAGTAGTATAATTCTCATCAAATTTGCCATCATTAATGGCTTCTGGATTGGTGGGAGCTTTTCCATAAAAATATGGCTTCTTCAATTCGGCAAGATTGATTAGCTCGGTCTGTGGATTTTCGTTTGCGCTTTCGTCTGTTTCAACCTGCGCCAAGACTTCTATCTCGTTGAAAAGAACGCCATTACTATATCCCTTCCAGGAACTGTTTGTATTTTGGATATAATGCCCCCGTCCCCAAATACGCATATAACGTGCATCAAACGGTGACAAGAGTTGAATAACTTGTGGTTTCCCCTTGTTTGTTACTGTCTCTTCTACATCTGCCTGTTCGAAGATGACCCTCGTAGTTTCAGGAGAAAAGTCTTCGCTGGTGGACAACTCGACCTTAACATCTTTAAATGTAGAGATTGCATTTTCATAGGTATTACGGTAAATATTTACAGCATGGACAGGAACTTCCTTTTCAAAGTCATACTGAACATAGACATGATCCCACTGAGAATAGCCATTATCAGCACCTCCCGTTTCTTCACCTGCAATAATTTTTGTATTGTTGCTGGCATCATCTGAACTACCGTAAGCCACACCATCCGTTGCTTTCTCTGGATTTTTTATGGCAACCGAAGGAATGGTCGTCAATTCTGAAGCCATCAAGTGCTGACTGTTGGTAGTCGGCTCTTTTCCTTCTATCACATTTTTCTCAACTACCTTTGGTTCCTCCCGTTTTTCTTCTGGAGTTGAAGGTTCTGTTTCAGTTGATGGAGTAGCTTCCACAAGTGGTTTTGCTTCAATAGTAGGGGGAACATCATTGTTGATTGCTACTGGTTCTCCCTGAGATACCTCCTCTGCTACTGCAGTCTGCCCTGCCCATACCAAAAAACTGGTACAGATAAGAAGCTGACCAAGAATGACTTTTTTCGTAAACTTACTTGTTTCTTTTTTCATTATTTCCTCCTATAAAATCTGCAAGTTTATCCTACCTATAGCCAAAATAAAGCAGTTTGTAAACCTATTTAGTCTCGTATAAGACTCAAAATTCAGTTTACTGGTTGATGTGCAATCGCATTTCTGTCACAAATATAACATGTAAGCGTTTTATTGTAGAATAGTCTAACTTGACTTATTCTATATGCAGATGGGGTCTATTTCTAAAACAGCATATAATAAGTCACACTTTCATATATTTTTGTCCACTTCTTGTAAACAGTGACACATTTCTATCTCATCTTTCAATGATATTCTTCATAAGAAAAGCCCTTAGATATTTCACTAAGAGCTTTTAAACTGTAATTTACTATTCAATACTGATAATGGCTATTCCGCAGCTAGGCGATAGACTGCCTCAGCATAAATATCCATTGTTTTATATAAGTCTTCTAATGGCATGCGTTCATTTTCCTGATGCTCTGTTTGTTCTGTATCTGGGAAACATGCACCAAAGGCTACACAGTTTGGCATAGTACGAGCAAAGGTAGCCCCACCTGACGAGATTGGCTCGCTTGTCAAATCTCCTGTCTTATCTTGATAAACAGACATGAGCGTAGATACCAGTTGACTGTCTAATGGCACATACAAGGAAGCAAGGTAGTCGTACTCTTCATAGGTCAAGCCACATGATTGCGCTTTGGCTTGTAAAGTAGAAACTAGGGCTTCTTTATCCGCAGTGACAGGAATACGAATGTCCAAGCGAATTTCTGATTTTTTTGCGCTAATGGTTAGACCTGCAATATTGAAACTGAGTGTCCCTGATGGTTCATCGGTCACATCACCAAAAAGCTTAAATCCTGTGGCATCTTCACCAACTGCATTGACGATAAAGTCCAAGGCTGGATGATTTTCGAAATGTTCCAAAGCCTTTGCCAAACGAACGATGGCATTGACCCCCTCGGCAGCATCCTTGGCGTGCCGCGAAATACCAAGAACCGTTACTTGATCATCTTTGGTTTCATAATCAAAGCCTAATTGATCTAACTCCGCAATAACTCCGGCTAATAAATGACCAGAATAGCTTGCCTTGGCAGGTACTACGTTATAGGCAGTTCCCGCTTCGATACTCAAACAAGGGTGACCCGGACCATGCAATTTAGCCTGTAGTAATCCTTTTTCAGCATAAGTCAAGGGGAAGGAAGAATCTGGTGCAAAGCCCATAGTTGCTACTTCTTCCAACTGATTGTAGCGGTTCATACACCGCCATAAGGTCTCTTCATCTGTTCCAAAAATGAAACGAATCCGTTTGTTAAATTGGACTCCCGCATCAAGAAGTGCTTTTACTGCAAATAAGGCCGCCATCGAAGGACCTTTATCATCCTGAACCCCGCGTCCAATAATATAATCTCCCTCTACCACAGCCTCAAAAGGCGGCGTCTGCCATTGACTAAGATCACCAGCAGGTACCACATCTAAGTGGCAAAGGATTGCTAATAATTCTTCGCCTTGCCCAATTTCAGCATAGCCATAATAGCCAGCAGGGTCTAAATAAGTTTTAAAACCCATTTTTTCCGTCAAAGCCAACGTGTGCTCCAGAACATCCTGAATCGCTTGACCAAATGGCGTATCTGCCTGATGTTCTTGCAAAACAGAAGGAAAAGCAACCAGTTCTTGGATGGCTTGAATACATGCCTCCTGATGCGATGACTGAATAAAACTTGTTCTCATTGTGTCCCCTTTCAACATAATAAGATATGATATATTTTCTAGCACTATTCTATCATAAAAGGAAAAACTGAGCCAAATTTTATCTGTATTCATGATAAAATCTGACCCAGAATTTCGATTAGAAGAATGTCGCAATGACCAAAATAGCTATGGAGGCAATCATGATGCCTACGATTAACTTACCTACAAATTTATACCAAGTACCAATTTCAACACGACCAAGTGCCAAGGCTCCCATTACAATACCTGATGTTGGAGCCACCAAGTTCAAGAGACCTGATGCAGCTTGGAAAGCTGTGATAACCAAGCTCGCTGGTACATTTACAAATTCACCAAGAGGTGCCATGATACCCATAGAAGCCCCTGCAAGACCTGATGAAGATGGAATCAAGAAGGACATTGGTAGGTAGAAGAGATAGGTCAAAATGATGAATACTTGTGAAGACAAACCTTGCAATCCTTCTTCACCCATGTGGAGAATAGTGGCAGTAATCATACCATCGTTCATGATGACTTGAATACCACGCGCGATAGCACAAATCAAAGCTACGCTGAAAATATCAGCCGCACCGAACATGAAGGATTTTACCAAACGTTCTTCACTCATACCATAAACTAAACCAACTACAATCCCTGCGATACCAAAGAGCATTGCTCCTTCTGGGAAGTACCAAGTACCAAGAGCAGCTGTTGAAGAACCAATCACTTGACCGATGAATGGAAGACCAATCAACCAATCATTAAATTGTGTAAAGATAGTCACACCCAAATCTTCCCATGGAATAAAGCTACAAATCATGAGAACAAATGTTAGTACAAACACCCAGAGAACACGTTTTTGAGCTGGTGATAATTCTGCATTCACTTCTTGAGTTGCTGCGACATTAAAGTGTTGCATATCTGCTTCACGCTGTTTGTAAACCAAGGACTTAGTCGGATCGTTTTTCACTTTCTCAGCATAGTTGGCTACAAAGAGAACCCCCATCAAGAGAATGACAACGAAGAAGACCAAGCGCCAAATCATACCATCCGCAACACTTACACCTGCTGCGTCAGAGGCTACAACTGTCGCAAATGGGTTTACAGTAGAAGCCAAACAGCCGATTTGAGAACCTAGCAAGATGATAGCTACACCAGTAATACTATCAAAACCAACCGCCATCATAACAGGAACAAGGAGCGGGAAGAAAGCCATTGTTTCTTCACCCATACCATAGGTTGAGCCTCCCAAGGCAAACAAAGGCATGAGGATGTAAATCAACATTTTTTCACGACCTTTGAAGCGTTTTACAATAGAAGCAATCCCTACATCAAGTGCACCTGTTTCGTTAACTACACCAAGAAAGGCCCCAACCATGATGATGAAGAATGCTACGTTAATCGCTGCTTCAGTCGCACCGTGACCAAGCATGGCACGAACTGGAGCCATAAAAACATCGTAAATCCCTTGTGGATTTTGAGCAACCTTCTCATAGGTACCAGCCACCAAATGTCCAGCTTCATCCACCTGATACTGACCAGCTGGAATAATCCATGTCATCACTGCCATAAAGGCAATAATGAGCATCAATATTGTATAAGACGAAGGCAATTTAAAGCCTTTTTTCACTTTTTCGCTCATCGCAAAAACCTCCTATAATATTTTGAAAGTTTATCCCCTATTTAAGGGAAATTGTATCCGTAATAACCGTATCAAATATCCACCTATCTTCAAGAGATGTCTATCTCCTTCAGTCTATTATCTGAAATCATTGCTTATAGATAGATACTTGATAGGAAATGGATGAGAGGGGAGGGAGCTTAGAAGACCAGACCTTCATGTTTAGATTAAAGGGAACCCTTGTGGGACTATCAACACTTTCACTCCCCTAACTCCATCAATAAATAACCCGTCTAGTTTAAAAACTATATTTGCATGCAGAGTACATCCATAAATAGAAGCCTCAACGATACATACAGCTGCTTAGCCTTTGACAATGATAGTGCCGCTATCGGATTCAATCAAAGCGCCTAAGTTTTCTAATGAGGTAATGACTGCTTTTGATTGCGGCTTATTGTTTACAAAAGCAATAGCTGCTTCAACTTTCGGTAGCATGGAACCTGGTGCGAATTGATTTTGTTTGATATATTCTTCCAATTCAGCCACAGTAACTGTTTCTAATTTTTCTTGGTCTGGTTTGTTGTAGTTAACAAAGACATAGTCTACACCGGTCAAGACGATAAACAAGTCTGCGTCAACCAATTCTGCCAAACATTGAGAAGCAAAGTCCTTATCGATAACTGCTTCCACACCGGTCAGGGTGCCATCTGCTTCTTGGACAACTGGAATACCTCCGCCTCCAGCAGCTACGACTACCTCACCTGCATTGAGAAGGGTACGAATGGTACCAATTTCTTTGATTCCTACAGGTTTTGGCGAAGCAACAACTTTGCGCCAGCCACGACCGGCATCTTCTTTGAAGGTTGCACCAGTCTTTTCTGCTTCTGCTTTCGCTTCTTCTTCTGTATAGAATGGTCCAATCGGCTTGGTCAAATTTTCGAAGGCGGGATCATTCTTATCCACGATAACCTGGGTCACAACAGATGCTACATCTTTTTCAATGCCTTCCTTGTGCAATTCATTTTCCAAGGCATTTTGCAACCAGAAACCAATCGAACCTTCTGTCATGGCTACCAAACTGTCTAGTGGAAAAGCTGGGTTCTTTTCCGAATCAGCAGCAAGGTTTTGAAGAAGTAAGTTTCCAACCTGAGGACCATTACCATGCGTGATAATAAGGTCATCCCCATTTTTTATCAATTTTACAAGGTGCTTGGCTGTTTGTACCAAGGCCTCTTTTTGTGCTTTAGCCGATGGGTCGGACGATAAAATGGCATTGCCACCCAAGGCTACTACAATTTTACGATTTGCCATATCTCTTGCTTTTTCCTCACTTTCGCGAAATAGTAATCGCTTACACATCTATCCTCAAAATAAGGGGGCTGGGTGCCAGCCCCCGGAGGTTGCGATGACTAGAGAATATACTCAATGAAAATCAAAATCAGACTTGCTCCAAAGGTTCGGGGAACCTTTGGAGGTTGGAAATAAAGCGAGCGAAGTTCGTTTCGACATATGAAGATAGAACTCCGTTCCTTTTATACTTCAAGGGAACAGGCTGAAAACCTCCACTGGAGCTTTTCAGTCATCAAATCGAGGCAACAACGTATGAGTTTGATTTTCGAAGAGTATTACACACGTGGAACAAATGGATCCCCCAAAGTAGCAGCCATAACCGCTTTAATAGTGTGCATACGGTTTTCAGCTTGGTCGAAGTGACGAGCATACTTGCTACGGAATACTTCGTCTGTTACTTCCATTTCTTCTACGCCAAATTTTTCAGCGACATCTTTACCATAAACAGTGTTTGTATCATGGAAGGCAGGTAAGCAGTGCAAGAAGATGAGATTTTCATTTTCTGCTTTTTTCACCAATTCCATATTCACTTGGTATGGTTTCAAGAGGGCAACGCGTTCTGCAAATTTGTCTTCCTCACCCATTGATACCCAAACGTCTGTATAGAGAACATCTGCGCCTTTGACTGCTTCGTCAGCATTGTCAGTAATGAGAACACGTGCTCCACTTTCTTTCGCAAAACCTTCAGCCAAGGCAACTACTTCTTCTTCTGGGAAGAGTTCTTTTGGAGAGAAGATATGGACATTGACACCAAGGATAGCGCCCGTTACCAAAAGTGAGTTAGCAACGTTGTTACGGCCATCACCACAGTAAACCAAAGTCAAACCTTCCAACTTGCCAAAGTTTTCTTTGACAGTCAAGTAGTCAGCCAACATTTGAGTTGGGTGCCATGCATCTGTCAAACCATTCCATACTGGCACACCAGAGAATTCTGCCAATTCTTCCACCATTTTTTGACTGAAACCACGGAATTCAATACCGTCGAACATGCGTCCCAAAACTTTAGCAGTATCTTCTGTAGATTCTTTCTTACCAAGTTGGATATCATTTGCACCAAGATATTCTGGATGGGCACCAAGGTCAATAGATGCTACTGTGAAGGCAGCACGAGTACGAGTGGATGTTTTTTCAAACAAGAGGGCAATATTTTTACCTTCCAAATAACGGTGTGGAATATTGCGTTTTTTCAAATCTTTCAAATGAGCTGAGAAATCAATCAACCATTCCAATTCTGCGCGTGTGAAATCTTTCTCTGCAAGGAAATGTCTGCCTTTAAATACGTTTGTCATTGTCTCTTCTCCTAATGTTTAAATAAATTTTGTCAATGTCTGGCACCATTCTCCATCTTCTTGATAAACTTCAGAAGTTGCTTGGTAGCCGACTGACTCATAAAAAGTCTTTGCGGTTAACTCCGAATGTATATCCAACTGATGAAAGCCTGTTTCACGTGCATAAGCTTCCAAAGAGCTGATAATCATTTTTCCATAGCCTTTTCCACGAAAATTCGGTAGAGTGGCTATTCGGGTTAGACGAGCTTGACCAGGACCGACAGGAAGAAAACGTCCCGTTGAAACAGGCTCCTCACCAATAAAGAGATTGGCGTAAACTCTTCCTTCAATATCATTCTGGTCAAATTCATCTTCCTTTGCAATGCCACGCTCAAGAACAAATACCTTATAGCGGACATAGATAGAGGCTGCACGTTGCCATTCTTCCGAACCGATAGTTGTTCGTTCTATACTTGGCATTAGATGTCTTCCCGTTCAAACGGCATTGACATACAACGAGGTCCACCACGACCGCGAACCAATTCGCTTCCGCCAATCTTAATCAAACGAAGCCCTTTGGACTCGAGGATTGCATTGGTAATCGTATTGCGTTTGTAAACAACTACCACACCTGGTGCAATGGTCAATGTATTTGAACCATCATTCCATTGCTCACGACCAGCAGCAACCATATCACCGCCACCACAACGGATCAATTCTACTTTTTCAAGACCAAGGTTCGCAGCCAAAAGTTCTGCCAAGTCACCATGTTCTTCTTCAATATGAAGTGTATCATTTTCATAGGTTACAGAGAAGACACGAAGGTCACCTTCAATTTCTGGGTGGATAGTAAACTTATCATAGTCAACCATGGTAAATACCGTATCCAAATGCATGAATTTACGGTTGTTAGCAAATTCGAATGCCAATACTTTCTTGAAGCCAACATGCTGTTCAAAGATATTTACCAATAGTTTTTCAATTGATGCAGCATCGGTACGTTGTGAAATACCTACTGCCAAAACATCTTTTGAAAGAACCAATTCGTCCCCACCCTCGATACGAGTAGTTTCTTCACGATTGTAAACCAATGGAACTTTTCCACCATATTCTGGGTGATGAGTGAAGATATATTTACCATACAAGGTTTCACGGTTACGTGTTTCTGAATACATGTGGTTAAGAGAAACAGCATTACCAATCGTAGCAAATGGATCCCGTGTGAAGTAAAGGTTTGGCATTGGGTCTATTGCAAATGGGTAAGAGGATTCAACCAAATCTGTCAAACCTTTTTCTTCAGAAGGGATTTCTGGCAATTCTGCCTTTTGAACACCGGCCATCGTTTTCTCAACCAGTTCTTGATTATCTTCAATAGACATCAACAGCTTACGAATTGCCTTTTTAGTTGCCCGACCACGAATGTTAGCTTCTTCAAGATATTCATCGATAAACTGTTCACGAATTTCAGGTGTAACAAGTGACTCAGCAGCCAATTTTTCCAAGTAGAGCACTTCTACACCTTCATCACGAAGAGCTTGAGCAAAAGCATCATGCTCTTTCTGTGCATCTTCTAAGAACGGAATATCATCGAAGAGTAGGCGTTCTAGATAGTCAGGCATGAGGTTTTCAATTTCCTTACCTGGTCTGTGTAACATAACTTTTTTCAGCTTACCAATTTCTGAAAAGACATGAATTGGATGGTTTGACATGATCTGTCCTCCTTGTAGATTTATACATGATGGGAAACGAGGAGGACCGTACGCTTTCCTGCCTCTCATTTCCTCTTTACATCCATAGTTTAACAGAGCAAAAAAACAAAAACTTGAAAACGCTCACATTCATTTTGAGAAATTCTTCACATTTTTAACCTTATTTATAAATAATTATCGATTATATCGCCTATATTCTGCATAATTCTTTCCGTTATATCATTATATGAATTTTTATTTTTTTATAAAAAAACAGAAACTTCAATGAGTTTCTGTCAAATTTTCTAAGAAATAATCAATATCTAAATAAGTTAACTGTTTATGACTATAAGCAATTTTACCATCCTGTTTCAGTTGCTTCAAAACATGGCTAACTGTTTCCCGTGTCGTAGCTGCTAAACGCGAAATCTCTTGAATATGAATTTCAAATGGCAAGGTAGCAAACTGATCGCGCTGGCACATATCCCAATAAAGAAGAGCCAAGGCTTGGACGACTCGATCTGATGCCTTGGAACGCATCGCATTTCGCAAGCGCAACTCTTGAAAACGAAGCACTTTGGATAATTTTTGACAGATATAAGTCATTTGACTAGGATTTATCTTCGACAAGGTTTCAAACAAGACCATCGGCACAATAAAATACTCTAGGTCCGTTATGGCAATGGCAGTATAATGGTAAGGTTTGTCCTGAAACATATCCCCAAAAGGAAAGGCACCACCCTGCCGAATATAGTCTAAATACGTAAAACTATCCGTCTCATCATATTGCTCAATCCGAGCATAGCCCTTATACAATACAAATAGATAATCTCTAGGATCCTCTGCGTAAAAAAAGATTTGTCCCTTAGGAATCTTTCGAAAACGAATATGCTTAGCTAATTGATCAAAGCTATCACGTGTCAAACGTTCAAAAGTTGGATGTGCCCTTAGATAATCATATTGTTCGTTGCTTATCATCAAAACTCCTTTCTAGCTAAAGTATCCTTCTATCTATTTTAACATATATTAACGTTCTATGCTAATCATTACTGAAAAATTCATAAAACAGGATCATTCCTGTGAAGAGGAATGCTATCACAGTTAATACAAAAAACTGGTCCTCTCGAACCAGTCTTAGTCTCGTCGAATGAATGAACTTTCAGACAAGGAACTGAGGTGCAAGCAATACTAGAGTACGGCAAGCCGAAAGTAACGATGTATCAAAGTTAATTCAAAAGACTGTAGCATTCTATGTATACCTATCTATTCAGTCAATTCATCCGCAATCTTATTGATTTTCCGCAAACGATGGTTGACACCACTTTTAGTGATTGGTACCGTTAGACTATCCGCCAATTGCTGAATGGAATAGTCTGGATGTTGAATTCGCAACTGGGCAATCTCCTGCAAGTCACCTGACAACTGATCTAGACCGATAGTATCCATAATTTTGATAATATTATTAATTGTTTTCATACTAGCATTGACCGTCTTTGCAATATTAGCAGCTTCCGCATTGGTAGCTCGATTTAGATCATTTCGAGCCTCACGAAGCAATTTAACATTCTCAAATTCTGTCTTTGCCTCTTCTGCTCCAATCACCAAAAGAAAATCCATAATGTCCTCTGCACGTTGCAGATAGGTAATAGTTCCCTTACTTCGCTCAATGACTTTGGCATCCAAAAGAAATTTCTGCATCAGATTGGCCAGGTCATTGGCATGGTCACTATAGACAGAAGCTATTTCAAGCTGGTATTTCCCTTTTTCAGGATCTTTAACAGAGCCTGCCGCTAAAAATGCTCCACGAAGATAGGCTTGACTCCACGAATCATTTTCCAAAACCAAGGGAGAAATCCCCGTCTCTAATCCAAAGAAGCTATCAGCCAAATACAAATCATTCAATATCTCATTCACGCCGTCTTCTATCAAAACTGCATACACACGATTCTTTTTGAGATTAGGTTTTTGATGATGGCGAATCTCAGCCTTAATCTGGTAGAAATGAAGTAACAGTTCATAAATGTGACGGGCAATCTTTGCATTTTCCGTGCTGATAGAAAGAGTCAAACCTGATGAAGCTAAGCCCAAACTACCTGATAATTTGATAATAGCAGATAGCTCGCTCTTATTTTGGCTAGACTGAAGCAGCAATTCTTCCTTTACTTGTACTGTAAAACTCATGACCGCACCTGCAAAATCTTGAGCAACTCTTCTACCACCAAGTCACCATCATGGAAAGCTCCGCCATTTTCCAAGCGAAGAAAATTCGAAGAAATCACACGATTAGCCTGTTTTTGCAAACCTGCAAAATCGTGTTTTACCTGTACCAAGTATTCATCAAACTGATTACTATTCATATACTCTTGTGGAACTGGCTCAATATTGACCAAAACTGTATCAATGAATTGTTCAGCTAGGTGAGCATTGAGAACCGCCACATGGTCCGCATCTGAGAAAAACTCAGTCTCTCCCCGTTGGGTCATAATGTTGCACACATAGGTCACTTCAGCCTTGGTTTCTTTTAGGGCTTTGCCAATGTCAGAAATCATCAGATTCGGCAAGATTGAGGTAAAAAGAGAACCCGGTCCAAGTACAATCATGTCACTTTCCATAATCGTTTCAACTACTTGGCGACTGGCTTTCGGTTCATCATCGTTATAAGAATTTGTCACATAGACATGATCAATCATCCCATTATGCTTGGAAATCTTGCTCTCACCTGCTACCTCGGTCCCATCTGTAAAAATAGCATGAAGGGTCAAGGCCTGTTCGCTAGATGGATAAATCCGCCCTGTCGTATGGAAAAAGCGCGTCAACAACCTCATCGCATTGTAGGTTGAACCCTGCATTTCTGAAATACCAGCAATGATGAGATTGCCTAGCGGATGACCAGCCAAGGGACCATCTGAATCCGCAAAACGATACTGGAAAATTTGTTCATAAAGTTTGGGCATATCCGACATAGCCAAAAGGACATTACGCAAATCACCTGGAGGGGTCACCTGCAAAGCCTGACGAATTTCCCCCGAAGATCCTCCGTCATCAGCTACCGTCACGATAGCGGTAATCTCTACATCCTTATCCCGCAAACTCTTCAAGATGACTGGAATACCAGTCCCGCCCCCGATAACTGTAATCTTTGGTTTTCTCATGAGCGGTTGACCGTCTCCTTCCGTCTGTCCTTATCACGATGACTACGATTGACATTCCAATTTTTCTCTAAATCGTCTGCCAAACGTTTAGCAAAGGCTACGCTTCTATGCTGACCACCCGTACATCCAACGGCAATCGTTAGAACTGATTTTCCTTCCTTCTGATAACCAGGAAGAATCGGTTCTATCAAGCCGAGCAAATGACTATAAAACTCTTCCGATTCTTGATGCTCCATGACATAGTCAAATACAGGCTGATCTAGTCCTGTAAGATTCCGTAATTCTAACTTGTAGTAGGGATTTGGTAGGAACCGAACGTCAAAAACCAGGTCTGCATCCAGAGGTAGCCCATATTTGAAACCAAAGGACATCACTTCTATGCGAAACGACGGTTGATTATCTTGACTAGCAAACTGCTCCGAGATTTCCTTACGCAGATTACGAGGAGTCAGCTCTGTCGTATCAATAACATTTTGACTCATATTTTTCAAGGGAGCCAAAAGTTCACGTTCTAGCTGAATCCCGTCCAAAACACGACCATCAGCCGCCAAAGGATGGGAACGACGAGTTTCTTTATAGCGAGCAACCAATTCACTATCCGTCGCATCCAAGAATAGGACTTTAAAATCTAAATCCTCTGCCCCCTCAATCTCATCCAACACCTCTCGAATCTCCGAGAAGAAGGAGCGACTCCGCATATCTACAACAAGAGCAATCTTATTGTTATCCTGACTATGGCGAATCAACTCTAAAAACTTCGGCAAGAGAGTCGGTGGCATATTATCAATGGTAAAATAACCCAAGTCTTCAAAAGACTGAATGGCTACCGTCTTACCAGCTCCAGACATCCCTGTCACAATCACTAAATGGAGTTTGTCCGACATGACATTCCCTCCTTTTCTCTTCTAATCAATAACTGCAATAACTTCAATCTCAACCTTAACATCACGTGGCAAGCGAGCAACTTCCACCGCTGAACGAGCTGGAAAATCTGCTGAGAAAGCTGTTTTATAAACTTCATTAAAGGCTACAAAATCATTCATATCTTTTAGGAAACAAGTCGTCTTCACCACATGGTCAAAGTCTGTTCCTGCTTCTGTTAAAATTGCTGCGATATTTTTCAAGACTTGCTCAGTCTGCTCCTGAATGGTTTCACCAACCACTTCACCAGTTTCAGGTGACAAAGGAACTTGACCAGAGGCAAATAGGAAATTTCCAACAACCTTCCCTTGAACGTATGGACCAATTGCTGCAGGTGCCTTATCTGTGTGAATGGTTTTCATATCTCTATCTCCTTTTAATTTTTTATATCTATTATAGCACAAGTTCTGTATAAAACAGCTCACCTACTACTATCCTACACCTATTTTCTTTTATAAAAAAGGAATTGAGATAGTATCACCAACATGAAATAAGGCAATATATAATCTATTTCTAAAACTACCTGCTTATACCAAAAAACTAGCCTACTCAGCCAGTTTTCTTGTTTTTACATAAAATCTCCAAGTCAGAAAAATCGCTCGCAGTAGCAGGTCAATCAAAAGCGACAGCCAGACGCCGGCAATTCCTAAACCGAACATCTGACCTAAGACGATAACACCTAAGACGCGCAGCCCCCACATCCCAACCACTGTGGAATAGAGAGGCGACTTGGTATCCCCCAAGCCCTGCAGTGCGCCAGCCATGATTAAAGAAACCGCAAGGCCTGGCTGGTTGAAAGCATCAATACGTAAGGCTGTGACAACTTGTTTGACGGCTTCTAGGTCTTTGGTAAATAGTAGAGCAAAACTTGGAGCTCCGAAAAATAAGATGGTACCGAGCAGGGACATGATGGTAACACCATAGGCAGAGCTGTGAAATGCGACCCGTCTAACTGTGAGGATGTCCCCCTTTCCCAAGGCTTGACCAATCAAAACCGCTGCCGCTGTCGCAAGACCATAGGCTGGCATATAGGTAAAACTCTCGATATTGCCTGCAATCATGTGAGAAGCATAGATAGTCGTCCCCAGCCCCACAATCAAACTGAAATAGACCACCTGTCCCAATCGCATAACCAAGCGTTCGGTTGCTGCAGGTAGGGTCAAATCCACCATTTCCTTAGGACTTCCCAAGTGGAACAATTGTTTGAAATCAACTGCCAAGTTAGTCTGCTGCACCTTGCGGTAAAGCAAGACGGTACCAAGCAAGCGAGCTAAGACGGTTCCCAAGGCTGTCCCTACAATCCCCAAACCTGACCAAGAGCCAATACCAAAAATCAAGAAATAGTCCAAAACCACATTAAAACCATTGGTCAGTAAGCTCATTTTCATAGGAGATACTGTATCACCAGATGCCCGCAAGATTGTTCCCAAAATGGTCATCAGAGCTTGGAAAATCGTCAAACCACCAACCCAGTAAAAAAATGCCTGGGCGCCAGCCAAACTCTCCGCATCTGCCCCCATCAAAACCAGCATCTGCCGCCCAAAAATAAGGGATAGTAACCCCAATATCAGACCTACACCTACTGAAAGCACTAAGGCTTGACGGACATGAAAGATAAGAGATTCCCTATCTCCTGCTCCAATAGACCGAGCAATCAAAGCTGTTGCCCCAACTCCCAAAGCCATATATACCGCCAAATAGACATTGAGAATCGTATTGGCCAAACCCACTGCCGTCACCGCTACCAGCCCCAGTTGTGCAATCAAGAGGGTATCCACAAAACCAACCAAGGTCTGAAAGATATTTTCCACCGTAGCAGGCAAGGCCAAACGAATAATTTCTTTTCCTAAACTTTCTTGCTTCATTTTCCTCTCCATAACTTTATTTAGAACAATTATAAATAAATACCGGTTAAAAAGCAAGAAAACAGGGAATGGGGAAGAACTCGATAAGTCAAAAAGGAGTTCGTCTCCCCACCCCCGCACAGCTCCAAAGGTTCGGGGAACCTTTGGAGGTTGGAGATAAGGCGAACTCCGTTCGCTTCAGTCGTATAAGGAAGATTTGGAGTGGAAAACACGAATTGCTGAGATTTGCTTCGCAAATCTTATCTCCAACCTTTAACAGTCCACTGGACTGTTAAACCCAATCAACCACTGCGCTGAGATGTTGACACGAGCTCTGAGAAGTGCACCGATACCGAGCCTAGTTTCCTAAGGCTTCACTTTTTATAGATTTCTTTCCGGTACCCGATTTCAAGGGCTAGGATGACCATTTTGTTATCAATAATATCGCAAATCACACGGTAATTTCCCACACGATACCGCCACAGGCCCTTATAATCTCCAACCAAGGCCTTGCCAAACTGTCTTGGATTTTCCAAACCGTCCAAACGTTTTTTCAAATCCTTAGCAAGCATCATCCCCACATGCCTGTCCATTTTTTTCAACTGTTTCAAAGCATCATCGCTGAGAACAAGTTTATAAGCCATCTTCTAACTCCGCAAGAACATCATCAATCGAGTGTGTAACAGGATTTTCTTGGAATTTCTTCAAAGCCTTGATACCAATTTCATAGTCCAACTGGTCTTCTATCTGTTCAGCAAGTGCAGTTTTAAATAACTCAGACAGGCTTTTTCCTGTATGAATGGCATAGCTTCTGAAGATTTCTTCTTCTGCATCGTTTAACCGCAAGGATACAATTCCCATCATTCCACCTACTTTCTTCTTGTAATACATTGTATAACAATTCGTTCAAAATATCAATTGACACCAGAAAAACAGACCACGTTTGTAGTCTGTAAGTGAATATTTACTTCGCAGTCTTTCAGTTTACTTTTAGTACTAGGCAACGAGCTGCAGGCTGTACTAAGGTACGGCAAAGCGAGTTAACGACGTAATAAAAGAAAAACTGAACGACTGTATTACGGATGCAAGCGATGCAACATACGTGGGAACGGAATGGCTTCACGGATGTGTTTTGTACCAGCGACAAAGGTTACCATACGTTCAATACCGATACCGAAACCACCGTGTGGCACAGATCCGTATTTACGGAGGTCAAGGTAGAATTCGTATTCTGACTTGTCCATGCCGAGCTCGTCCATCTTGGCTACCAAGGCATCGTAATTGTCCTCACGCATAGAACCACCGATGATTTCACCGTAGCCTTCTGGCGCCAAAAGGTCCGCACAGAGCACGCGCTCTGGATTACCAGGAACTGGTTTCATGTAGAAGGCCTTGAAGCTTGCTGGATAGTTAACAACGAAAGTCGGTACACCAAAGTAGTTTGAAATCCAAGTTTCATGTGGCGAACCAAAATCATCCCCATGCTCGATGTGTTCGTAGTCCGTATCTTCATCAGCCTCATGCTCTTGCAAAAGGGTAATGGCATCATCATAAGCCACACGTTTAAATGGTTCTGCAATATAGCGTTTGAGAGCATCCACATCACGCTCAAGAGTTTCCAAGGCTTGTGGAGCACGGTCGATAACACCTTGAATCAAGGCTTTGACATAAGCTTCTTGCAAATCAAGTGACTCTTCATGGCTGAGGAAGGAATACTCGGCATCCATCATCCAAAACTCAGTCAAGTGACGGCGAGTTTTTGATTTTTCCGCACGGAAAACAGGTCCGAAGTCGAAAACACGACCAAGTGCCATAGCACCAGCTTCAAGGTAAAGCTGACCTGATTGGCTGAGGTAGGCAGGTTGACCAAAGTAGTCCGTTTCAAACAATTCTGTCGAATCTTCTGCAGCATTTCCTGACAAGATTGGGCTATCAAACTTGATAAAGCCATTCTTTTCAAAGAATTCATAGGTCGCATAAATGATCGCATTACGGATTTGCTGAATAGCGACCTGCTTACGCGAACGCAACCAGAGATGACGGTTGTCCATAAGGAAGTCCGTTCCGTGTTCTTTTGGTGTGATTGGGTAATCTTGTGACTCACCAATGACTTCAAGGTCTGTCACATCCAACTCGTAGCCAAACTTAGAACGCTCGTCTTCCTTGACAATACCTGTCACATAGACAGACGTTTCTTGGCTGAGGCGTTTTGCTACATCGAACTTTTCCGCACCAGCTTCTTCGCCGAATTTTTCAATGAAGTTTGGCTTGAAAGCAACTGCTTGGAAGAAGGCTGTTCCGTCACGCAATTGCAGGAAGGCTAACTTGCCCTTGCCAGACTTGTTGGCAACCCAGGCACCAATGGTCACTTCTTGACCGACATAATCTTTTACTTGGTTGATGGTAATCAATTTTCTAGACATTATTTTTCCTCTTTTTATTTTTTCATAAATGTGTGTAATCGAGCCACTGCTTCTTTGAGCGTGTCCATATCTGTCGCATAGCTGAGGCGGATATTCTCAGGAGCTCCAAAACCAGCACCTGTCACCATTGCGACTCCCACTTCTTCCAAAATGGCTGTGGTAAATTCAGTCACATCTGTGTAGCCCTTCATTTCCATAGCCTTTTTGACATTTGGGAAGAGATAAAAGGCACCTTCTGGCTTAATCACTTCAAAACCAGGCACTTCTGCCAGCAATGGATAAATGGTATTGAGCCGCTCTTCGAAGGCCAGACGCATGGTTTCTACTGTATCTTGCGGACCTGTAAAGGCCTCAATAGCCGCATACTGAGCAACTGCTGTCAGGTTTGAAGTCGTTTGTCCGATAATCTTGCTCATGGCCGCAATGATTTCAGGATTGCCAACGGCAAAGCCAACCCGCCAACCTGTCATGGCATAGGCCTTGGCCACCCCATTGACAACAATAGTTTGCTGGCGAATGCTTTCTGAAATGCTTGAAATCGGTGTGAAGGTATTTCCATTATAGACCAAACGACCGTAAATATCGTCTGCCAAGATGAGAATATCGTGCTCTACAGCCCAGTTTCCAATAGCTTCCAATTCCTCACGACTGTAAATCATGCCAGTCGGATTAGAAGGGCTATTGAGCAAGAGAACCTTGGTCTTATCCGTACGAGCCGCTTCCAGCTGGTCAACCGTTACCTTGAAATTGTGCTCTTCTGTCGCAGTGACAAAGACAGGCACCCCATCATTCATCTTGATTTGATCTGCATAAGAAACCCAGTAAGGTGTCGGAATAATCACCTCATCACCAGGATTGATGACCGCCGCAAAGAAGGCATAAAGAACAAACTTAGCACCTGTCGCAAGCACGACTTGATTGCGTTCGATAGAGTAGCCATAGAAGTTCTCAAAGTAGGTATTGACTGCGTCCTTCAATTCTGGAAGTCCTGAAGCTACCGTGTAAAAACTCGCCTTACCATCTTCGATAGACTTAATTGCAGCTTCTTGAATATTTTTCGGTGTGACGAAGTCTGGCTCACCCAAGGTCAGCTCTAAAATATCACGTCCTTCTGCCTTCAAGGCTTTTGCACGCGCACCTGCTGCCAGAGTTACACTTTCTTCCATCTCTAAGACTCTTCTTGATAACTTGCTCATAAGCCCTCCCGTTTGATAAAGTTCCCTGTTTCAAATTCAACTAAATAGTAGGCAGTACCTGACTTGACTTCCCAAATCGGCTTCGCATCTCTGTAGCCAAGAACCGATTTTTCTATCTCTCCAGCACCATTCTCTGTAGCGACTGCCTGCGCTTCTTCCTTAGAAATACCATTCGCCATTGGATAAATGTACACAGTATTTGTCTCTTCAGGAATGATCACTGCAATCATTTCTCCCTGACTCGTCTTTCCTTGCACGCTAAAGTATGTTTCTGCCCCATTATAGATAGAGACATCATCAATAACCTCTATATCCGCATAGTCTCGAGCTACAGAAATAGCGTGATTCTGTACATCAGAAAAAGGCTTAGCTGCAAGGTCCCAAATAACGAATATCGAAAAAGTCATAACACTTAGGAGTATAAAGGAACCAGCTATCAGCTGTCCCTTCTTCGTTGCCAATACTTCCAAAAGTTGAAAAATCTTTTTTTCCATAGTAGTCCTATTATACTACAAGTTAAAGCATATTTCCATTTTTTCCGTAATTGAATTGTGAATAAACTTTCATTCTCCTTCAGACAGAGAACGAATATAAGAACTGGGACCCACAGTTCAGCTCTTCCATGCTATAAAAATACTTTACCTATGAATATAGGATCTAACTTTGCTATAAAAATACTTTACCTATGAATATAGGATCTAACTTTTTTTGCTTGATAACCGAACTATTTATTGCTAAAATATTCTCATGAGAACTGTTGAACAATCTTTAAATGAGAACAAGCATGCACTTCACAGTCTAGTCGTCTTTCGCAGAGCAGCTAATACTATCGCAAAATCAGAATTAGAAACAATCAAAAAATACGGACTGACAGTTTGTCAGTTTGGAGTGATGGAGGCACTCTACAACAAAGGAAATCTGCGGATTCAAGACTTAATTGATAAATTATTAAGTACATCTGGCAACATGACTGTCGTTATAAAAAACATGATTCGAGATGGCTATATCTACAAGACGATCGATACAAATGACCGTCGTGCTTCCTTGATTGCTCTCACTCCACTTGGACGCGAA
The DNA here is from genome assembly GCF_044427155.1 of Streptococcus sp. 2022WUSS083. NCBI lineage: Bacteria > Bacillati > Bacillota > Bacilli > Lactobacillales > Streptococcaceae > Streptococcus > Streptococcus sp. 2022WUSS083. The sequence continues at coordinate 182,338 of NZ_JAOTGK010000002.1, read as the reverse complement.
ACCATTGAAAAAATCCTTCCAGAGCATTATGATCACGTTGGAGAGATTTTTTCTGTCCTTAGTTCAGAAGAACAAGACCAATTAGCCGAGATACTTAAAAAATTCAAGAATCAGCAGACCTAGAATTGCCAACAAAAGACAAATACGATATACTAAATTCATGTTTTTATGAAAAGGAGGCCATCATGGCAAACGTATTGTTTTTAGTTGGTTCACTACGTGACGGTTCTTTTAACCATCAAATGGCAAAAAAAGCCGAAGCGTTCTTGGCTGATAAGGCTCAAGTATCTTACATTGATCTTGCAAAAATTCCCCTATTCAACCAAGACATCGAGACACCTATCCTTCCTGAAATTGCAGAGCTACGTGCACAAGTAGACGCTGCGGATGCTATCTGGATTTTCTCACCAGTATATAACTATGCAATCCCAGGCATCGTAAAAAATGCTCTCGATTGGCTCAGTCGTTCGCTCGATTTATCCAATCCAAAAGGACCATCTATCCTACAAGATAAAATCACAACTGTCTCTGCAGTCGCAAACAGTGGTCACGACCACCTATTCAAAGACTTCCAACACCTTCTTCCATTTATCCGTACTCAGATTGCTGGTGAATTTACAGGTTCAACCATCAATCCAGAAGCATGGGGAACAGGTGTATTGGAGTTATCTGACGAAACTCTAACAAAACTCGAACAACAAGCAGCTGACCTGTTGGCAGCAATTCAATAGTCAAAAAAACCAGAATTTCTGGTTTTTTTTGATTAACATTTTAAGAGTATTCCGACTTCTGCCAAGAATCAATTACTACTTTGATGACTTCTCAAAATCATTCCCCGACTTCACTTCTAACACACTGCAAGGCTGCTCCGATGACTTGGTGCATATCGTAGTAACGATAATGACCAAGACGCCCACCGAATATAACATTCTCTTGCTGTTCTGCGAGACGCTTATAAGCAGTATAGAGTTTGTTGTTACGATCATTGTTCACTGGATAATACGGCTCATCGCCTCGTTTCCAGGTCTTCGAATACTCACGTGTAACAATGGTTTTCGTTTGTGTACCAAATTCGAAATGTTTGTGTTCGATGATGCGAGTAAATGGCGTTTCACTATCTGTGTAGTTGACAACTGCATTCCCTTGATAGTTTTCCATATCCAATACTTCTGTCTCAAATCGAAGGCTACGATATTCCAATTCACCAAGTTGGTAATCAAAGAACTCGTCAATCATTCCTGTAAAGACAATCTTCGGATAGGTAGCTAAATAGTCTTCCTTATTGGCAAAGAAATCAACATTTGTCTCAACATCAATATTCTCATGTTCCAACATTTTTTCAACAATCTGCGTGTAACCGCCGATTGGAATACCTTGGTAGCTATCGTTGAAATAGTTATTATCAAAAGTCAAACGCACGGGTAAACGACGGATGATAAAGGCAGGTAACTCCGTACATGGTTTTTCCCATTGTTTCTCGGTATATGACTTGATCAATTTTTCATAGATGTCTGTACCAACTAGTGAGATGGCTTGTTCTTCCAAGTTCTCAGGCGTTTTTCCTCCCAAAACAGCTCGTTGCTCTGCAATCTTCGCTTCTGCTTCAGCAGGGGTCACCACGCCCCACAGTTTATTGAAGGTATTCATGTTGAATGGAAGATTGTAGATTTCACCTTTGTAGTTGGCGACTGGTGTATTTGTATAGCGGTTGAACTCCGCAAACTGATTCACATAATCCCAAATTTCTTTTTCAGAAGTATGGAAAATATGTGCGCCATATTCATGGACTTGAATACCTTCTACTTCTTTTGTATAGATGTTACCTGCAATGTGGTCTCGTTTTTCGATAACCTTTATTTTTTTACCCTTTTTAGCTGCCTCATGAGCAAAGACTGCACCGAACAGACCCGCTCCAACAACTAGATAATCGTATTTTTTCATATTGTTTTTACATTTAACTTTCTAAGGAAGTCAATTCTCCAAATCTTTTACTAGACTATCATTTACACCATCGTCTCATAACCAATAAAGAATGAGTTGTGATAATCTCTTCCCTAAAACCTTTCACTTAAAGCTTGCAATATCCAATATTATAACAGACAATACAACCTTCATCAAGTTTAGCAATAATAGAGAGAATAGTAGGAAATAAATAATATATAGTCATTTGAATTAGCTTTGATACATCGTCACTTTCGACTTGCCGTACTCTAGTACAGCCTGCGCCTCAGTTCCTTGTCTGAAAGCTAATTCATTCGACTATAAAAACTCTAAAAACATTTACTAAAAAATTTTTAAAACTATATATATGTTTACACTAACAACAATATGTAGTATTTCGAAAACATCAAAAAAGGCGACTTCCAAACTAGAAAATCGTCTTTTCTTGGCTCTATAATTTCTGCAGTGGGTAAATCCACTGTAGAGATTATGGAGCCTTTTTGAGTATAGAAAAAAAGAGAGAACGAAGTTCGTCCTCTCTATGTGTTAGCTGGCATTTACCCACTACAGTTGATAAAGAGCTCAAATACTGTTATTTTTCACGAAAGAAATGATATTTTCATAGTCCTCTATATAATCTACTTCTGCCCAAAAGTTACCTGTTACAGAAGAAACATAAATAGACTCATCTCTTGTCATTGAATACAGTATTTCTTCCCACCATTGTCCATGCTCTTGGTGGTTAATCTTGTTGAGGAGAGTTCGATTAAATTTTGGTAAAAATTCTTTATTAATAATCGCTGCACCAATATATTCACCCGTTGTTTCTTCAACAGATAGCTCTTTACCATATTTTATCAATTTTTCAGCTTCATAATAAAATTTATAATCCGCTTCTTCTTTCCTCGATTCGTCCGAAAACAGGACAGGTGACTTTTTCTCACTAAGAATCTTATCTAATGTTTTGGTATCTAGGAAAACATCAGCATTCATGATGAATAAATCATCATTCAACTCTTCTCTAGCAAACCACAACGAAGCAATGCTATTTGTTACATCGTAAAATGGGTTATAGTAGAATTTCACATTATAATCTTTTAATACTTCTCTAATCACATCTTGACGATAACCAAGAATTATAGAAATATCATCAAAACCATATCGATTAAACATAGATACAGTATACTCAATTAATGTCTGTTTCTCCGTCAAATTCACTGTACATTTAGGTCTATCTTGAATATAACGACTAATTCTTGTACCTCTTCCAGCAGCAAGTAAAATAATTTTCATTATCTAATAATACCTTCCTTTTTTAACTGATCAAGTGCATTGAATAGAGTATCGTAGTCTGTTTTCTGCAGATTCCCGATATGTCCGACACGAAAAACCTTATCACTTAATTCTCCGCCATTTGGACAAATCCATATTCCAAAACGATGTTCCAATTCTTGAAAAATCCGCTTTGCTGAGACTCCTTCAGGTACACGTAACGCCGTGACTGCGTTTGATGGAGAAGTGGTAACAAATTCAAAATTATATTGAGAAACTTTTTTTCTAAAATAGGTTGCTAATTCTTGTGTCTTTTGAATTTGTTGTTCAATACCTTTTTGAGAAAGACGCAATAATTTTTCATGTAACTGCAAGATAATTCCGACTGCAGGTGTGAAGGGAGTTTGTCCTCTTTCACCATCTTTTAATGCTCTCTTTAAATTTTGGTAATAAGTTGGGTTGAGATTATTATTAATGCGGTCTTGAGCTTTTTCAGAACATAATATCAAAGAGACACCAGGTGGAAGCGCTAATGCCTTTTGAGAACCTGCAATCAAAATATCAATCCGAGCACTACTAATGTTAATTGGATCTGCTAAAAATGAGCTAATGGCGTCCACAACAAAAAATAAGTTATGTTCCTTACAAATATTCCCGAGCATTTCTATGTCATAAAGAACCCCTGAAGACGTTTCATCCGCATTAACAACTAGTCCTGTAAAATCTGAAAACTCGATATTTTGAAAATGCTCTATTGTCAATTCCTCACCAAATTGTAAGTCAATGGTTTCAAATGGTATACTATAACAATCTGCAATCTCGCAGAACCTTGCACCAAAACTTCCTCCATTGATAATTAATAATTTATCTTTTTTGGTAAAACAATTTAAAATAGTTGCATCCATTGCTAAAGTTCCAGAACCAGTCAATGTGATCAACCTAGTTTTTTCATCAGCCGATGTGAGTTGCTTCATCATCCTCTCGTTATCAAACATAATTTGAGAAAATGCATCTGTCCGAAAATAAGGTATCTCTTCTGAACCGATAGCACGAGTTGCTTCATCCATTAAAACAGGACCAACTGAAAAATTTATCATATTCTCTCCTTTAAATGCCAAAACTTATAGAAATTCTATTGTTAATAATTAGCTAGCTCCTACTAGTTTTCAAGTATTTTAAAATCATATTTTGAAATTTTAAAAGTAATTTTTTAAAATATTGGAATTCTTCAGTTTTCCAAAATAATAATGAAATGATACTTGAAACGACAACAACACATAGAACAACTCCTTGAATAAACCCCAAAAAGCCATTAAAGTGAAATAGGGTGACTAAATAACTACACACCAAACTTGCAACTAAAGTGATGACCGAATACTGCGCTAATCGTTTAAAATAAGTCACAGTCGAACGTTTCAAACCATATTTAAACAGAATATATGGTTCAATCCATAAACTTGTTATTGTTGTACTGATAATTGTTCCCAAAAAAATACCAACTAACCCTAATTTAAATCCAAGATAAATTGAAATAATAATATTTAAAATCGCTTCGGCCAATGCTTTGTACCTATCATTCCAAAACAAACCATAAGCATCCCTATATGTCATGACCGTTCTACGAATTTGATAAATATAAAAATTTATCACAATAGTAGCTAACACCAACTTATCAAGTATCAAATGATTACCAAACCATGAACCAATCAATAAGTCGATACAAGCAAAAATAGAGACCGATATAATGCAATCAATCCAAAAATTTAAAAAGAATATTTTATAAAAAATGCTTTCTGACTTTTCAACATTTTCTGTTGCACCTAAATTACCGATACTGGCTGTCAGGGCCATAAAAAACTGTGCAATAACAATATTGAGAGCATTTATAATCAGTTGATAATTAGAATATACCCCAACAGCGACAATTCCAATAATTTGTGCGATCAAAATATTATCTGTCGAATTGACTACAGAACTCCCTACTTTGTGAAATAAAAGTGCAACTGTATTCTTTTTAATGCTGTCTGTTGTCTCTTTACTAACTTTTTCAATATCTTTTTCTTTTAAGAACGGATATAACTGATCCGCTTTCCTTGAAATTAAAATATTCTCAAGTACTGTACTAAATAGTGCAATAAGCAAAAATATAATAAAATCTTTGGTTAGAATTAAGAAGATAATTTGAAGAACATTCATTAATACAAAGAAAATGTAACGATATAATGTCGCAAGATATCTTTTCTGATCTGAAATAACTAATTCCCACTACTGATACTAAAATATCAAAAATTCTCTTAACAATTAAGTATAATTTCATTTCTTTTTATTTCTCACAATCACATCTATTTTTTTTTGCATCGTTTCAAAATTTTCTTCAAATTCTGCGTCATTTAACTCTGATAAATTTTCTTCAAATTCCCTTAATTTTCTTAACTCATTTCTAAAAATATCCTCTATATTCGATAATTCTGTCACTTTCTCAGCATTACAGAAGCTACGTGAAAGAATTGCGCGAGTTGACCCAAGTCTATAATGCTCCTTAACAATCATCTCTGCTGGCAGCTCTCCTAACCCCAGTCTAGCAATCCCGCCAAATCCATATGGAATTTTAGCCTTATTTAGTTTTTGTGTAATTTCTGCCACTACACCATTCGTCAGTAATTCAAACATGAATGTTAGTCCCATATCTAAATGAAGATCATTTAATCCAATATGAATTTCATCGATCCCATTCAGTGTTAAAATACTATCAAGGTTATTAAATGCTTCTTTTGTTTCTAATAAGAGAACAACTTTTGCTCTACCACCAACAAAATCAATAAATTGGGATACTTCTGCCTTTGTTCGCCACATCGGCAACATAATTAAGTCAGCTCCCGACGCAATAACCTGCTCAATTTCTTGTTTGGAAGAATCATTTAAGGGGTTGACTCGCACTAACATCTCTGAAGTAGTCAATTTGCTAGAAATCAATCTTATATCACTGATCTTATGTTGAGATTGGACTGTGTCCATATTTTTTTGGCGTTCTGCTTTCCCAAGAGTCTCTAAATCTACCCAAATCCGTTCAACACCATACTTTTCAGCAATTAAAGCAACATCTAGCTGATTCGTAATATACATTAATGTTAGTCCCATAATATAATATTCATCTCCTCTTGTAGCCTTACAAAAGTTCAGTTATAATGTCGAAAACATTTTAACTTCTGTCAACCAAACTTCTCATAAAATCTGACAACAATACAAACTATTTGTAAATATTTAATTTTTCCGAACTCTACGAACTGAGTCATATCTGTTCACTTTTTGAGGTATTCCAACCTTCCTAGAATCTAAACATCGTTTAAACTCTAGGAAAGTAAAAATATTTTTTACTTTCTTATTCTTGTTTTGCAAATTCAATCAAGATATCTTTTAATTCATTTCTATCTTTTTGGAGTAATCCATTGATAAATGAATTGACAATGTCCGACTGCTTATTTGTAACGCGACCCACAAATATTTTTTCATGAATCTGTTCGCTGACACGTTCTTCTGTTGATAACAATTCCTCGTAGAGTTTCTCGCCTGGTCTGATTCCAGATTCTACAATCCCGATTTCTTCCTCTGTATGTCCGCTTAACAAGATAACTTTTCTTGCCAATTCCAGGATTTGTACTGGTTCGCCCATATCCAAGACAAAGATTTCTCCACCTTTTGCCAAATGTCCAGCTTGTATAACCAAACGACTTGCCTCAGGAATCGTCATGAAATAACGAGTCATCCTAAAGTCGGTAACCGTAACAGGTCCACCTTTTCTAATTTGCTCTTTGAATAGCGGAACAACACTTCCACGACTACCTAGAACATTCCCAAAACGAACTGCAGCAAATTGAGTCTGACCTGGCTCGTTTAAACCTGTTACAATCATTTCTGCAACACGTTTAGTCGCTCCCATGACATTTGGCGGATTAACAGCTTTATCTGTTGAAACCATAACAAATTTGGCAACCTTTGCAGTTTTAGCCGCCTCAGCCACATTCTTCGTTCCAAAAATATTGTTCTTCACTGCTTCATGTGGATTATATTCCATCAAAGGAACATGCTTATGTGCTGCAGCATGATAAACAACATCGGGTTGATATTCAGCCATTATGCTAAAAATCAATTCTCTATCTTGAATATCTGCAATGAGAGGGACCAACTCAATCTTACCTTGGTACTTTTCCAGTAACTCTCGATGAATGAGATAGATTGAATTTTCTCCGTGTCCAAGCAACAACAAGCGTTTAGGCGTAAACTTAGCAATTTGACGACATAACTCTGAACCGATAGAGCCACCTGCTCCTGTGACAAGGATTGTTTTCCCTTTGAAAAATTGATTCAATTCATCCTGATCCAAAACAACCTCTGGTCGACCAAGAAGGTCTGCTACGTCAATTTCCTGAAAGGCACTGACAGACATATTCCCCGCCATAATGTCTTCAATGCTCGGCATATTATTGACGGTCACTCCTGTAGTGTTACAGATTTCAACAATCTTCTCTCGCTCCTTACCATTTAAAGAAGGGATGGCAATCGTCACTTGGTCAACAGCTAATTCCTCTACCAATCGTGGAATATCATTGCGGTTTCCTAAAACTTTAGCGGTACGGATAAATGTTCCAAGTTTATTTGGATCACGATCAACTATACCGACAATTTCAAAATTCAATTTTCTATCTTCGACGGTATTGATAAAAATATTCCCACCATCTCCAGCACCTACTACTAAGATTCTTAGTGGGCTATCCTTCTTTCGAATGGCATTTTTTCTCGTCTCATGTAAGACTTTCCAAACAATCCTTGGAGTAATGAGCATTACATACGACAAAAATAAGGATACTAAGATGAAACGATAACTAAAGGTCTGCCATAGAATCATTGAAATGATTAAAAATAATGAATAAGCGGATATCAAACTCAGTCCTATTTTCACATAACTTTGATATCCAGTATACCTCGTAATTAGCGAAAAAACCTTTAGTCTAACTGAGATAATCAGGTAGAATATTAAAACAAATAAAACCGCAAGAATAAAGCGTTCATCTGGAATGTCAATAATAACATCCAAAAACAGCCTGCTCAAAATCATGGAAACTATAATAAGACTCGTATCCATGCACATGAGTATCAATCGTTTACTGTTGCGCTCTAAAAGTTTATCGGTAACAGTTCCAAAATCCATTTTTCTCTCCACAATCTAGAGTAACCAGTTTAAATCGCCTGGTTTTTTAATAGCATAAGAGGATGCTTTTTCAGCAATGCTTTCGCTTTATCTTTGCCAAATTCCTCTGTTATTAACTTATAAGCCTCCCTCATAAACGGAGGTCTACTAGATAAATTATGCATATCACTAGCAACACAATGTACTAAATCCTGCTCTAAAAAATACCGAGTGCGTTTTTTAAATTCTTTTGCTCGATCACCAATTAAAGCGGGCTTCAGCACATGATTACTATTTACCTGAGTATAGCATCCCTTGTCAATTAACTCTTCTACTCTTTCTGCATGAAACGCTAGGGCGTCATATCGTTCTATATGAGCAAGTACGGGAGTTAGTCCAAGTAGCGTCACTTCATTCACTGCTTCTTGAATCTCTTTCCAAGGAGTATTCATACTGAATTCCAAGAGAATATAGCGCGAGCCATTAAGTGTTGGTACTTTCTTTTTTTCAAGTTTGCTTAAGATATCTTTACTATAATACAATTCAGCACCATAGCACAATCGTATTTCAGGATAAACTTCTGCTACTGCTTCTTTAAGTTGAAGAAAGTTAGTCATGATGACTTTTTCTGGTGTTTCAAACATCCCTTTGCGTCTATGAGATGTCGCTACGATATAGCGAACACCTTGACGATAAGCTTCGCCTATCAAACTTAGGCTCTCTTCAATAGTTTTGGGGCCGTCATCCACACCAAATATGATATGCGAATGAATATCAATCATATTAATACCTACTTATCAAACTTATACCATCAAGAGGAAATCATTTTCTGCCGTAATTTCCGTAATTTCCATATTCACCATATTTTTCAGTGACCACATCATACTTGTTCAATATAACTCCCAAGAACGGCGTTCCTGTTTGTTCCAATTGTTCTTTTACTTTCTTAACAGCTGAGCGTCTTACATTCCCAGCTTCTACTACTGCAACCATCGCATCACATTTCTGCGCAATAATAGCTGCATCAATCACCAATCCTAACGGAGGACAGTCAACAATGACATAATCATAGTAGCGACGAAGTGTAGCTATTAAATTCTCGAAATTCTTACTTTGTAAGAGGGCAGTAGGGTTAGGGGAAACCTTTCCTGACTCAATGACAGTCAAGTTTGGAATATCTGTATCGCATAATCCTTGTGACAAGTCTGTTGTCCCTGCTAGGTAGTCCGTCAAACCTGTAATCTTTGTAACAGGTTTGAAAAAACCAGACATGACTGAATTTCGGATATCTGCATCCACCAAGACTGTCTTATAACCTGAACGAGCATAGGCAATAGCGAGACTAGCCGCAGTTGTACTCTTACCTTCATTTGACTGAACAGAGGTAATGCCAACAACCTTAATATCTGCTCCGCTAAGCTGAATATTGGTACGGATAGCATTGAAATACTCCTCGGTTTTATTTACTATCTCTCTTTTTGTACGTGCAATTTCTAACGTTGCCATATTGTTCTCCTATTTTAATTTCTTCGAATCTGGCACTACACCAAGCAAGGTCAAGCCCATTACCTCTTCAATATCCTGAGGGCGTTTGACACGGTCATCCAAAACTTCCATAGCCAAGATAATTCCCGTAGCCAAGATACCTCCAGCTAATAAACCAAGCAAGATATTTCGTTTTGTATTTGGAGTGGTTGGTTCTTCCGCTGGTACTGCTTCTTCAAGTGTCGTCACATCACTTACCTTAGTGACCTCAACAATCTTTTGCGCTGCAAAGGTGCGAAGGCTATTTGCAATACGTGCCGCTTCATTTGGATCCGCATCACGCACGGAAATAGAAACGATACGAGTATCAACAGGAATAGAAACTGATATTTTTTCTTTCAGACTCTCTTTCAAATTCAATTCCGTTGCTACTTGTGTCAATACATCTTGTGATAGGATAATTTCCTTATAGTCTTTTACCAAATAGGTACCCGCTTGTAACTCTTGGTTAGTCAAGCCCGCACCTGCTTCAACGTTTTGACTCACTACATAGATACGGGTAGTGGAGTCATATTGAGGTGTCACTAAAAAGCTACTGTAGACAAATGCCAACCCCGCAGTCAACACTGCAGTTAAGAGAATTAAAAATTTCTTTCTCCAAATTGTTTTTAGTAAGAATAAAACATCGATTTCGATTGCATTTACTTCTTGATTGTTCATATTTTCTCCTAAAATCTTTATTTTTCAACAAGTACAGACTGAATCGCTGCCTTTGCTTGCTCCAGACTATCTTGGTTAATTTCCATCATATAAAGTTGTGACCCAGGCATCGCATAAGAAGATAAATCTGAGCGTCCTGTTCCTGTCAATGCTTGTGACTCTACTGTAAATTGTGTTCCTGATTCTAATTGAGTATTTACCAAGCCCATAATCGTTTCTAAGCTCAAATCTGTTTGGATAGATCCTTCCAAACCAGTTAGAATAGCTTGATAATTCGCTAGATTATCTGGTGAACTCAATTTTTTTATGAGGGCTGCAATGACTTTTTCTTGGTTTTGACCGCGATCATTATCCCCTCCCTCAAGTGAATAACGTTCCCGAACAAAACCTAGCGCTTGCTCTGCATTTAAGTGAACCTGACCAACAGGAAAATAGTAGCCACCAACACGACTTGTAAATTCTTGGGTATTTTCAACATCAATACCACCAACCAAATCAATCAACTGTAAGAAGGAAGTAAAGTTGAGTCGGATATAGTTACTAATATCAATACCATAAAGATTTTCTAAGGTATGCACAGAGGCATTGACACCATAAATCCCAGCATGTGTTAGTTTATCGTATTGATTTTGCCCGCCATCTGCGATAGCAACGTATGAATCTCGTGGAGTAGTTGTCAATAAAATCTTATGTGTCGCACGATTGACAGTCATAATGATATTGACATCTGAACGAGAGACCGTAGAAATCGGTCCATAAGCATCAATACCACTAATATAGATATTAAAGCTATCTCCACTCACCTGCTCAGTAGCTGTTTCAACAGTCTGAGTCACTTTGAAACTATATATTTTTTTCACTTTTGAAGAAAAGTCTGGATCTTCATTTTCTAAAATATTGGTAAAAACTCCGTTGAAGACCATCGCTTGACTCTCACCATTTATCATAGATTGGTAGGCTGTCAGGTATGAGGTCGCAGGGCTAGTCACTAGTTGAGTAGACTCCATTTTGGAAATATTTTCCAATAAAGCGGTGATGTTATCTTGGTCGTATTCGGCAGGAGATAAAATACTAGTAAGCTGACGAACATCTGTAATATCACTATTTGCTGGGACGAGGATGCTCATTTCATATTCTGAAAATGTCGAATTTGAATTTAGTCGTGTCGAAAACTTAACAACTTCTTGCATTCCATATACTCCAACTGAAGTAATAAAGAGTGAAAAAACAAGTAAGAGTGCTGTAAAGACACGCGCTTTCTTACGCCACATCAGCAATCCTGTCAGCACCGCAACACCTATTAATAGAATTGTCACAATATAATTTAAATACCGAAAATCTAAGATATTATAGCGATACATGGTCACTAAGAATAGACATAGAGTAATGGCGTAAAGTCCCCAAAGCGCAAAATTTATCAACTTGAGCTTAGACGATTTTCTCCGTCCGCTTCTCCTTTTCATAAACAACCTTCCTTTTTACTTATAACTTACCCATTATACCATAGAAATCAAGATTTTTCTAGATACGCTCGACATCAGAAAACGTTATCTTGTTCATTATTTCACATTTTGATTGATCGTATGAAGGTAAGTTGGTTTGCCGTTGATTCGGAAGCACAATATTCAAAACCATCCACCTTAAAATCTTGAATGTCCGATAATTTCTGAATATTGTTCTTAGCCAACCAGGACAGTAATCTTCCTCTACCTTTTTTTGATATAGTCGAGTGAACTTTTAGCTGACCTGCTTTTTCTTCCATGAAAAGAATTTTAACTAATCTTTTCTGAATCTGTGGAGAAAACACCTGCTCAAATTCTGACGAAGCCAGTGAGAGAATCAGTTCATCGTCACCAACTTCTTGGTCATAATACGGTCGCCAGTACTGTTTCAAAGACTGATTGCCTATCTTTAAGCTCCCTTGAAAATCTAAGCGATGAGGTGAAATGAATTCAAAAGGATGAATCAATCCGTATAAGGCTGTCGCTATACGAACATGGTCACGTAGATAATTTTCTTCTTTCGAATCTATACCTCGCCTATCCATATAACGATACATGAGACCATCATATAACTGCCAGGCTGGATAGGTTTTTGCTTGACCTGTCCTGATTCGATACCAACGGTCAGCTTCTAACTCAGCCTTTGCTTCATTCAATTTATAAAAGGCAGCCATCTTTTTTACATCAAATTGACTTATGGCATCCAGAACCTGCTTGCTTCGATCAGACAGGGGATAAAACGAGGCATTCTCTAGATTTGTATTTACTTCTTTTGCATTAGGTATAATTATTTTCATCACTTAATTATACCATAGAGTAGCTTAATTCCTGAACCTCAACCCCATCATTCATATATTGTCTTTCTTCAATTTTTCCTATATACTAGCTAGTAACATAGTCTATAAAAAAGGGGGCCTAGATGAAAAAATATCAAGTTATCATCCAAGATATTTTGACTGGAATAGAGGAACACCGATTCAAACGTGGAGAGAAATTACCTTCTATCCGTCAACTCAGCGAGCAATATCATTGTAGCAAAGACACTGTCCAAAAGGCTATGTTGGAATTAAAATACCAAAACAAGATCTACGCTGTCGAAAAAAGCGGTTATTATATCTTAGAAGATAGGGATTTCCAAGACCTTACTGTAGAGCTCAATCCTGCAGACTTTCAAGAATTACCCTATGAAGATTTTCGAATTTGTCTAAACGAAAGTCTTATTGGGAGGGAAAATTACCTATTCAACTACTATCACCAGCAAGAGGGATTAGCAGAATTGATTTCCTCCGTTCAAAGTCTGTTAATGGATTATCATGTCTATACAAAAAAAGACCAGCTGGTTATCACAGCTGGTAGTCAACAAGCTCTATATATTCTCACACAAATGGAAACCTTGGCTGGAAAAACGGAAATCTTGATAGAGAACCCTACCTATTCACGAATGATAGAGCTCATTCGACATCAAGGAATCCCCTATCAAACAATTGAACGGGATTTAGATGGAATTAACCTAGAAGAATTGGAAAGTATCTTCCAGACTGGAAAAATTAAGTTTTTCTACACAATTCCTCGCTTGCACAACCCTCTCGGTTCAACTTATGATATAGCAACAAAAACAGCCATCGTAAAATTAGCAAAGCAATACGATGTCTACATCATTGAGGATGACTATTTGGCGGATTTCGACTCTAGTCATAGCCTACCTTTACACTATCTTGATACAGATAATCATGTCATCTATATAAAATCGTTTACACCGACACTCTTTCCTGCCCTCCGAATCGGTGCAATCAGCCTTCCTAATCAGCTACGTGATACCTTCATCAAACATAAGAGTCTAATCGACTACGATACCAATCTTATCATGCAAAAAGCTCTCTCGCTCTACATTGATAACGGCATGTTTGCACGGAACACACAGCATCTTCATCACATTTATCACGCTCAGTGGAATAAAATAAAAGATTGTTTAGAGAAATACGCTTTGAACATCCCCTATCGAATTTCCAAAGGGAGCGTGACCTTTCAGCTAAGCAAGGGGATTCTTTCTCCTAGCATCCAACACATGTTTGGCAAATGTTATTATTTCAGCGGACAGAAAGCTGATTTCTTACAGATCTTCTTTGAACAAGATTTTGCAGATAAACTGGAGCAATTCGTAAGATATTTGAATGAATGAAATCCAATAGTCTCATACAAATAATCCCCCTCGAACTTAGAAGACGAGGGGGATTATTCTATAGTGGAAATTACATCCCAAAATTGTTACTCTGTGAATCACGCTTTCACTTCATAGCCCATCAAAAGTCCACCTTCTTCAGCATAAAAACTGCATAGACCTGATGTTGCAACTTCGTCAATAACAGCCGTTGGAAAACTTGCTTTTACCAACTCTGAGAATTGTTGGAAGAACTTAGCATTGTTGCGGTGGGCCATGACAATTCGACCACCATCATAACCTGCTTTTTTCATTTCTTCAAAGGCTGCTGTCACAGATTTCTTATGACCACGCGCCTTTTGAAGCAACTCTAATTTTCCTTCAGCACTTGCCTCACCAACCATACGGATATTGAGAAGACCAACGACAGTGCCTACCAATTTGCTCAGTCTTCCATTCTTAACAAGATTATCAACCTTCGCTAAAACAAAGAGGAGCTTACTGTGTTCCCGATAGTGAGTTATCGCTTCTACTACTTGTGGAAAATCTAATCCTGCACCAATTAAGCGATTGATTTCGTCAACAAGTAAATCCATTTCCCCACTGGCTGACAAACTATCTATCAAATGGATATTGACATTCGGATGCTCTTCGATATACATATCCCTAGCTACACGTGCCGCATTAAAACTACCAGATAGCCCACCTGTAATCGTCACAACGATAATGTTCTCAGCTCCCTCAAAAGCTGCCTGATAAGCCTGCGGACTTGGGCACGCCGACCCCGCTGCAGACTTAGATGCTTCCATCACCTCCATCATGTGATCAATATCCAAGCTTGCATCATCAACAAATGCTTGTTCTCCAACTTGGATGGTAAGTGGCACACTAATAAATTCAGTGTCCGGAGCTAGATTGGCTAATTGACGGTAGTCGCAGCCCGAATCTGCAACAATTTTCCATTTTGACATAATATTCTCATTTCCAATTTTACTTTTTTATTTGACAATAAATCTCTATTTACTTACAATTATATCATTAAACTACCCCATCTGAAAGCATTTTCTTTCAGATGTGACACTCGGAAAAGGAAAACTATGGCAGGTCGTAAAATTTCACCCCAATCTTTGAAAAACCTCTATCAATCAAATAAAGAAGCGAATCAACTGACTAAGGAATCAATAGAAACTGCTCTGCTATTTCTCCTAGAGAAAAAGGAGCTCAAGCAAATTTCGGTATCTGAATTGGTCCGAAAAGCTGGTGTGTCACGCAATGCCTTCTACCGCAATTACAAGTCCAAGGAAGAAATCCTTGAAGACTACTACGAACGGACTTCCAGCAACCTTAAAAAGAAATGGCATGATTTGCAGGACAAGGTTCAAAAGGACGGCGTCAAGCAAAGCTTTGCAGATTTTGTCCACGAACAAAAACGCAAGGCAGAGCAAAGCAAGGCCCTGTCCAACGTCAGTCAATGGATCAAGGAAAAAACAAAACGGGATTAAAAGTCCCGTTTTTTGCTGTCTTCTATTTTTTGCCTAATTTTCTAGTTTTTTTGAGGGCTGCGGCGACTGCCTTGATAATGGCGTAACGGAAGCCTTCTTTTTCAAGAGCTACCACACCTGCGATAGTCGAGCCGCCTGGCGAGGTCACTTCCTGTCTCAGCTGGGCTGGGTGTTTATCGCTGGTTAAGACCATCTGAGCAGTTCCTGCTAGGGTTTGGGCCGCCAAAACCTTGGCATCTTGAGCCGTGAGCCCGTTTTCCACACCGGCATCGGTCAAAGCCTCAATCATCTGATAGACAAAGGCTGGTCCGCAGCCTGCGATAGCCGTTGCTGCGTCGATCAGGCTCTCTGGCACCTGTTGGACCTTGCCTGATTTTTCTAGGATTTGTTCCAATAGCGGAGCGAGATTTTGATTGACCAGGCTATAGGTTGTCATGCCTTGGCCGATAGCGACTGGTGTGTTGGGCATGATACGAATGAGTTTATCAGCCGACACAAATTCTGCCAGGCTGTCAAGGGGCACTCCTGCCGCCATGGAAATCCAGATAGCTGACGGATTCTGGCTAATCTGGTTCTGCAAGCCTGACAAGACTGACTGAATCAGGTGAGGCTTGACCCCAAGGAAAATAACCTCGGCCTGCTCTGCTATTTGTCCATTAGACAAGAGCTGACCGCCCAGCTGATCTTGTAGAGCCTGAGCTTTTGCTGGGTTGTGGTTGCTGAGGAGGAGCTGGGTATCTGGCTGCTGGCTGACTGCATGAGCCAAGGCCGCTCCCATGTTGCCTAGTCCGATAAATCCAATCTTCATCTTGTCCTCCTAACGAATGTGGCCGTCGCCTGTGATGATGTACTTGTAGGTGGTCATCTCACGCAGGCCCATTGGACCACGGGCGTGCATCTTCTGGGTGGAAATGCCCAACTCGCAGCCCAGACCGAATTCACCCCCGTCTGTGAAGCGGGTAGAGGCATTGACATAGACTGCCGCCGAGTCTACGTAGAGCGTAAAGAGGTCTGCCGTCTGGCTGTTTTCCGTCACAATGGCCTCGCTGTGCCCTGTCGAGTGTTGAGCGATGTGGCTGATGGCTTCTTCGACACTTGAAACGACTTTGACAGCCATGATGTAGTCCAAAAATTCCGTGTCAAAATCTTGGTCGCCTGCTGGTGTGGATTGGTTGAGAAGAGCCTGTGCCTGACTGTCGGCACGTAATTCCACCTGACCAGAAAGAGCTTCTTCCAAGCGAGGTAGGAATTGGCTGGCAATTTCCTCATGGACCAACAAGACTTCCGCCGCATTGCAGACTGAGGGACGACTGGTTTTGGCATTGACCACAATCCGCAAGGCCTTGTCCAAGTCCGCATCCTTGTCCACATAGACATGGCAGATACCCGTGCCTGTTTCTATAACTGGCACAGTCGCATTTTCAACGACGGCTTGAATGAGTCCTGCACCGCCACGTGGCACCAAGAGGTCAATCTTGCCTTTTGCGGTCATCAACTCTGTCGCAGAGGCACGGCTGGTATCTTGGACTAACTCGATGACCTTTGGTGAAAGGTCAACCTGCTCCAAACCAGCTTTGAGGGCTGTGACAATGGCCTGAGCCGAATGAAAGGCTTCCTTTCCTCCACGCAAGATGACCGCATTACCACTCTTGATTGCCAAGGCAGCGGCGTCTGAGGTCACGTTTGGTCGGCTTTCGTAAATCATTCCCACCAAACCAAAGGGAATGGATTTCTTGCAAATGTTCAAGCCGTCTGCCCGAGTAGATTCTTCCAAGACTAATCCGACAGGATCTGGCAAGCCAATCAAGGCCCGAATACCATCTGCCATGGCTTCAATCCGTTCCTCTGTCAGCAGCAAACGGTCCTGCATCACCTGGCTAATTTTGCCTTGGGCATTTTCCATATCGATGGCATTGCCTGCTAGGATTGCCTCAGTCTGAGCAACCAACTGGTCTGCCATTGCTGATAGGGCCTGGTTTTTCTGTTCTGTTGTCGCTAGGTTGATAGAAGCCTTGTGGGCCAATAAACTATCTAATAATACTTGTGTTGTTGTCATATCTTTCTCCTATTTAGTCTTTCAGTTTACTCGTTCGTCAACATAATCGAGACAAACTGAACAACTATAAGCTCACCCAATCGTTGCGGTGAATCAACACGCCCTCTGCTCTGCCATTTGCCAACTGGTCCTGCAAGTCCTTGGAGGACAGTTTGACCCGTCCTTTACCAATCAAACGATGGTCTGCTTGGCTGTAAACTTCTACGACCTGGCCCACTTCAAAGTCTCCTTCGAGGGCTTTGACACCAGTAGCTAACAAACTGCGCCCCTGATGCAACATGGCATCAACCGCTCCTGCATCCACTTCAACCGCCGCGTCTGTCCGAGCATAGAAGGCCATCCACTGCTTGCGTTGGTTCATGGCATGGTCATCTGCTAAAAAGAGCGTTCCACGATTGGCTTGGGTGACCGCCTGTAAGAGGGCGGTATCCTCTTTTGAAGAGCAGATAAAGACGGGCACGCCTGACTTGGTCGCAATCTGGGCCGCCTGCAATTTGGTGGTCATGCCACCTGTTCCGTTGGACGAGCCTGCTCCTGCTGCCATGGCAAATAAATCTTCCGTAATTTCCTTGATTTCAGGCAAGTGCTGGGCAGTCGGATCGCTGTTGGGATTGGCCGTGTAAAGCCCATCCACATCCGTCAAGAGCACCAAGAGGTCTGCTTTCAAGAGAGAAGCCACCTGAGCAGATAAAGTATCATTGTCCCCTACCTTAATCTCCTCAATGGCAATGGTATCATTTTCATTGATAATAGGAATAGCACGCTGCTTCAGCAAGACCTGCAAGGCTTGAGAGGCATTCTGATAACGTCTGGCGTCCGCAAAATCATCCTGGGTCAGCAAAATCTGAGCCGATACGATGCCGTCCTTCATTAGATTTTGCGTATATTCCTCAATCAGCAAACCTTGCCCAACAGCCGCAGAAGCCTGCTTCTCCGCAATCTTAGTCGGCCGCTTGTCAAAGCCCAATCTCCGAAAACCAGCAGCGATTGAACCAGATGTTACTAGTACAATCTGATAACCCTTCTGGTGCAACTGTGCCAGCTGATTGGTAATCCGAGCGATTTTGATACGGTCCAAACTCCCATTTTCTTGCGTCAGAGAACTTGTCCCGACCTTAAATACAATTGTTTTTTCTGTCATAATCTCTTCTCACAAAAACTAATATTTGGAAAATTATACCATATTTTAATCATAAAGAAAATCACTGTTATTCGGCAAGGAGAGAGGGAATAGATTCCTAATCATGAGTAGCATTAAAAAAACGCTGGAAACAAAAGGAAGCCTTGTGGCTCCCTTTCAACTTATTCAAAAAAATCTTGAATAGCTCCTTCTATTTCTTTCGCATCCACACTTAACATTGAATAATCTTTCTCAAAGAAGGACAGAATTTGCTGTCCATAGCGTTTGGTGTGAACACGCGGGTCCAAAACCAAGACTAGTGAATCTTGTTTGTCATGGCGATTGGTACGACCGATGGCTTGTTTGAGCTTAATCATCATCATAGGCAGGCTGTAATCATAAAATGGATTTTTCCCTTCTTCACGCAGATGGTGATTGATTTTTTGTACAAACCGGTCCTTTGGATTGTCAAATGGGAGCCTTGTAATAACCTGAATCAATTGATTCTGACTGGCAAAGTCAACGCCCTCCCAGAATACACCTGTGCCGAGTAAAATTTGGCATTCCCCTCGTTCAAATTTGCGTTTGAGAGTCATTTCCTGTCCATGCTTGTGCTGGGCTAGGTGGGGAATGTTATTGTCTTCTAACAATTCCGACACCTGCAAGAGCAGAGAAATCGATGTGAACAAGACCAAAATCGGTCGTCCCAGCTCTGCTATTTCTCCTAAAGTAGTAGCCAAATAAGCTGCATGCTCCTCCTTGGTCCAAGAGAGGATGTCGGGGAGATGGGTCGGAAAAAGCAACTGCTGGTTAGTCACAGTTTGAGTCGGTATCAAATCCAAGGTGACCTGCTCAAAGCCCAGCAGATCCGCCAGACTGACCTTTTTGCTGATGATCAAGGTTGCGCTGATGCAGAAAATCTTAGTATCTGGCAGGTAGTTGGTCACATTTAAGAGGCTGTCCTTGGAGCCCCGCAAATAGGCAAGCCGCTTTTCTTCTAAATTTTTCTCCTCCAACCAAAAGGTATCGTAATAGTCTATGAGCTGATGCAAGTCGTTCAAATCAACATCTCCAAGCTCCTCCAGGTTCTGACCAAGTTGATGAAGTTCAGCCTTTTGAACCTCTCGTTGACCATGCTGACGAAAACGACTCAAAAAGTGGTTGAGTTCAAACTGGCAAGACTCATACAAACGTTGGTCCAAAATAGTCGTCGCTCTGTCCTTTTTACTTTGCAATACTTGTAACATATTTGTCAAATCTTGCGAAGCCGTCGCTAGATTTTCAGCAGCCAAGAGAAACTTTTGTGCTTCATCAATCACCACCAGACGCTTATCCATGAGAGGGTCTTGATCCTTAAGATGGTTGAGAAAATAAGCGTGGTTGGTAATGAGCAGTCTACTAGAGAGAGCTTGTTGGTTCAATCGTTGCCAAAAATCCAAGCCCCAGAAAAGACTTTCAGACTCCAATTTCCCATCGTGGGCAATCTCATCAAAGTAAGCTTGATAGCGCTGTTTTTGCTTAAGCTCATCCAAATCACCTGTCGTGGTTTCGCATAACCAGACAAGCACCTGCATTTTGAATTGATTGACTAGGCGATTATCATCCTGCCTCTGCAGGGTTTTCCAGTAGTTGTCTAACTTGATAAAATGCTTAGGCGATTTTAGAGAGACTACGGGAATACGAAATATCTCTTTAAGCTTGCTCCCTTCCTTTTCCATAATCTGCTCTTGAAGGAGCTTGGTCGGTACGGTGACCAATAAAGGTTGGTCTGACTTAGCAAGTAAAGGCAAGAGATAACCGTAAGTCTTCCCCAAACCTGCCTGCGCTTGGATAAAATGCACTTTTTCTTCGTCAACCAAGCGTTTTTCTACTACTTGAGCAAAAGCAGTTTGTTTTTTTCGTTCATGCAAGCCGAGAAGGGCAATATTGGTCGAAAAATCTTCAGATAATCGGTAGGCTGACTTGATTTCTTCTGGCTTTTTCAAGACCAAGTCATGAATAGATTCTAAATCGTATGATAGATTTTCTGACAGAACAGGCACCATCTCATCAATGACCAGACGGGATTCAAAGAGCAGATTGTCCGCCAAATCAAGAATCTTTTCAACAATAGACCTGGGTAAGCTCTTTATTTTCTCTTGAATTTTGATGAGCAAGCGCGCCGTAGCCATGGCATCTGATATGGCCGTGTGTGCCTGGTCCAAACCAAGTCCCAAATGCTCTGCAAGGTTTCCCAAGCTATATTTTTCAAAAGTCGGAAAAAATAGCTGTGATAATTCTACCGTATCTACACGCGGTGTCAACAGTTCATAGCCTTCAAAAAAGAGTGCTTCTGCCAAGAGATTAGCATCAAACTTGACATTATGGGCTACAAAAATAGCATCTCCAATCATGTCATAAATGGTACTTGCTACCTGACCAAAATCTGGAGCCTGACTTAGCTGTTGGTCTGTGATACCTGTCAGATTCTTGATATGGTCATCCAGTAGCTCATAGGGATTGATGTCCGTTGCGTAACTGTCAATGATTTCTCCATTTTCAACGAGAACAATCCCGATTTGAATGATTTTTGCATCGGTACCTGTACCAGTTGCTTCCAAATCTACAACGGCATACCGATTGCTTGTTCTTGTGTCTTTCATACTGTTCATTATAGCATATTCCCTCTCATGGAAAAAGCTCCAAACAAATTCCATGAAGAAGGCGTGTTTTTTTGTTAGACTAGTAACATCAGTAACTGTTAGAAGAAGGAAAAAGAATGATTATTCACAAATCTGTCAATCCTGTCGCTTTTCAAAATACCTACTACCTTGAAAATGATACCCATCTGATTATCATTGACCCTGGGAGTGACTGGACAAAAATCCAAGCAACTATCGAAAAAATCGGAAAACCAATTTCGGCTATTCTCCTGACTCACACTCACTATGACCATATTATGAGTTTGGACATCCTGCGTGAGACCTACAATTTCCCGCCTGTCTATGTGGCTGAAAGTGAAGCCACATGGCTCTACACACCAGAGATGAATCTATCAGGTCTACCTCGTCATGATGATATGGAAAATGTAGTCTGCCGACCTGCTGAAAAAATCTTCCAATACCAAGAAGACTACCAGTTTGACGGTTTTCATTTCAAGGTAGTTCCAACACCTGGGCACTCTATTGGTGGTGTTTCCTTTATTTTCCCAGAGGATGAATGTGTCATCACTGGAGACGCACTTTTCCGTGAAACTGTGGGACGCACAGACCTGCCAACCAGCAACTTTGATGACCTGATTACTGGCATCAGAGAACATATCTTCACCCTGCCAAACCACTACACTGTCCATCCAGGTCATGGTCAAAATACCAGCGTTGGACATGAGAAAAATTTCAATCCATTTTTTAGAATGTAAAATAAGTACTGCCCAGTTCTGATTGAACTAGGCAGTTTTTTATTAGTATTCATCTAATGCATATTCTGCTATGACGATTGTTTTTCCAGCCAACTCTTTGACCTCACCAGTTGGACAAAATCCAACTTTGGACCAAAAATGACTGGCCTGAGGATTGCTTTCTACATAACCTAGACGCACCTTTTTGAAGTGAGTTGCTAACTGAGACAGGAGCTCTGCTATAATCTTTGAGCCAAGACCCTGACCAGCCAATCTTGAATCCACCATAAAAAGCCCGATATAAGCGGTGTCTTCTGTCGGATAACCGTCAATTAGGTCTAAGATGGCAACTAATCGCTCTTTATCCCAAAATCCTAGAAAATATTTATCTGATAGCTCCTTACCTGGTGGACAATCTACCAGGTCATTGGCCAAACTTTCCATACTAGGCAAGGGTGGAAAATGTTCAAAATAGAGAGGGTTGGTCTGGTAGAGTGCCTAGACCTGCTCCAAATCAGCTTCTGTTAGCTTTCGGACTTGATAATGCTTTGAAAATTGACTAATCTTCATCCTCTTCGCTCCGACTAGGCTCCCCAATCGTTTCAAAACTTGCTCGACTATCAGCTGCCCGAGCCTCCTCTTCATAGGCATTGATAATCTGGGCAACAACTGGATGACGAACCACATCCTTGGCTGAAAAATGCACGAAATCAATCTGTGGAATTTTGCTTAGTTTCTCTGTCGCATCAATCAAGCCCGATTTAACCTTGCGTGGCAGGTCAATCTGACTAATATCCCCATTGACAATCATCTTGGAATTAAAGCCCAGACGGGTCAGGAACATCTTCATCTGCATAATGGTGGTATTTTGCGCCTCATCCAAGATGACAAAGGCATCTTCCAAGGTCCGCCCCCGCATATAGGCCAGCGGTGCAATCTCGATAATCTCGCGCTCCATTAGGCGCGTGGTCTGCTCCTTGCCCAAAATCTGGTAGAGGGCATCATAGACAGGACGCAAATAGGGGTCTACTTTTTCTTTTAAGTCCCCTGGTAAAAAGCCTAAACTTTCACCTGCCTCGACCGCAGGACGGGTCAGGACAATGCGCTTGACCTGTCCCCGCTTGAGGGCTGTTACAGCTAGAGTAACCGCCAAGAAGGTCTTCCCTGTACCAGCAGGACCGATTCCAAATACGATGTCATGACGCTTTACGCTGTCCACGTAGAGTTTTTGTCCAAGGGTCTTTACGCGAATGGGTTTGCCATAGTTGTCCTTGATAATCTCTTCTTCATAGAGGGCAACGAATTTCTCAATCTCATCATTTTTTGCCATGGAAATAGCCGTGACCACATCTGGCGTATTGATAACCAAACCACGACTCACCAAGACAAGGAGAGACTGGATAACAAGACGCGCCTGTTCTACATGTTCTTCCTGTCCAATCACCTGCACTTTTTCCGTACGGGCATGAATAACCACACCTAGTTCCTGTTCCATCAATCTCAGATGGCGTTCATTCGAACCAAATAGGCTAAATGAATCATCTGGATGCTTGAGTTGAATATCAATTGAATGTTCTAGCAAGAGTTGCTCCTTTTCCTGTGCTTTTCTCTATTATAACAAAAATAGCCCAAACAAGGCTATTTTGTACTATTTTATCCATCAATGTCCCAAATAATCTTCCCAAATCGCATCAAAATCAGACATGGAAAAGGCAAAGCTGGCCGATTCCTCCAAAAAACGACTGACTTCATCGAAATTATCTGATTGCTTAGGAAAATCAGATTCATCAAAGGCATAATCTGCCAAGATAGCTACTGGTTCATTACTTTTCGGGTTGCGCTGGGTCATCAACCAAGAATAAAAACTTCTTCTCACTACATCTACTTTCTATGATTTTTTTCGTAGAGCTCTATATAGCGCTCCATAGACATCTTACTAACCAATTCCCCAATCAATTCATAAGGAATATTCTTGGGATTTTTCATACGAACACAAGATTTGCCCATATCCAGTTTGGTAGGCACCTGTGCTTGATAAGCAGCAACGAACCAATCATTCAATTCTTGGTCCATATAGATTCCCATGTGGTAGAGGGCGATATGTGCCTTTTGTGATGCCAAGGCAAGGAAAGGCAAGGGCTCTCCCGGTGTGCAATGATAACCATCAGGGTAGGCAGTAAGTGGCACATAATAGTTAATCATACCTCCCAAGATGCCTACTTCAAAACCAGCTGGTAACTGTTCCACAATCACTTGATGGAGTCGTCCAACTACTTCCTTCCGATTTTCAGGCAAGGCAGCCATATATTCTTCAATCGTTTCCACTTCAATCAGCATGACTTTCTCCTATCTCAACCCCAGCATACTTTCCTTGGCATGAATCATATCTGTTATCATCTGACAGTATGGCGTTGGGATACCTGCACGTTTGCCCTTAAAAACAACCGCTCCATTCAGATAATCAATTTCTGTCTTTCGACCATGTTGGACCAAGTCCTGATGCATAGATGGATAGTGATTGGAAGCCTTCTTCGAAGCATCAATAACATATTTCCAAATAGCTTCTTCGTCAATTCCATCTGCCTCAGACTTAGCAACAGCAATAAATTCTTTGAAAATCCCCTGTACTAGATTCAGTCCAGCCTCCGTACCAAATAATTCACCAATTGTACAGTCTAAAATGGTACAAGTTGGATTCATCACACCATTGACACAGGCTTTCTGCCAAATGGCACTGACAACATGATTGTCATAGGTCACATTTAGTCCAGCTTCATTCAGCATTTCAATAATATCCGCAACTGATTGCTCATCACCAAGAATATGCTGAACGGACATAGAACCCGGACCTTCTAAGTGAGCATGTCCAGGACCCTTTAGTCCCGCCAACCACATGGTCACCCCAACCATAATACTTTCATCTGGCACGTACCGACGCATGGTCGTCGCATGCCCCAAACCATTCAAGAGACTCAAAACCTTGGTAGTTGGACCGATAATCGGTTTAATATCCCGCAACATCTTTGGCAACTGATCAGCCTTAGTCAATAGAATGATAAAATCTGCTTCTCTCGTTGCTTCGGTCGGTTTCATGATGGGTAAGTGTACAGTTTCCTCTACGTCTCCAGTCACTTTCAAGCCGTTTTCTCGAATTGCCTCGATATGCTCTTCCCAATTATCCAGCAAAATCACTTCATGATTTGTCTTAGACAATTGATAACCAAAACGACAACCCATTGCCCCACTACCAGCAATATATACTAGCATAGACGCCCCCTAGACCAACTCTGTTCCAAAAGAATCCTGTTTAATTTTCCCAGCCTTCATCAAACCACCAAGAGCTTTTTTGAATTGCCCTTTGGAAATACCAAAGGTGGCCTTGATGTCTTCCGGAGCAGACTTATCGTTCAAGGTCATGAAACCTCCATTGCTTTCCAGATAAGTCAATATCATCTGAGCATCATTTTCCAGCATCTCAAATGAACGTGGCTTGAGAGACAAGTTCAAGGTCCGATCAACTGCACGGTAGCCGATGACACGCGCCTCCAAAACCTGACCCAGACGTGGTTCCGCAAAGCGTTCGCTCGGATGGATAAAACCAAGCATGTTGTTGTCTGGCAAATAAACAAAAGTACCATTCATTTTCAAACGATAGACAATCGCTCGCAGATTTTGGTTTTGCATATTGTCATAAGCAGGTCCAGCCATTTTCTGAAAATCTTCCTGAAAAGCTGGCAGAGCCCAAATGCGATCCTTCTTATCGACGTCTAATTTGACGTACAACTGATCCCCTTTCTTCGGCCAGAGTTCCTTGATTTCAGGCAAAATGTCCAAGGAAACAACCACTTGCTTGTCTGGTAGACCTGTATCCACAAAGACACCCAAATCCTTACGTACCTCTGTGACAGTTCCCCAACCAAAGCTGGTACGACTCACTCCAACTTCCTTAGTTGTCAAACGGAGTTTTTGTTTCATATCAGTATAGGCAAATCCCTTAACAGATTGACCTAGACTATGTTCTCCTTCATCCTTAGAAAGAGCAAAGGTTCTCCCCTCTTTTTGGACAAAGTAAAACTGATCGTTTTCGTCAGTCACTAAACCAACGATATACTGTGCTAATAAATCATTCATGATTTTCTTCTTTCTGATTAAAAAGTGGGGGAAGTCTTGTCTAACTCCCCCCATTAGATTTCTTATTGGTTCACCACTGGAAGTTAGACAGCCCAGTGATAATCTGTTTTTGTAGCCTAAAAACGTGTCGATTAAACTTCCAACAATTCTTTTTCTTTGTCGGCAGTCATTTTATCAATTGTCTTGATAGCATCATCTGTTACTTTTTGAATATCTTTTTCAAGCGACTTCAATTCGTCTTCAGTGATTTCTTTTGCTTTTTCAGCTTTTTTAGCATCATCCATAGCATCACGACGGATATTGCGGATAGCAACTTTAGAGTTCTCACCCACTTTTTTCACATCCTTCGCTAAATTCTTACGAGTTTCCTCTGTAAGGGCAGGAATAACCAAACGGATAACAGTACCGTCAGACTGTGGTGTCAAACCAAGGTCAGATGCGTTCAAAGCACGCTCAATATCCTTCAAGATTGACTTATCAAACGGAGTAATCAATAGAACACGCGCTTCTGGCACTGTAATACCAGCCAACTGGTTCAATGGCGTTGGAGAACCGTAGTACTCAACGGAAATACGGTCCAACAAACTAGCATTAGCACGGCCAGCACGAATGTGGCTGAATTCACGTGCCAAACTCTGATGAGATTGGTTCATGCGCTCTTGCGCTTTAGCAATAATTTCTTTAGACATAAGACTTCCTTCTTTGTATTTTTTTACAGTCTTTTAGTTTACTTTTAGTACTAGGCAACGAGCCACAGGCATAACCGAAGTTAGGTAAGGCGAATTAACGAAGTAATAAAAGAAAAACTAAATGACGATATGATTTATTTTTCTTCTGAAGAATTTGAAACGGTAGTACCGATTGGCTCACCGAAGACAACACGTTTAATATTTCCTGGTTCATTCATATTGAACACGACCAAATCAATATCATTGTCCATTGAGAGAGTTGATGCTGTCGCATCCATGATTTTCAAACCACGACTAATCACTTCACGGTGGGTCAATTCATTGAATTTAACTGCATTAGCATCTTTCTTCGGATCAGCATTGTAGACGCCATCCACACCATTTTTAGCCATCAAAATCGCATCTGCTTCAATTTCTGCAGCACGAAGAGCCGCTGTCGTATCCGTTGAGAAGTACGGAGAACCAATACCAGCTCCAAAAATAACAATGCGACCTTTTTCAAGATGACGAAGAGCACGACCACGAATATAAGGCTCTGCAACTGACTGCATCGCAATCGCTGTCTGCACACGTGTATCCACACCAAGCTGTTTAAGGGAATCAGCCATTACAAGAGCATTCATAACAGTCCCCAACATGCCTGTATAGTCTGCTTGAACTCGATCCATACCCGCTTCAGCAGCAGGTTCTCCACGCCAAAGGTTACCACCACCAATAACAAGGGCAATCTGAATACCTGATTCTGCGACTTCCTGAATTTCCTTTGCCATTTCCTGAACAGTTTTAAGGTCAATACCGACACCACGTTCACCAGCCAAGGCTTCACCAGATAGTTTGATTAGAATACGTTCGTATTTAGGTTTCATCATCTCTCTCCTCTTTTTTATCCCTACTATTCTACCACAAAAACCGTTTTTTTTATACTGAAATCTCCAAGAAAAAAGGAAAATCCTCAACGAACTTTCCTTCTCACATTCTAAAACGCCTCTTTTTCCCAGCTTTTCAATAGTAGAAAATAGAGATCTTTAAAACAAACTAGCCTAGGCGCAATTTCCTCCGTAAACTCTGAGCCCGACTTCCAATTAAACGATCTAGCTGACGAGTCTTCAATGTCAAGATGACAAAGACAAGCATACCTGCTCCACCTGCAACAGCCAAGTGGATAAAGCTAGATACATAGCCATTTGCTGGAAGGATAAGATTCAAAACAAATTCAATCCCCCATACAATGAGTCCCATTACGATAGAAATCCAACTAATGGTCGCAATATCTTTTATCACTAGTCTTTCATCAATATGCAGAACCTTGTCAATTCGCCTATAGAAGAGGTACAGCATAATTCCCAACCCAAATATCGTTGAGATAAAGCTACCATATACCTTAAAGACATAGATCATTGGTACTTGTAAAACGATTTTCACTAGCATCCCAATCAAGAAATAATAAATGGCTCTTCTATTTTCAAATATCGCTTGAATGACCACACTAATGACAGAATATAGTCCCAGAGGTAAAATTAAAAATAAGTTCCAAATAAATAGAGTAATGGCGATAGGGTCTGACGGTCCGTAAAAAATCGTATAAAGTGGCCCAGCCAACAAGACCGTTCCAACAATTGCCGGTATAGTGAATATAAAGAGTAATTGTAGATTATCCGCCACTAAATGAGACGCCGCCTTCAAATCTTTCTTGACAAATTTCTCTGTAATCAATGGAATAGCAACACTTCCCAAACTCAGTGAAATCCCGATAATCATCATCGTAATCTTACTTGGATTGGCAGCCATATATGAATAAAGTTCCAAAAGTTCCGAATTACTGTAATCCGTAATTCTTTCCATAACACGAATAAAGGTGACTTGATCAATAAACTGCAATAATTGAATCGTTAGACCTAAAATGATAATTGGAATCGCATCTCGAACAGTTTCCTTAATAAGTTGACCTGTATCCAAAGAAATCTTTTGTTTCTTAGCATGAAGCAACTTACCAAGGTAACCTTGCTTCCATAAAGTATAAACTAAAATCCCAACACTAGCAATCATCCCGACAAAAGCTGCAAAGGTAGATTGGACAACTGCTTCAAGATAGTCACCGCTACCCAACTTCATAATCATAAATGTTGCTGCCAGTATCCAGATAACCCGTACCAGCTGCTCTGCAAGCTGGCTGATCGCATAGGGCTTCATATCGTGCCGACCTTGGAAAAAACCACGCAAGATACTCATGGCTGGGAAGATAAAGAGAGGCGGGACTAGACTATACATGACTGGAAGTAACTTTTCCTTCGACCCCGATGCGTCTGCCAACCACGGAGCACTTAGATACATGACCCCTGCAAAGACAGCTCCAAAGACCAACATGAGCTTGAAGAATTCTCTGACCAAGTAAAGCGACACCTCTTCTTTACCCAAGACATTGTATTTAGCTACTTGTTTAGCAATAGCTGTCGGAAGACCAGCTGTTGAAATCAATAAGAAGTTGGCATAGATTTGATACCCCATACTAAAGAGGGCATTGGCTTCAGCTCGATATTCCCCTAACCAAATATACCAGGGAATAACATAGGCAACACCAAGCAGGCGACTAAGAATATTTCCAGCAGTCAACCAAGCCAAGCCTCTGGCCATTGTCGCCTGTTCTTTGGACTGCTGCATTTCAACTTTTTCGGACATTCTTCTATTACTTTCTATGTAAATATAAGACAGGAAAAACTCATACTCTTCGAAAATCAAAATCAGACGTTGTTGACTTGATTTGATGAACTTCAGTTCTATCTGCATCTACGTCGCCTAGTCTAATTCTGATTTTCATTAAGTATCAATTATTAATTTCTATTTTTGGATTTTCACAAAGTCTAACTCTTTCATTATAAACTTTTATCATACCAAAGTAAAAGAAAAACCCACCCATAAGGTGGGCAAGTCAATTAATTATCAATTGAATGATATTTCACTGTCAACCCTCGTTGTACAGCTGGGCGCTGAGCTATTTTCTCTACCCAGGTCTTTAGATGCTTGTAAGAATCAACATCTAAAAATTCTGCCGAACCTGGATATAGTTCTCCTTGCACCAAGCGACCATACCAAGACCAAATAGCAATATCTGCGATGGTATAGGTATTTCCAGCTATATATTCTCTAGTCGCCAATAGTTGATCCAAGAGATCCAGCTGACGCTTAGTTTCCATTGTATAGCGATTAATCGGATATTCTTGCGCTGTCGGAGCGTAATGGAAGAAATGTCCAAATCCTCCACCAACAAATGGAGCGGAGCCAGTTTGCCAGAAGAGCCAATTAAGAACCTCTGTCCGCTCTGCCCAAGCTTTTGGTAGGAAGGCCTCAAACTTTTCTGCCAAGTAGAGAAGAATATTAGCTGATTCAAAGACCGAAATCGGTTCTTGCTCGGAATAATCTACCATAGCTGGTATTTTGGAGTTGGGGTTGATGGCAACAAAATCGGAGCCAAATTGATCCCCTTGACCGATATTGATGAGAAAGAGGTCATAATCAGCTTCCGAAATACCTAACTCTTTCAACTCCTCCAACATAATAACAACCTTAATGCCATTCGGCGTCCCCAATGAATAGACTTGGAAAGGCTTCTCTCCCTTTGGTAGGTCTTGCTCAAAGCGACTGCCCGCTGTTGGACGGTTGCCAGATCGGTTGTCATTTTCATCTTCCCACTTCCAAACGAGTGGTTTTGTATATTCTGTCATGTTTTCTCCTATTTTACCTTTCCTGGAAAAAGACTGGCATAGCGATATTGGTTTTGAACCTCTTGAAGGTAATGGGCTAGTTGCACCAATTCCTTAGGCGCTCGGCAAGTCAGAGCTGTTAACTCTGCATTGATAAAGCGACTTAAGTGTCCTGCCAGTATATAGAGATTTTCCTCCTTGTCCAGCTGACCTGCTACCTCCAATATTTTTTCACGCAGGGCTTCTGAAAATGCTTCCTGCGGAAGGTTGTAGGCTGCAGAAAGGTATTTATAAAGCTCTTCTTTCTCTGCTACTTTCATCGGATAACTCCTTTTATGTAAATTGAATATAGTATAAATCGAAATCAAGTGCTTGTCAAGAAAATCTCAAGAAAAAAAAGATTGCCCTAAGACAATCTTTCTATTGATTAAAGTGAGTTAGGATCAACTTTGATACCAACACCTTGTGTTGTTGTGATTGATACCGAAGTCATGTAAGTACCTTTAGCTGTAGCTGGTTTAGCTTTAGCCATTACATCGTGGAAAGCTTTGAAGTTTTCAACGAGTTTGTCAGCGTCAAATGATACTTTACCGATAAGAGCTTGTACGATACCTGCTTTGTCAGCACGGTAAGTGATTTTACCACCTTTAGACTCTTCAACTGCTTTAGCAACATCCATTGTTACTGTACCAGTTTTAGGGTTTGGCATCAAGTTACGTGGACCAAGTACACGACCAAGACGTCCAACAACTGCCATCATATCTGGAGTTGCGATAACAACGTCGAAGTCCAACCAACCACCGTTGATTTTAGCAACGAGGTCGTCTTCACCAACAAAGTCTGCACCAGCAGCTTTTGCTTCTTCTGCTTTAGCACCACGTGCGAAAACAAGAACGCGTGAAGTTTTACCAGTACCGTTTGGCAATACCATTGCACCACGGATTTGTTGATCAGCTTTACGTACGTCGATGTTCAAGTTGTAAGCAACTTCAACTGACGCATCAAATTTAGCGAAGTTAGTTTCTTTTGCAAGAGCAACAGCTTCTTCTACGCTGTAAAGTTTTGTGCTGTCGATTTTTTCAAGAGCAGCACGCAAGTTTTTGCTTTTTTTAGCCATGTTATATGTCTCCTTGTAATCAGATAATCTTGGGTGCTACTTAGTCAGTAACAGTGAATCCCATAGAACGAGCAGTACCTTCGATCATACGCATTGCAGCTTCAAGAGATGCAGCGTTCAAGTCAGGCATTTTAGTTTCAGCAATTTCTTGTACTTGTGCACGAGTAACTGTTGCAACTTTAGTTTTGTTTGGTGTACCTGAACCTTTTTCAACACCTGCAGCTTTTTTCAAAAGAACAGCAGCTGGTGGTGTTTTAGTGATGAAAGTGAATGATTTATCTTCATACACAGAGATAACTACTGGGATGATCATGCCAGCTTGGTCAGCTGTACGAGCGTTAAACTCTTTTGTGAATCCCATGATGTTGATACCTGCTTGACCAAGTGCTGGTCCGACTGGTGGAGCTGGAGTAGCTTTACCTGCAGGAATTTGAAGTTTTACGAGTTTTTCGACTTTTTTAGCCATGATATAAAATCCTCCTATTGTGGTTTTGGCGGTAATTAAAGATTTTTACCTCCCACAAATATGTGTTTTACACATACCTTTTCATTATACACGAATTTCAAAGAAATGCAAGCTTTAGGTTTACTTTTTTTCACATTTTTTATAGAATGAATGTATGTTTGAATCGATTATATTTTTAAAAATAGTAGCCTTTCTATTTATCTTTCTAACCTTGGCCATTTCGATAATTGCTGTCAAGTTTTTTAGGTTGCAAAACCGAGGATGGAACTTTGCGGACATTGCCTTTCCTCTCTATGCAATTGAATTTTATCTGATTTCGGACAAGGCCTACTATAACAGTCTACTGCCTCAGCTTGTCCTAGCCCTATCACTACTAGCGATTGGTCTTTGTGGTTTCTTCCTTTTAAAGAAAAAGAATTTTTTATATCGCCGTTTCTTCAAGGTTTTCTGGCGAGCTAGTTTTATCTTGACCTTTTTGATGTATCTAGCTTTGGTTATTGCGGTCTTCACTTTAAAATCCTAAAATCATCTATCCTTTCATAGATGGCATAATAAATCCCCATTGCAGGCGCAGTGGGGATTCTTTTTTATACTAAATCAGACAAGGCGACGTAGATGTATAGTCGAATGAATTAGCTTTCAGACAAGGAACTGAGGTGCAGGTTGCTAGCACAGCCTAGTGGCTGTGCTAGGTTGGAGATATAACTTGCAAAGCAAGTCACTTCTGCAGAGTACGGCAAGCCGAAAGTGACGATGTATCAAAGTTAATTCAAATGACTATAGATAGAACTGACCTTCATCAAATCAAGTCAACAGCGTATGATTTTGATTTTCTAAGAGTATTAATTAGTTGTCATACTGATAGGCCTCTCTGGGCATGAAAAGATGGACTTATTCATGAATTTCTAGAGGGAGGCCATCTGGATCAAAGAAGAAGGCCATTTTTTTACCATCAAAATCATCTGTTCGCAGGACTTCATGTCGGATGTCCAAACGGTCAAACTCTTCCAGACAAGCTTCCACATCTGCAACCTGGAAGGCTAGATGGCGTAGACCTGTATGTTCAGGATTGGGCATGACCGGACGCATTGGCGCATCTGGTTTGATGAAAATTTCCAAAATCAGATTGCCTTTTTTGACATTGAAGAGAATATCATTTTTTTCTGGGCGAATATGCTCATCCACCTGTTCAAATCCTAGTTTCTCAACATAAAATTCTCTTATTTTGTCATAGTCACTACCGATAATTGCAATATGATGAACTGCATCAAATTTCATTATTGTGTTTCCAATACCTTTCTAGGTTTTGTTCCTTCAGCTGGACCAATGACACCCGCTGCTTCTAGCTCTTCCATGAGGCGTGTTGCCCTGTTAAAACCAACAGACAAGCGTCGTTGAATCATAGAGGCGCTGGCTTTTTGTGTCTCAACTACCAAGGCACGTGCTTCGTTGAAAAGTGGATCTCCTCCAGCATCACCAAAACCTGCATCGCCATCACCTTCTGCCACTTCACCTGGATCAAAGGATTCATCATAATCTGCATCTGCTTGATCCTTGATAAAGCCAACTATTGCTTCTACATCATCATCGGATATAAAGGAACCTTGCAAGCGGACTGGATGGTTTTCATCAATCGGTTTAAAGAGCATGTCACCGCGGCCCAAGAGTTTTTCAGCACCGTTTTCATCTAGAATCGTCCGACTATCTGTACCGCTTGATACGGCAAAGGCGATACGAGATGGT
Organism: Streptococcus sp. 2022WUSS083; assembly: GCF_044427155.1. Lineage (NCBI taxonomy): Bacteria > Bacillati > Bacillota > Bacilli > Lactobacillales > Streptococcaceae > Streptococcus > Streptococcus sp. 2022WUSS083. Next base: position 148,177 of record NZ_JAOTGK010000002.1, on the reverse strand, counting down.
ACATTGGCTTTAATCAAACCTGAAATAACATCAACAGATGGTCGCTGGGTAGCAAGAATCATGTGGATACCTGCTGCACGAGCCTTCTGTCCCAAGCGAATAATGGCATCTTCCACTTCCTTGCTGGCTACCATCATCAAGTCTGCCAACTCATCTACGATTACCACAATGAGAGGAAGTGGAATCTGTTTTTCTTCTGAACGGCTATTAAATTCTTCGACCTTCGCATTATAACCTTCCAAGTTTCGGACACCAATTTGGCTAAACAACTCATAGCGTTTCTCCATTTCATCCACTACTTTTTGAAGAGCTCGAGCAGCCTTGCGTGGGTTGGTCACAACGGGAATCAATAGGTGGGGAATATCATTATAGACCGATAATTCGACCATTTTGGGGTCAATCATCATGAACTTAACTTGGTCTGGACCAGCTTTCATGAGAATTGAAGAGATGATACCGTTGACAGCAACAGACTTCCCTGAACCAGTTGAACCAGCCACCAATAGATGGGGCATACGTGCTAGGTTAAAGGAACGGACGGAGCCATTGACAGCCTTACCGAGAGGAATTTCCAAAAGCTTGTCTGGGTCTGTTTTAGATTGTTCCCAGAGCTCACGGAAAGGTACTGTAGCTACTTCGGAGTTTGGAACTTCAATACCGACCAGAGATTTTCCTGGGATAGGAGCTTCAATACGGACATCTTTAGCCGCAAGGGCTAGAGCCAAATCATCAGCTAGGTTAGAAATCCGATTGACACGAACGCCGACTGCTGGTTTGACTTCATACTTGGTTACCGATGGTCCAATCTCAGCACGCTCAACTACTACCTTGATTCCAAAACTGGCAAAGGTGTCTTCTAAAACTTTAATATTCTGACGAACAATTCGTTTTTCATTGGACTGACTCTTAGCTTTTATAGGAGCAAATAAGTCTATGGACGGAAGTTTATATGCTAGTCTCTGCTTAGGCTTGAAATCAATCTGCACATCTGTCTCGTCCTTCTCAAACTCATTTGTTTCAGAATCCTGGCTTGCCGAGTTTGATTGTGCTGGTTGGTCATCTTCTGCCAACATAATAGGAAATTCATCTTCTATGTCTAAGTGGTCATATTCTGAAATAATCGGTACTTGAACAGGCTCTTCTTCAAGGATTTCACCAGTTTCTAAATCGACATGTCTATCTACCAGTGCCAAAGCCCGAGCCGACACTTCCTCTTCCTCTAGACGAAGGCGTTCCTCTTCTAGACGAGCTAATTCTTGCTGACGTTTTTCTTCTCGTTCAGCCTTCTTCTGTGTTCGAAGCTCTGCTCTTTTTACCTGCGTCTCCACCAACTTATCTTTGGCAACCGCCAAGCCATCGGCAACATCATAAACAGACCATGGGCTTACAAAAAAGATACCAAATGCTATCACTAGAAGACCGATGAAGAAGGAACCGACATTTGCAAAGAGGAAGGAGACTGGCAGATAGAAGATACTTCCAATCATCCCTCCGCCTAGAAATGCTGTTACTTGAAACTTAGCTAGGTCTGACAAGGCCAATTTTAGAGTATGACCGAATAAGTCACTCCCTTGATAGGTCCAGTCTAAGTAAGCCTGAAATTCAATCAATAACCCGATCACAATCAGCCAGAAGCCCGATATGGTCCCTTCTCTTTCGCGTAAGACTTTGGGAATAAAAAGGTAGATAAATGCACCCGCCAATAATAGATAGGCCAGACTACCAAATAATAGCCGGAAAATATTGTAGCTGGTCACTCCAAACACACCTAGGCGACTGGCTGCAAAGGCAATGAATAAAAGCCCCAATACTCGAAGGGTGATATTTTTAACACGTTCTTGCTGTGCTAATTCTGCCTTGGTTGGTCGCCTCGTAGCCTTTCCTTTTTTACTTGTCTTTCTCATAGATACCTCAACTTTCTCAATCTCTTTATTCTATCATAATTGGGAAGAATTTTCATGATAGAAAAAACCCTGAAAATACAGGGTTTCTCTTGGAGTGAAAGAATAATTTAAGAGGGCAAATAATATTATAGAGCGTTTAGAATAATCTGACCTTCTACGTAGAAGGTTGATGTCAAGGTTTCTTGACCATCGTTAATAAAGATTTCCAAACAGTTGGTGTCAACCAAGACCTCTAGCTCTGTCGCTTGAACCGTGACCGCTCGACGAACAGTTGACCATTCCTCCTCACCAACTTGCTGGATTTTGAGAGAGCTACGGTCGATATAGACTTCTTGTCTTTCTTTATCATAACCAAATTGCAAATAGTCTTGGTCTGCTCCCAGTTTCAAGTCTAGACTATCGTCCAGTTTGAGGGAGAGCTTACTTGGTCCTTGAATAACTTGACCGATTTCAATGTCGTCAAAGCTGTTCAAGATACTTGCTGGCAAGACCTGTCTGAGTCCATTCTCACCTTGCTTAAGTAGACGAGGTAGGTTCATTTGACCATACCACTTATGTCCCAAGTCATTGGTTACAAGCGGACGTCCCCATGTATGCATCCAGGCAATCATGACACGTTCCCCTTCTGGACCTTCAGTCGTTTGAGCTGCATAGAAATCATGCCCATGGTCGATTTCCTTAAAAGAATCTGCCTCAAAGACTTTCTTGTCCCAGTCCACATGACCAGTCACAAAGATATTGGAATTGATATTGACAAAGTCATTATCTTCTTTTTGATAGCGCATCGGCGAAACAATCAGGTATTCTTGACCATCTACTTCAAAGTAATCAGGACATTCCCAAACGTGACCTTGGTGGGCTTGGCCTTTTAAGAAGATAGACTCAAATTGCCAGTCCAGCAAATCGTCAGATCCTAGTAGGACAATACAGCCGACACCGTCTTTATGCTTGGTCGCTACAACGGAGTAATAGCGACCATCTTTCTCGAAAATCTTTGGATCACGGAAGTCATTGGCGATGACTTCTTCTGGTAGAAGTTCCTCCGTTGCGACAGGGTTCTGAGCGATTTTTTCAAAATGAATACCGTCTGTCGAATAGGCCATGTTCTGCACCTGTCTGACAGAGCCATCTTCATTGACGATGTTGCCCGTGTACATGAGCCAGAGGGTATCTTCTTTGACAATAGCAGAGCCCGAGAAACAGCCATCCTTATCGTAGTCCTTGTCTGGAGCCAGGGCAACTGGGAGATGTTCCCAGTTGACCAAGTCCTTACTTTTGGCGTGGCCCCAATGCATTGGTCCCCAAACACTTTCATAGGGATTGAATTGATAAAAGAGGTGGTATTCTCCTTTGAAATAGACAAATCCATTTGGGTCATTGATCCAGCCAATTTCTGGAACGAAGTGACGTTCTGGTCTAAAAGTCGGATCAAGGGTTACTTTTTCTGCTTGAATATATGCATTGGCTTTTTCAACTGTTTTCACAGGCAGCCTCCTTTTTGATTACTGATTTTCTTTGTATTGATCGTAGTATTTTTGCTTGATAGCTAACCAGTCAGACAGACCGTAGCTTTCCAATTCTTTCAAATAGCTATCCCATTCTTCTTCAATACCGCCGTTGACAATCCATTCTGCACGTTTGCGGTAGATGAAGTCGTTCATATCTGCTTCAACTTGGGCAATCTTATCCAAATCTTCTTGTTCCATGAAGACACGAGGGTAAATATCATCGTTTGTTACATAGTCAAGATAAGTAGCGTGCATCAAGTCCAAACGCCATTTAGCGTCATCTGGCATGGTGGTCACTTTGCCGTAGTATTCATCAAGAATAGCCAAGGGTCCACCAACTTCTGTCTTCTGACGCAATTCGCCTGGAGCTGTACCGTTCAATGGTAGGTGTTTGAGGCTATTAGTTGCTGTGTCAAGTTCAAAGATATTTTGCTGTGTCTCATCTCCATAAGTACCCCAGTTGTTTTGGACAGATTGGAGCGGAGCGTATTGGGCATCAATCCACTTGGCTGTCAATTCCAAGTTTTTATTAGCTGATGTGATGACCATGCGGTCACGTTGGAAGCCCATACCGTTTGTACGAGTGATGTGCTTGGTTCCATCAGGACCTGCCAAGACTGGCAAGATGTCATAGGTATCGTTCATACCTGTCACATTTGCCTTATCCCAAGTAAAGTAAACACCGTAGAGATTTTCACTTCCTTTAGAGATGTAAGTGTTCCAATCTTGTTCGAACGCTTCAGGATCTAGAAGACCTTTTTCTTGAAGGGTGCGCATAAATTCAACACCTTCTTTGTAGTCTTCATTGTCCGCTGTGAAGTCAACAGTTCCGTCATTGCTGACAACTAAGTGGTCATCATTATCACCTACACCGAATGCACCAAAAAGAATTTTGAAGTCCTCATTTCCTCCACCATTGATGAAGCCCATTGGAATTTCATCCGCCTTGCCGTTTCCGTTTGGATCCTTGGTCTTGAAGGCTTCAAGGACCTTAATCAAGTCGTCCGTTGTTTTTGGCATTTCAAGACCGAGTTTGTTCAACCATTCTTTGTTAATCCAAGCGATATCGTTAACGGTGTGAATTGATTCCTTACCTTCACCTAACTCTTCAATCCATGGGAATGAGTAGATATGTCCGTCTGGAGCCGTAATCATTGAACGGTATTCTGGGTTCTCATCAAGAATTTTCTTGAGGTTTGGCATATGCTCATCAATCAAGTCTTCAACTGGTACGATGACCCCTTGCTTCGCCCAGTTCATCAATTCCACATCAGAAGCCCCGTCATTATGAATAGCATCTGGCAAATCACCTGAGACAATATCTAAGTTCCGTTTTTCACCAAAGTCTGACTGATAATTTGTCCAGTCAATATGAACGCCTGTTTCCTCTTCTAATCGCTTGAAAATTAATTTTTCATTCGGATCTGCTGGGGCTAAAGGCGAACTTGAAGTCATAAACTTAAGCGTAACTGATTTTTCCAAAGGGAACTGGACATCTGTCAATTCATAGTCAGGGCTTGATGCGGTATTTTTTGAGCCACAAGCAGCCAATAAAACGGTACTTGCAAGAAGCGTAACAACTGTTTTTCCAAATTTGTGTTTCATCAGAAACAACCTCCTATTTTGTTTTCTTAAAAATAATTGATACTTATACTCAATGAAAATCAAAAACAGACTAGCTCCAAAGGTTTGGGGAACCTTTGGAGGTTGGAGATAGAGCGAACGTAGTTCGTTTCTACTCACGCAGATATAACTCTGTTCCTTTTATATTTCAAGGAACAGGCTGAAAAGATCCACTGGATCTTTTCACTCATCAAATCAAGTCAACAACGTCTGATTTTGATTTTCGAAGAGTATTATTAACCTTTTAATGAACCAGCCATAATACCCTTGTCAAAGTATTTCTGGAAGAATGGATACATGACAATGAGTGGCAAGCTAGAGATAACTATGGTCGCATACTTAATCATTTCTGCGATTCGTTTCATTTCATTCATGGCAGCCTGGGCACCAATCATGTCCTTAGCAGGCTCGCTCTGAATGAGGATTTTACGAAGTACTAGTTGGAGTGGCTCCAAGTCTGGGTCCTTGATGTAAATCATGGCATCAAAGTAAGAATTCCATTGACCTACAAAGGCATATAGGAAAAGTACAAACATGATTGGCTTAGCTAGTGGAATCATGATTTTCCAGAAAATCTGAAATTCATTGGCACCGTCCATCACTGCCGCTTCTACCAACTCATCTGGCAAGCCTTGGAAATAGGTCCGTGCCAAGATGATATTCCAAACATTGACTGCACCAGGGATAATAATGGCCCAGACAGTATTCAACATTCCCAAATCTTTGACCAATAGATAGGTCGGAACAAGGCCACCACCGAAGAACATAGTGAAGACAAGGAAGGCATTGATCCATTTTTTCCCAACCAAATCTTTTTTAGAAAGAGGGTAGGCAGTCATGACTGAGATAGCCACGGTCACGAAGGCAAAGGAGAAGGAATAAAAGAGGGAGTTGAAAAATCCGCGTAGGATAGACTTATCTGAAAATACCCGTTGGTAGCCTTCTACTGTCCAGTCCTTTGGATCAAAGCTAATTCCCTTGCTGACCAAGGCCTGCGGATCCATGAAGGATGCGACTAGGATATAGACCATAGGCACAACTGTTATGAGAACAAGAAATGCCAGCAAGATTTTATTGACAATCAGCATTCGCTTGTCAAATTTTGTGTACATTTGTGTATTCATACGAACCTCCTATAAGCCTTGTCCATCATTGATGCGTTTGACAATCTTATTGACTGCAATCAGCAGGATAATATTGATAAGTGCGTTAAATAAGCCAACCGCTGTTGAATAAGAGTAGTCACCTGACACCAAACCGATTTTATAGACATAGGTTGAGATGATTTCAGAACTGGTTAGGTTGAGGGAGGTCTGCATCAGGAAGGCTTTTTCATAGCCAACGTTCATGATGCCCCCAGCTGCCAGGATAAATTGAATGACCATGACTGGTTTCAGTGCAGGCAAGTCAATGTGCCAGATTCGTTGGAAGATGTTGGCACCGTCAAGTTTAGCCGCTTCAATCAAGGCTGGATCAACATTGACCAAGGTAGCCGTGTAGAGTGTCGATGCCCAGCCCATTCCCTGCCAGATACCACTTAAGATATAGAGCGGTCTGAAGAAGTCAGGATCTGTCAGGAAGTTGGCTTCAATACCAAATAGACTGAGGATTGAGTTGACTGGTCCTCCTACTGAGAAGAAGAGGAAAATCATACCAACGATGACAACGACTGAGATAAAGTTTGGAGCGTACAGCACCAACTGAATCCGTTTTTTAGCCTTATCACTCAATAGTTGGTTGAGCATAATTGCCAAAATAATGGGCGGGAGAAATCCTAGTAGTAGACCGTAGACACTCAATTTCAAGGTGTTGGCAAGTAAGGTACCGAAATTGGGAGAAGAGAGAAACTTGGTAAACTCTTCAAACCCAATCCACTCACTACCAAGCACCCCTTTTAAAGGATTGTAATCTTTAAAGGCAATCAAGACCCCGTACATAGGGATGTAACGGAAGATGAAAGTCAAGACCAAGCCTGGTAGTAACATCAGTAACAAGAGTTTCTGTTGCTTGATTCGATCCAAGAGCCCAGCTTGTTGCAGTTTTGATGTTTTCATAAGAACTCCTTTTTGAAACGTTTCAAATTTGTTGATTTTAGAAAGAGGGTGCGAACCTCTTTTTTGAAACGTTTCATTTTTCTTGTAAAAATAAAACCAACTGTTTATTGATGATTTTATTTTACCATTGTAACCGTTTTCTGTCAACTGCTTTTTTAAAATTTTTTTGTAGTTTTTCCGTCCACATAAGAAATTGGTAACGTAACTTGGAGGGGACGCTCTCTTTTCTCGATGACATCGACTAGACAGGCAACTGCTTCTTGGGCCATAGCCTCTAGAGGCTGACGAATGGTGGAAAGTTCTAAAGAGCGTTCACTTGCCAACTGAATGCCATCATAGCCGATCACCTGTACATCTTCTGGAACCCGTCGTCCCAGTTTTTCCAAAACAGCAAGTGTGTCTAGGGCTACAAAATCATTGATGGTGAAAATGGCGTCAACCTGTGGATTGTTAATCAGAAACTCTTCGACTTGGCCGACAAAGTCATCATATGGCTCTTCCAAGTCCAAGACCTGACAAGGAAAACCTGCCTCTACAATCCGTTTTTCAAAGTACAATCTGCGCTTCTTGGTTTCATTGATTGTTTTATTGTGCCCGCCGATAAAGGCAAAATGGCGACCTCCTTTTGCAATCAAGGTATCCGCTGCCAGTTCCGCACCAGCTTGGTTGTCCGAACTGACACAAGGAATAGCCTTATTTTCATAGGTGCGGTCGATACTGACGAATGGGATGTTAGAAGATAAGTAATCCTCAATCGGACTGTAGGTGATGGCAATGATGCCGTCAACCTTATTTTGCTGGAGCATAGTTAGGTAGTCTAGTTCCCGCTTGGGTCCCGAGATATTGCAGAGCAAGAGCTTGTAATTCTTCTTGCTTAAAGCTACTTCGACATGGTAGGCAAACTCTCCAAAAAATGGATGCCAGACTGTTGGAATAATTAAGGCAATGGTTTCCGTCCTGTTCTTTTTCATCCCACGTGCATAAACATCTGGAATGTAATTTAATTCCTGAATGGCAGTCTGAACTTTTTCAAGTGTGCTTTCCTTAATACCAGGCTCCTTATTAATAACTCGCGAAACCGTACCAACACTGACACCAGCTAGTCTTGCTACATCTTTCATAGTAATTGATTTTTGCTCTTCCATTGTTTGCTCCTTTCTATTTCGTTTTTGAAACGTTTCAATATTTTATATTAGAATACCATTGATAACGTTTTCTGTCAAGAAAAAATAGACCAGCCTTGCCAGTCTACATTTTCTTCTTTGGGTGTTTGTCAATGACTTCTGGGTGATTATCCAGAGCAGCTCTGCCTTTTTCCGTCAGGGCATAGCCACGAACAGCAAAGTAAGGAGCTAGTTTTTCTTCTGTCAAGTGGTCCTTGAGGGCAGTGTCGAGGTCGGCCGCCTTCATCTTGGACAGACCTGTCACGCCTTCTGCCTTGAGGATATTCTTCTTGGCAGTGGAGGTGATGTGGTCCAGCGAATCAAAAGCTGACTCTAAATAAACATAGCCTTCCGCCAACAACTTTTCCATGTGGGCAGGGCCATTGATGCCGTAAATGTACTCAAAATACTTGGAATAGGGCGTCGTAGTTGTAAAAGTGCCAAAATTGACACGCCAGAGGAGGATAATGTCCCCTGCCAGCAGACCTTCTTCTAGCCGAATCATATTGCGTTTTGGAACGGGCTTGGCCTCCAAAAGCCAGGCTGCCAGGTCACGTTCAGGGGAAATATAGGGCTTGACCTCATGGTCTTTGTACATTTCTTCAATCCGATTCTGAATTGACATTTATTTTACCTCTTGTACTGCGTAATAGTTGCCTTCTTCGTCGCTAAAGTTGAAAGTTTTCATAAATCCAAGATCCATAACTGGGTTGGCATTGACACCGCGTTCGATAAATTCTTGGTAGGTTTTTTCAACATCTGCAGATGCCATCAAGATGGATGGAATACCAAGAAACATCTCTGGATGCATTTCAGCAACTGCTGCCTTATCATGAAGAACAAATTGAACATCGCTATCTACTTTTGGCGCGATAACATAAGAAACTTGCGGACCTTGTTCTTGGCGTTCTACACGCTCAAAGCCAACTTTTTCATTCCAGAATTTTGCAGCTGCTTCAGGATTATTGACATACAGCATAACCTGTCCGATTGATTGAATCATTTTAAATACCTCTTTTATGTTGTACAAATATCTGTTCAGACCATTATACACTAGGTAGGGATATTTTCAAAAGAAAAACGACTCTTAGAGCCGTTCAAAACCTAGGAAGCGAGTCCCCTGAAAATGCAGGTTGCCTACATCTCCCTCTGCCAAGAGGGCATACTCGTCCGAGCGTACACGGAACTCCTGCCGTCTTCCCTCCCATTCAAACGTTACATAATAATTGGTTCGTGCTACTTCGTTACCAAAAACATGAGTTCGTTTTGAGACAAGCTTGGCCCTGTAGGATTCTTTTGGGGCCTGATTGTTATGGTGCCATTCCATAAAATTTTTAATAATATGGAAACAAACCGTCGCTAATATGATTGCAGAAAAACTGTAGAAAAGGACCGTATGCCATACTAGGCTTCCATCTGGGCCAAACAAGTTCTCAAACATCACTATTCTCCTTTTTACATTTGTGAATATAGTATATCATATTGTTGAGTTAGATACACTTTTTATACTAGATAAAAATTGAAAAAATCCATATTTCATGGTAGAATGAGCATAATTTTGAACAAGACAAGAAAGGATTTTCAATGAAAAAAATACTAGCTCTTGCTCTGGCTTCGAGCATCTTGCTAACTGCCTGCACAAACAACTCGACAGCTAATAGCTCATCTTCTACAGCATCTAGCTCTAGTTCAAGCTCGACTACGACAGCTGACACAACTGCTTCTAGCCAATATGCCAAAGATTTGGCATACGCCATTAACAATCCTAAAGCTACATTCCCCCAACTTTCCAATGAAATTGGTGAAAATGAGGCTGCTGTTAAAATAAAAACAACCGAAGGCGACATCACTATAAAACTCTTCCCCGAGCAAGCTCCACTAACTGTGGAAAACTTTCTGACCCATACCAAGGAAGGATACTATAATGGAACGATTTTCCATCGTGTCATCAAGGATTTCATGATTCAAGGTGGCGATCCTCTTGGAAATGGTACTGGTGGAGAGTCTATCTGGGCCGGAAAAGATACTACTATCGATGCCGGAAATGGGTTTAAAGATGAAATTTCAGCTTTCCTCTATAACATCCGTGGCTCACTTTCTATGGCAAATGCTGGGTCTGGAACAAATGGAAGTCAGTTTTTCATCAATCAAAATACAACAGACATGTCTAGCCAACTTTCTAGTTCTAGCTATCCTGGTAAAATCATCGATGCTTATAAAAACGGAGGCAACCCAAACTTAGATGGCAAGCATACCGTGTTTGGTCAAGTCATCGAAGGGATGGACATCGTAGATAAAATCGCTTCCGTCGAAACAGATGATAGCGATAAACCTAAAACAGATGTAAAAATTGAGTCTATTGAAATTCTGAAAGATTACACCTTTTAAAAAAGAAACAGAGTGCCCACCTCCTGTCGGAGAGTAGGCACTCTGTTTCTTTTATCACGTGAAAACCAGTTACTGTTTGCTAGGGTCTTTCAGCTTACTCTTACTCTATAAAGAAAAATTATCGGTATTCGGAAAGAAGAAAACAACCATCCCTAAGTAACAAAAGGAAGACGAAAGACATAAATTGGAGATTATGTTATGAAAACAGGGGTGTCAACTGTTTTTCACGAGTTTAAAGACATTATTTAAAGAAGCCAAGCTAGGTTAATTTCTCTTATGACTTTTACGCGACGGCTTCATTTTTCCGCAGCATTTCTTTAACAATATAGCCAAAAAGATAAATGAAACAGGTATTCCAATAAATAGAGGGATGTAATTGACTGGAAGGTCCGCGACTTGCTTCACTTCTGCTTCCATTATCTCCGCTTTGTATGGGATACGATGTCCCCTAACCAAAATCCTGTGGCTATTTACCATATAAGGTGTGCAAGTCACCAACGTGACATAATCCTGTCCTTCAACAATCTGTAGGCTACTAACGTCACTAGGATCAACAACTTGAATCTTGTCTACTTGGTAGGCATGAATTTCAGACTCTTTGAGCTCAATATAAAATCTATCCCCTTCAACCAGGTCTGGTAAGTCTGTAAACAATTTAGCTTCGGTCAAGCCACGATGTCCAGAAATAACCGAGTGCGTCGATTCTCCACCGATGGGGAAGGAGGTCCCTTCTAAATAGGTTGCACCACGCGCGAGAAAGTCCTCCCTGGTTTGGTCAAAAATAGGCAATCTGATTTGGATTTTAGGGATAGAAATAACGCCCAAAACATGGTCTTCATAGACCGTTTTTAAATCTTCAACTTTTTTGGCCTCTTCGGAGAAAGGATCAAATCCGGGAGAGATATTTTGATAGGCAAATTGCTTATTTTTTGCCTCCATTTCGGCTAATTTTTGTTGATATTCCTCGGTACTTTTTTGATTTGCTTGCTGCTGGTAATGTTGAATGATTTGTTGGTTCATCAAGTCATTCAAACTATTTCTAATGAATGGATAGGAGAGAATGCCAATACCACAGGCCAGAACGACCCCCATAACAGTATCCACTATTTTTCTTTTTGTATTTTTCTTGGTTCGCTCCATATTCTCCCCTGTTCATTATCATTATGCTGCTTTACGACGAGACACAAAATAGGTACCTGCAAGAGCAATCATTACAGCTCCAAGTGCAACGAAAAGAACAATTCCTGTACCACCTGTAGAAGGAAGGAAGCCTTTCGGTGTATTGACGAGTTTATGCGGAGCTCCTGTAGTAGTCGTATAAGAATTAGCTGTTACTTCAAATTGAGTGTAGGCTGCCATACCAGTCGGTAAAGCGTAGCCCTCTGGAGCTTTTGTTTCTTGAAGTTGGTAGGTGCCATATTCGAGACCTTTTACATCTACAATTCCTGTTGAATCAGTTGTATATTTTGTTGCTTCTTCATAAGAAGTAACCCATTGACCACCCTCGGCACTTGCTTTGAAGTATTCTGCAGAATCAGTAGTATTTTTGCGAACGACGAATTCTGCTCCCTCAAGAGTTTTAGCCTCATTGTTCACATCAACTTTTTTAAACTTATAACCACCTGTTTTTACTGTTTCAAAATCTTCTGGTGTTTCTTTATCCCATTTATTAATACCTGTGGTACCATCGTTACCAAAAATTGCTTTTGCAGTATTGACGATGCCCGTATCAATATATTGGAGGGAATGAATCTTCATTTGATAGCTAAAAGCAATTTCTTTATTGGCATGACTTGCTAATTTTTCAATACCTGCTTCTGTTAATTTCGTTGTGACAGTGGTTTTACTACCTTGTTCCGCTACTGTTACAGTATAGTCCTCAGTTGCTGCCAATACAGGACCGTCTGCCACTTTTACTGAGTAAGTAGCTGGTTCATTGATAAAGACAAGTTGGTCTGTTTCAAAACTATCTACAAATTGGAAAACATTGTACAACTTTTTAGCTACACCATCGACTAATTTGGTTGCAGCGATGTCTGCTGGGATGGTGGTTTTTAATTTATAATCAATGGTTTGTCCAATAGAGAAATCCGTTTGTTTTGCACTATTTTTTTGACTGGTAATATCTTTGTCAAAAGGTGTATCTTTTGTGATATTCTTTGGATAGAGGTGAATGGATGTCAATACCGTATCATTTGTTCCCTGTTTATAGATTGGAAGACTTACCACCAGATTATCAGCAACAGTTGTTACACCTTCGCTCGCTTGCTCTACAAAAAGATATACTGCATTACGGCCAGAAGATTTGGTATTAAGGCTGAATGTAGTACTGCCATCTGGACCTGTTGTTTGAGTTGCAGATGCAACTTTACCTGATGGAGCCACTCCAGCTGTTCCTTTGACAGTGGCAACCGCATCATTTACCGCCTGTGATACTGACTTTGTCGCAACAGAGGCATCATAGACTGCATAATATTCTGTCGTTACATCATAAACATCAAAGGTAATTCCAGGAAGAAAGTTAAAATCTCCTGCTAGGATTTCACCTGTATTGGTAATCGTACCTGTATAGTCCTTTACCTTATGTAGTGTAATTGATACTTTTTCTGTTTCGTCAGCCGACACAAACGGTGTCAGTAAACTGCTAAACGTACTCACTAAAAGAGTCGCTAGTAATGCAAAAAACTTAAACTTTTTCATTATATTTCTCCTTTTTAGACGAGCATCTGCTCCTATTCATCATAATGGATGATACTAAACATAATAATCCGATAACTGCTAACGATGTTGTTGCTGTCCCTGTTTTAGGAAGCTGAATCCGAGGTTTTTCAACATTATATATCGATAAAATCGGCCCTTTCGTAAAAGTAGAGGTAGAGATAGTAAATGTAATCGGCTTTTCATTTAAGATGTAGCCTGATGGCGCTTGTATCTCACTTAGAAGATAGGTGCCATAACTCAATCCCTTTATCTCAAAATGACCTTGGGCATCGGAAGTCAGTTGAACAACATCCTTTTCCTCAGGGGCTACCTTTTCAAATTGATACTTTCCTTCCTTATAGGTAAGGATTGTTTGATTAACGGGATGCTTGATAATAAATTTTGCATTGGCTAAGGGAGCCTTGTTTCCGCCTGCCTTTTGCTTGATAAATCGAAAACCGCCTGTTATCACCTGCTCCCTATCAACTAATGGAGTTAGATCTCCAGGATAGAGAGTTGCTGTATTTATCAATGGTTGATCTATTGCAGCTTCATCGGTAATAACCATATTGTAGGTAAGGTCTAGTGTTTTTCCGCCAAACTGAGCGAGTTTTGCAATATCAAACGATAGTTTAAAACGATTTTCTGACTGGCTGATTGACTCTATGAAACCCACTTGTTCCTGTCCATCAATCGAGACTCTCAGACTTTCACTGATAAATTCCAAACCTACATCATAAACATCTTCTAATTCATACCTTGCTAAGTTTACAATATCTTGTGGAAGAATAGTAGACAGACGGTAATGAATGGGTTCTCCCAAACTGTAACTGTCCCTCTTTCCATCTATTGTTTTATCAAAAGTAAAGGTTCCCTGTGATTTGGGATAAACCGATATTTGAGACCGCTCTTTCCCTTGATCATCTAACAGGGGTAACACTACCACAAGCGGCTCCATAGGTGTAACTGCAACAGGTGTTACCCTTTCCCTGATGAGGTAGACCGCCGGGTGGTCTCTACTTATTTTTTCTACAGTAAAATAAGCCTTTCCTTTATCGTCCGTTACAGCCTGACCTACTTTCTCACCTTGGACGTTTTGCGCCTTACTCAATGTTTCCTGCGCCTCTAGTCTCGATAAGGATTTCAAGTGGACTAGGTCGTAAAATTCATTCGTAACATCAACAATTTCCAAGTATGCCCCTGCTACTGGACTTCCTGATTTGTATTGAGTATCCGTTACTGGATAAATCAGACGATTGACCTCAATGGTGACCTGCCCTTGCTCTTGTGCAAAAATCCTAGTATTCTGTCCAATAAGCCCTGTTGTTGCAATGATGATCACAAAAAGCCATTTGACAAATCGCTTTCGTGTGAAAAAGAGTAAAGCAAGAATCGTCAAACTGCCACCAATGACAATATAGGGGACAATCCCATTCCCACCTGTAATGGGTAACATTGACTTCCGCTTATTATAGACTGCTAAAGTACCTTTGTAGATAGTGTCGTCTGCCCTGGTAAATTCAAACGGCCTCGAATCTTCTTCACCATCTGCTTTCGTATAAGTAATATTGATACCATCTGTTTTGGATGTGGTTATCGTAAAGTAACCTTCTAATCGTATAAAACCATCAATCGTCTGACTTTCAACTAAATAATAGGTTTTATCAGCTTTTAGAATATCCTTTCCAAAAACAATTTTTCCTTCTGAATTTGTTCTGACTCTTGCCAACTCTCCAGAAAAAGTATCTCCATTACGTGTTGAATAAAGTTTGAATTCAACATTTTCAAGCGGTCTTTGGAATGTAGAGGATTTTTTCTCCAAGAATAACTCAAAATCCTTAGGTTGATTCGTAACGGTTGTTGTATCAAAGATATAATTATGATACACTTGGTCAACTTCCAGCCCCTCACGATATGCTACTACAAAACCATCTTCATTTGGATAATATTGCTGACTAAGTTGGTAACCTACCGGAGCTTGTTTTTCCTCCCATCGATACCGCCCAGCAGTGAGATTTGGAATGCTGATTTTTCCTTCTAGATTCGTAGTGAATTCTGTTTTCCCGCTATAGCTGACAGGAATCCATTCAGAACCAACTTTTTCCTGTAAAGCAAAAACAGCTCCTTGCAAGGCAGCATTGGTGTCACTACCTTTTTTCTCTAAGTTGATTTGGAACAATCGTTCATTTCTTTGACTAGCTGTATAGCTGTATTTATTATCGGCTACAGTAGTAAACGCTCCACTCAGAATCGTTTTAGAATTGTATCCAGTCGGTACGGACACTTCTTTCCAAAAGAGATTTGGTACATCTGGAAAATACTGGATGCTGATTTTTCCATCTTCTCCAATTTGCTCAGAGACCTGGCCATCTGCCCCTATAGAATAGGATTTGCCAGATAGAAATTGTTTGGCCTCGCCCTCTATTCTTGTCCAATCAAAGCCAGTGTTATCTGCCTTGATTTTCAGATAATGTGAGATGTCATTTTCAATCTTTGAAATAACAAAGGGCACATCATTTATCGCCTGACCCGTATCTGCATCAGTTTTTATTAATTCAAGTTGATATAATTTTTTATTTGTAGCCGTATAAACAAAGGCATTTTCTTTGAGAGATTCCGCATAATTAACAACAAAACCATCCTCATTTGGATAATATACCTGATCAAGCTGGTAGCCCTCAGGAGCTGCTATTTCTTTCCAACGGTAGGTCCCTTCTGTTAATTGCGAAAGTTTCAAAATCCCCTCTTCTCCAACTACACCTTGATAGAATCGGTGTGAGCCTGTAGAAATCTGTGAAACTGTTCTTCCAGTCCTTGGGTTGTAAAATTCCAGAGGAATCCACTCACCTGTATCAGGATTTTTCTTTTCAATTTCAAAGATAGCATCAGAAACTAAATTGCCATCCTGGTCTTCTTTCCTCAATTCAGCATTGTAATACGAGATTGGTAATTGCACCATTTGAACAGCCTGATTATTCAGGAAACCTCCTGTCGACCCTGAGAAGCCCCAGTAAACCGTATGATTTAGATCTGAAATACCAAATACCTTTTCAAGGGAATAGTCACCTGTTCCGATTGAGACATCATAAGAGAGAACATCCGTACCATCTTTGGAGCGATCGTCGCTATATTCGATATTACGGGACCCCTCATGACCTTGCTTGTATATCGTATAATTCAAATTCCCTGTATTACTAGCAGTATCTGGTGTCCAAGTCACCTCGAGGCGATGCCATCTACCATCTGCCAAACTACTGGTTGGCCAGTTAGAAAGATTCCAACTGTAAGGATTAGTCTTATCCGCTACCTCGCCATCCCATCCCAAACTAAGCTTTATTTTATGCTTGTTAGCTGTTTTATCTGGCTCTTTATTGTAATTTGCTCGATTATTTTTAAAATCATTTAATAAATTTATGGCAATGTGACCGTACTGCGTATTGCTGTGGTTCTCATTGTAGATAATCGAAGTCAGGTCATTATCTGAATGTTGGGTAGTATCATTATCGTTGAAAAAGGTATCAAACTCCAATGTAATACCATTTTCAACACCACGCCAAAAATCAACCATATTATTTTTTTCACTGCTGACGTTTGCGCTAAAGTTTGAACCATATACTCCCAAGCCGTTCCCCAGAGCACCGTAGGCATTTATTCCTGTATTGCTCAGGTCTCCCGAACCAATCTTATTCCCCGCTTGCATATCTGCAACGGATTTCTTGTCATTGTGCATCGTGAAGGTAATACCATCCGCACCACCTAAACCATTAAAATTCTTATCATATTGGGTTCTGTTCCCTAGATAAACATAACTAACCATCTGAAAGGGTTCGTTGAGCTTAATTTTATTCTCTTCCAAACTCCACATAACCCCTGATTGCCATCTGGCATCACGTGTGATGACGGCTACGGATGTATCAATATCCGTGACATAGGAACGATTTTTAGCCAACCTACCTGTCTGAACAGCATCATCGGATATTGAACCTGTATATATCAGCTGTGGATAATGAAACATATCCGCCATATCTACAGTGTTAGCTATAGCAGGAGGGGCAGGTAGGTCGCTGGCAACATAGTTGCTGTCTTTGGTAGGCCACTCACGCAAACTTTGGTCAGGAAAGTCCGTATAAGGACTCCATGCCACTGTTTCCAGCGAGCCACTAGCTAAGGTTACAAAAACAACCAAAAGCCCTGCCAATAATTTCCTTAAAAACTTCATAGGCATCTCTCTTTCATTTTATTAAAAAATCAAGAACACCACTATACTGTTTTCTTTCGACAATCTCCACTTTGTCTTTACGCAAACGTTTTCGTAAAGCATAATAACACATTTAAGATGAGCTGGCAAGCTTCCTGAAAAAGCTATCTAATCGCGACAAAACCCTTATTTGTCCATGTTTTCAATGCATTTTTATACATTTTCATAAAAAAATTAAATAAAATTGATACCGATAACAATTTTAAAAATCTATTCAAATTGAGCAAAAATATAAAATACAACAATAAAAGTACCCCCATTGAAATACCTTGTATTCAATGAGCGTACTTTAACACTTTATATAAATTATTTTCTCTTATATAACTTTTTACATACCTGATAAAGAATAGGTACAGCAATGATGGTCGTAATTGCAGTGCCATAGGTTCCTAAAATCCGACCCAAAGCAGCTAAAAATGATGCTGATGGCGTTAGTCCACCGACTAAACTCCCCGTTAATGTATACTTCAATAGGTTCAAGATAATTTTTGTGAGGGCTGCAACTATCCCAACAAACATAATATTTGATAGACTATCGTTTGCCTGTAGGAATTTCTCATAAAATACGTGTAGGACAAAACAGACAATGAGTGATTCTAAAATGGTAATCCAAGCAACGGAAGCATATCCCGACAGTAAATCGAAGATGCCTAGACCGAGTGAGGCTGCCAATGCCCCTTTTTTAGCACCAAAGATTAGTACTCCTACTACCACCAGAGCATTGCCTAGATGGACAAATTGACTCCCAAAAGGAATACGAATAAAGAAGACAACCACACAAATAAGGGCTGCAAATAAACTAACTTCGGTTAATTGACGCAATTGATTCTGTTTCATAAATTCTCCTTTAATGTTTGAAATGCCTGCTGTAATTCTGCTAAAAATGGTTCAAAATAAATCCCTAACTTTAGGTCTCGATTCAATGACAGGGTTTGCCTTAAACTCTTATCAATAAAATCTAAAGCTAGAGGGATAGCTTGATGGAGACTGATTTGTTGGATGGTTGCTACAGCCAACAAGGTAGATAGAATGTCACCTGTTCCAAAGAAATTTGCTGGATATTTTTTAGACATATAGGTAGTTATTTCCCCTGTTTCCTGCTGAAAATAGGCTACACCTATTTGGCTATCATCAAAGGAAACCCCTGTCAGTACAATATCTGCAGACACCTGCTCTGCTAAAGCTTCCAGTAAGTCCTCAATAGCCGCCCTATCGTAGCAAGCTCCCAAATAATCCCTCCCTGTCAAAAAAGCTGCCTCTGTTACATTGGGGAGAATGAGCTTGGCCGACTGAATCAATTCTTTCATGGCTTCTACATAGGTAGGGGTAAAACCTGTATACAACTTCCCTCCATCCCCCATGACCGGATCAACAATCAATGGTGTCTCTGTTTGTTTAGCATACATAGCCAATTGACTTAGTTGCTGAGGATTTCTACAGTAGCCAGACAAGATGCCTGCCAACTCTAAATTCAAGTTCTTCCACTGTTCAAAATAGGCTCGATTCAAGTCAGTCATATCTTCAACGACAACATCTGGAAAACCACCCGTATGAGAAGAAAGTAGTACCGTTGGTAAAAGAATCGTTTCTACCTGACAGGCTGCTGCAAGTGGGATGCTAGTGGCTAGGGCAACCTTGCCCACACCAGGCAAATCATTTGCAAGCAATAATCGCTGAACCATAACAACCTCCTAAATTATTTTTCTTTAACAAAATTGTAAAGTATTTTCACGAGCTTTTCAATAACTCTTATCATAAATTGTATGGGGACAGATGGCTGAAACCTTATAATATCGGGCTCAAATCACTGCATAAGAAAAACAGTAACAACTTTTTGCTACTGTCATCCTATTTCAATGTATTGTTGTCACAATCTGCTTATACTCAATGAAAATCAAAAGTAGCCTAGGAAACGAAGCCGAAGATAGAACTCTGTTACTATCTTATTTCAAGGTAACAGGCTGAAAACCTCCACTGGAGCTTTTCACTCATCAAGGAAGTTGACAACGGATAATTTTGATTTTCGAAGAGTATTAATTTTTCTCCAGAAAGGCAATCAATGTCTGGGCAGAACGTTCTCCTGCTTGAATAATAAATTCATCAAAGGTGATATTGGCATCTCCCTGAGCTGTGTCACTCATAGCACGGATAACCAAGAATGGCTTACCTGTATTGACAGCTGCTTGAGCGATAGCTGCTCCCTCCATCTCTACAGCAAGGACTTCTGGAAAATGAGTTTTGATTGTAGCGATTCTCTCCTGACCTGCGATAAAACTGTCACCTGTCACAATCAGACCCACATGGCTAATCATTTCCTGCTCTGCTAAAACGGTTCTTAGCTGTTCTAACAAGACTTGGTCTGCCGGATAATACAATTCCTGCCCTGCCATTTGCCCGTAAGCATAGCCGAAAGCCGTCACATCCACATCGTGGTAAGCCAATTGATTCGCTACAACCACATCACCGATGGCAATACCTTCAGCAACAGCTCCTGCCGAGCCAGTATTGACAATGACATCAACTGAAAAACGATCTGCCAAAACAGCCACGGACATAGCTGACATAACCTTACCGATACCTGACTGAACAAGAACAACTTCATGTTGACCGATTCGTCCCTGATAGTAAGTTCGCCCCAAGACATCGATTTCAGTTGCATCTTGTAGATGCTCGACCAAAATCTTTAATTCCTGAGGCATGGCTGCGATAATTCCAAATTTCATCTCTTCTCCTAAATAAATAATACTGCAATGATAAACATTATCAGTAAGATGATGACCCAAAAAAGGATTTTGTTTACCTTACTGCGGAAAGCTTCTCGCTTGATGGTTTCGATACGGCGACTTTTTACTACAGTAGGTTTGACCGGGATTCGGATCGTTTGTCCCTCTTCATATCCCTGATAATCTTCTTCTAGATATGGATCGAATAGAGCATCATCCATTGATATATCCTGGTTTGGACGATAGTGTCCAAACTGGCTAGATTGGTCGGAATACTGTTTCTTTTTCACTTTCTCTAAAATTTCATCCGTCAACAAGGGCTTGCCCATTGCTAGTTTCCTACTTTCTCATGAGTTGTAAATATTGGATAGCCATGATGGTCTTTGCATCACAAATATCACCAGTAGCCACCAAGTTCAAAGCCTCTTCCAAGGTTACCTCATGTAATTCGATAACCTCATCTTCATCCATTGGACGAGGATTTTCAACCTTGATAAGGTTATCTGCTAAATAAAGGCGAATTCGTTCATTACAGAAACCGATGGCTGAATAGAAATCTGCCAACAAGGTCAGTTTGTCACTAGTATAGCCTGTTTCTTCTTCTAATTCACGCAAAGCAGCATCTTCAAGCGTATCTTCTTCGCCCAGCTCCAATTTCCCCGCCGGAATTTCATAAATAGTACGTTCAATAGCCTTGCGGTATTGTTTGACTAAAATCATTTTACCTTCTGGAGTGACGGCTAAAACGCAAACTGCTCCCTTGTGGAAAATGAGTTCGCGCTTACCAGTTCCACCATTTGGCAAGGCAACATCATCTACTACTACATCAAAAATGTGCCCTTTAAAAATTTCTGTCCGCTCAATGGTTTTTTCTTCAAAATTCATACGATTACCTATTTTTGACTTGGATGGAACGGAAAACGAGTCGCATAGCCTTCTTTGTTTTCTTGACGACCACGACCAATACCGATGGCATCCTCTGGAATATCTTTTGTAATAACAGAACCTGCAGCCAACAAGGCATTGTCCCCAATAGTTACTGGTGCGATAATGGTTGAGTTAGAGCCAACAAAGGCATTATCTCCAACGGTTGTTTTAAATTTATTTTTACCGTCGTAATTGACAGTGATGGCGCCAGCACCAACGTTAACATTATTGCCAATCGTTGCATTTCCTAGGTAGGTCAAATGACCAGACTTCGTTCCTTGACCAAGTGTAGAGGCCTTGATTTCCACAAAGTTTCCAACGTGAACATCTTTTTTCAAGAGACTGCCTGGACGAATATGGGCGTATGGTCCTACCGTCACACCTTCTTCAATGACAGATTCTTCAATGTCTGAGTTGCTGATAACGACATCTGCTGCAATTTTGGAGTCACATACACGGGTACCATTGGTTAAGACAGTGCGTTCACCAATCACCGTTTGACCTTTCAAGACAACATTAGCTTCGATAACAGCTTCTGCGCCAATCTCAACATCAATATCAATATAGGTAGCATCTGGGTTGATAAATGTCACACCATTGACCATGTGTTTTTCATTGATTCGTTTGCGCATAACAGCTTCTGCAGTCGCAAGAGCGACGCGATCATTGACACCCAAACTTTCATCAAAATCACGCAATACATAGGCACCAACCTTTTCGCCTGCCTGACGGAAAATCGAAATAACATCTGTCAGATAGTACTCACCTTGGGCATTGTCCGTATTAATATCTTTAAGCGCTTCAAAAAGACGTTTATTATCAAACAAGTAGGTTCCTGTATTGATTTCTTTCACTTGTTTTTCAAAATCGTTGGCATCTTTTTGCTCAACAATTTTTTGCACTTCCCCATCAGCATTGCGAATAATCCGACCATATCCGAATGGGTTATCAGCCTGAGCTGTCAAGATAGTCGCAACGTTCTTGTGGCTGACATGGAAGTTAATGAGGTTCTTCAAGCTTTCTCCTGTAATCAGCGGTGTATCCCCTGCGATAACAAGGGTCTGACCTTCCAAACCTGCAAGAGCTGGCTCGGCCATCATAACGGCGTGGCCTGTCCCCAACTGTTCAGATTGAAGGGCAAACTCTGACTGCCCTTCGAGAACAGTCTGCACCAATTCTGCCTTGTGACCGACAATGGTTACTGTTTTAGCAGGTTCCATAGCATCAACAGCCCGTTTGACATGCTCCAACATGGTAATTCCTGCCACTTTGTGTAAGACCTTTGGCAAGTCAGACTTCATGCGAGTTCCCTTACCCGCCGCTAGGATAATTGCATAGTTATTGCTCATAGTTTTCTCTCTTTTCAATGATATACTCCTATTATAGCAAATTTTGATGTTTTTGGAAAATAGCGGAAGAAGTGAAATATAACTCGACAAAATGCAAAGTATCCCTCTCACTTCCAAGCATCTAGTCTGGGCTAACTGTAGTCCCTGAATGATGTGAACCTACTACCGCCAACATCTCAACCTTTTCCTCGCTTTTACCTTTCTAGGTTTAGGCTGAAACACTTCACTGAATAGCCTAGACTGTTTTGATGCCAGGTTCAAGAAAGATGCTACAATCTAGGATAGAAAAAGGAGCCTAAGCTCCTTAGATTGTTAAATGAAGGCCTCGTTGACCATCTTCTCTTGCTTTCTCTGTCAAGGCTTTAAACTCTTCCCAAACAGGGCGTTCTTGGTCTGTAAAACGGAGATTGGCACCTGGAAGACTAGCATTAGAAATGGTCTGCACAAAACCTGACAAACTATTTGCCAAAGCCACTCCTTCCTTACTAGCCACATCTTCCTTGGCAACAAGCAAGACCGACTGCAACTTCCCTGTCTTCTCTTTGCCAATCTCCTCCTCTTTTCCAGCAAGAATAGAAGAAAGCTGGTCCAATAAATTGATGACACGTTCCTTATTCATAGAAACCTCCTTGTTTAATTTTATATTATTATAATATAAACAACTTAAAATAAACAAGAGAGGACCTAATTTTTAGGGTAAACCAATTCAAATTCTTCACAGACGACCAGCATATCTTCTGAGAAGGACAGGCCTGCTTCTGCCAGCCAGATAGTGAAAAGCTCTTCATGGACCTGTCGCCAGTGAATCAGACTTTTCGCTTTTATGTCAGACAAGTCACCTTCCTGACGGAACTCCCCCTCCTTATAGGCATGATTTTCCGTCACTTGGGAAAAGGGCGTCACATAGACCTTGGTGGTCTGGATAATGCACACAGCCTGACCTTGCCCGTCAAGAATGATGTCATAGCCACCAGCTATAGGGATTTCTTCTCCCTCTACTGCGTAAAGGGCATGAGCAGAGCTAGTCGAGGTTTTGATGCCCTTGGCTACCAAATCAGCCAGCCAATCAGCTTCCGCCCCAAAGGCCCAGGCCTCCGGCTCAGGACCAGCTTGGGAATTGATGGCAAGAAAATCTTGCCAGAGTTGTGTTGGTGTCATGGTTTTTCCTTTCTAGAATACCATTCCTCTCTCGTCAATAAACTCACTCGTTCGGTACGAACTTCATCAATGAGTGGGAAATGCACATCTTCCAAGAGGTATTGGTATACAAAACCCAGCTTTTCTTGTACACGCAGAGACTTGCTATTTTCTACAAATGCACAACACCAGATTTTATCTAAATCCAGTTGAGTAAAGCCGTAGTTCAGTATAGCTTGACTAGCCTCTGGTACCAGGCCTTGTCCCCAAAATCCCTGGCCAAGCCAGTAGCCCAGTTCTGCTTCTGAATCTGGCAAATCAAGACCGCTCTGCTTGCCAATCATGAGACCAATACTGCCAATGACCTGACCTGTTTCCTTGAGGACAAGGGCATAGGTTCCGGGTTGGCTGAGGACTGTCTTGATAATCTCTCGACTTTCTTCCAGACTTTGATGAACTGGCCAACCTGCTGCGGGTCCTACATCTGGATGACTGGCCTGAGAAAATAAGTCAACTGTGTCTGACTCGCTCCAAGGACGGAGCAAAAGGCGATTAGATTCAAGAATCATAACATTCCCCCTACTTCAAACTCCAGCCACCGTCAATAGTGACAATCTGGCCTTGCATGGAAGCGAGTTTGCCAGTAGCCAGCATGAAGGTCAGCTCTGCGATTTCGCTGGGCTGGGTCCAGCGTCCGATAGGGGTCTGGTCTGCCACCCAATCGGCTAATCCCTCTGGCTCAAAATCTTTCTGGGTCATGCCTGTCTGGACAGCACCTGGGGCAATACCAAATACCTGTACCTTATCCTTGGCATAGTCCAAAGCCAACTGCTTGGTAAAACCTGCCAAAGCGTGCTTGGAGGCGGTGTAAGCCGAGCCTCCGCCGCCTGCAAGGTTAGAAGCAATGGAGCACATATTGATAATGATGCCTGACTGTCTGTCCACCATTTGCTGCAGATAAGGGCGGGTTAGTCTTGTCACCGCAAAAAAATTCACCGAGAAGACCTGAGCTAATTCTTCCTCCTCAATATCTAGGTGGGGGCGGTAATCGTCTAGAATGCCTGCGGTGTTACATAGAACATCAACTGTCTGGCACCACGAAAAGACTGGTGATAAATCGCCAGTCAGGTCCAGTTGTAGAAAGTGGAAATCACCTGCCAAATCAGGCTTGATGGCCTGGTCAATCCCGTAGACACGCCAGCCATTTTCCAAAAAAATCCGCGCTTGTGCAAGACCAATGCCACTGGAAACGCCGGTGATGAGGGCTGTCTTAGTCATGGACTTCTACCCAGTCGGTCGCAAGGACATCGCAGGGGGTCGGGCTCCACATGGAGAAGCCTTCGCCCTCGCCTGTCACGTTGATGAGGAAATAGGGCGTCGCCTCCAGTTTTTGCCCGTGAACCTCAATCGTGTCAAAGAGCTGGACGTAGTTCTCCGCTCCGCCCCAGCCTGTGCGAACGTACTTTTTCTTGGCCTTGAGGCCTGGTAAAATCTCTTCAAATGTCATGGTTTTACTCCTTTTCGTCTATAAACGTTGATTTAATAGGCTTTTCAATCGACATATGAGTTCAAAAAATAAAATTTGTTCACCTTTTTGTGGACTTATAAAGAATTTATGGCTTTTTCGTAATAAGAAACTGCCTCTTTTTCTTTGTCTTTTGAGAGGTGTCCGTAAATGTCCATTGTCATAGCTAACGTAGCATGACCTAAACGGTATTGTAATTCTTTATAGCTGATACCAGCATTTAGCAATAAACTAGCATGAGTATGTCGGAAAGCATGAAAGGTAAAGCGAGGGATACCAATTTCAGTGATGCGCCTGTCTAGACTATCCTGTCTAGTTGCCATGTTTTGATATTCCTTTAGTGGTGTAGCAAATACCACAGCAGAAACACGCGCCCCAGTCTCGATAAATAATTGTCGTTGTCTACTCTTGTAAAGTCGTAGCAGATTGATTGTTTTCTTGTCTATGCTGATGACCCTAACCCCTGCCTTACTCTTTGGCGTACCGATTAACTTTAATAGTCTACTGTAATTTTTGGTTATGCTGATAGTTCCATTCTCTAGGTCAATATCAGACCATTCTAGGGCTACTACTTCTCCAAATCGGCAACCAGTGGCAAGTAAAACGCTATATAAGACATAATCAAAGAAATAGCTAAATTTCTTATTGGCTAGCTTTTCCATGTAAGCCATTAACGCTTTTAAATCTTCTGGAGTTATGAACTTAATAGCTTTATTTTCCCTTTTTGGTACTTTAGGCAATATAACATCACGCGCAGGATTGAATGGCAATAACTGGAGAGATACCCCATATTGTAACACACGCCTATTGATTGAGTGGACAACACTATAATGTACCAACTCACTAGATAAATCATTGATAAAACCTTGAATATAGCTAACAGATAGCTTATTTAATTTCAAAGCACCAAAGACTGGTATTAAGTGATTATATAGCATTCTCTTAGTTGCTATGAATGTTTGAGGCTTTACTGTAAGTTGGTAGCTTTCTAGCCATAACTCAGCCAATTCTTGATAATTCCTTACTGGCACAACTTTAGTAACCGTGTAGCCATTAGAAATAAAATCGTCTTGCGCGTGCTTTGCTTTCTGCCTAGTTTCTTTTCTTGTCCTACCTGTTACGCTTGTTTTAGATCTCTTACCTGTTACCTGGTCAGTACCTAAATAAACACTAGCACGGTACACGATCGTACCGTTTTTCTTTTTGACTTCTGTAATTTTCATGATATGAACCTTTCTATCAGCAGGCAAGCCGTTATTAAAAAGATTTTGAGTTATTAGGTTTATATCATACCGAGGCTTCCGAGAAGGTCTCTATTTTCGTTTGTTTTAGGTAGATAGTCATTTATATTGATTGAGATTAAAACGCTATACAAAGCATTTGAGCGCCTTTATGAAATGGTAAGAGTAAGATAATTTTGTACCACGCGCAATTTACTAAAAAATACTGATTTTGTTGAAACATGTTGAAAGGCGTATTTACAAAACTAGACAAAACTAGACATTTTTTAAGGTGTAGCACGTAGAGAATCTAAAATTTTAGGCTACGGAGCTTTGCTATGTGGCGCGTGAGTTAGTCTCTATGTGTAACTTCATTTAGTTTAGCCAAAGTTTTTATTAAGCTATTAGTTAACTTACCTAATTGGTCACCCGTAACGTCTGCTGCTATCCCCGCAGTATCTGCTATTGTATCTGACAGAGAAGACAGAGCCTTACTCATAGCATCTAGATACTCACTGATATACGCTTTTCTTTCTTCTGGAGGTAAAGCCATAAGTTCTTTATCGCTTAGGGTATTTTTAGGAATATCTATTTTTACTACTCTTTCAGTAGGTTCATAAGATAGATTCATTGGATAACCAGTTGTATGATAAAAATCTTCTTCCGCCCAAGTTCTAAAATCACTGTACCCAAGCAAATAAGAAACTTGAACCCCAAAATAATCTGCTAATTGTTTAGCTTTGTCTGGTTTGATTTGTCTTTCGCCGTTTTCCCAACGGAGAATAGTTATTTTTGATACACCAATTTCACTAGCTAACTCTTCCTGAGTTAGCTTTTTTTCTTTGCGTAATTCTTTCAACCTATTCATACATTTCACGACCTTTCAAGGTTGATTATAACCAAAAATGCAAAAAGTATCAAGAAATGATACAAATTTTTTAAAAAAACGCTTGACAAGTATCCGAAATGGATATATAATCGTTTTCAAAGTTATCCGAAACGGATACTTCTCCCCCTCCACGACCTTTCACACTTTCAACCTACGGAGGGGGATTTTTAAAGAAAGGAGAACGGCATGAGCAAACTGAAAGGCTATCGGGTCATGTTAGGGCTAACCCAGCAAGCTATGGCGGACAAGCTAGATATTTCTTTGCAGTCATACAACAACAAAGAAACAGGCAAGACCCCATTCAATGACAAGGAAAAGAAAGCAATCAAGACCATTGTCGCAGAGGTTAAGCCCGATATAACCATTGACGAACTATTTTACAGCTAGAAAGGAGCAGGCACACCATGAACATTGTTTACATGGACGGTAAGAAAGAGCCGTATACACTTAGTAGCATTATTGCTGATTGTGCTGGTGTGAAACATCACGCAATACAGGAACATATCAGGAAACACAAGGAGCGCCTAGAACGTTATGGAAAGGTCTCATTTCAAATGCGACCTTTACCAAGTGGACAACAGGCTAAAGATTATATTCTAAATGAGCAACAAGCAACGTTGCTAATCACTTTCTTAAAGAATACTGAGCAAGTCGCTAATTTCAAAGAAAACCTAGTTAAAGCATTCTTTGAACTACGTAAAGAGGTGGCAGAGTTCCGCTATCAGAGGGCGTTAGAAAAACCAAAGCGCAAAACCTTGCACGATAGTATAGAAACATGGGAACAAGCTCCCAAACACGCGCACCCAACCGTTAACAACTTGCTACTAAAAGGCGCTAGCGGATTGAATAAAAAGCAACTTATGGCACAACGTGGCGGTCATAATGGCATTGACAGCTTAACAAGTGCTGAGCTAATCAGATACCAAGCCTTGGAGGATATGGCTATCGCTATGATTAACCTAGGCATGAGTTACCAAGATATAAAAACAATGGTATTCAGACAGAAAACGGAGGTATCACAATAGGCATACTAACAGCACTACTGCACCTTTTACTATGGGCATTTACAACAGATAGCCCAGAAGATGATTAAAAACGCACCTTGTGGGCGCGTGAGAGCAACAAAAAAAAGGCTTTGATAGCGACCAAACTTCCAAGCCTTTTCACACAATTAAACTAAATCCAATAACAGCAGGCAAGCCGTTATTAAAGGGATTTTAGTAATTTATTGATACCTAGATTATACCATGATTTAAGTATCTTGACCATACGGAGAGAACTAACTCTTAAAAATGACAGACGCAAGAAACCAATTTGAAAAAAAAACAACCAAAGCCCCACGCTCAGAAATTAGGCGACCGAGAGCATGAGGCAATTACACAAAAAAAATATGATAACGAGGTATCCAAATATGGCATTAAGCACACGAAACATCAAGCAACAGGGTAACCAAATTGCTGAGTTACTCCCACGTATTGAAATTATCCAACAGCTAGGCAATGCTTTATTACTTGCTGATAATTCTGGAGCAGATAACACAGTATTACACCATCAAATGAAACAAGCATTTAGCGTTATTTTTGAAATGACTGAACAGCTATATAAAGACTTAGATTTAATCGCTTGTAAGTTGATAAATTGTGATGATGATAAAGAATTGGAGGTTATTAGACAGCATGAACGATAAGATTTTAAGTAACTATGAATTGCTATGTACTGAGTTAGAAAATGTTATCAGTACTTTAGAGATAGCTAGCGGCGATATTGAACCAGGCAAGGCAACAGCCCTTGTAACAGTAGCAACCAATGGGCTAAAGCATCTTGTTTCAGAACACACAGAATTATCAGATAAATTTTTCAAGGAGTATGGCAATGAATGAATTAATCCCAACATTGACTGAAAGTGTTATCTTGATTATTGTTTCCTTGGCTATTCTAATTTTATTATGGCGTTATGAGAGCTATATAGAGCTTGATATTAGCTCACAAACTGACAAGGTGGAGGAAAACACCACAGCCCACGTACAAGAGCGCTATGGTGCTTATGTATGGCTTGCTGGTAAGAAATTTAACTAGGAGGCATTTCATGATTTACACAATAGACATTTACCCAGACAGGCAAACGGAGGTAACAGAATGACACTACCACCGCTACCAGAGAATTATAAGCGCGTGCTTAATCTTATCAAGGTAGGAGCTGACAACCCCACCACAGGGGCAGAAATAGCCCTTATTTTGAAGTTAGAAGAAAGGACAGTACAAAGTATTGTCAGTCGCCTAATCACGCGCTATGGCGTTCCTATCATTGGCGTACGACAAGGCTTTAATCGTGGTTATTTTATCCCAGCAGATAAGGCTGAGCTATTAGATGGTGCTAAGGCTTTTTACAACCAGGTACAGGAAGAACAAAAGCGCCTAAGTGTTTTGTTAAATGCTGACCTTGATAGCTATAAGGAACTACTGAAAGGGGCTGATATGAATGTTTAGCCTAAGTAAAGAAAGCGAAAACAGCCTAAAACGTGGCATATTAACGCTAATATCTGGGTTTCTGAAAGAATATCTGAAACCCAAACCACGTATAACAGGCTTAATCACTCCCAAACAGATAAAAGATGAGCTAGACGTAGATTATAAAACTTTGCAACGTTGGGAGCGTGCAGGTCTCAAAAGGCTATCCCCTCCTATTGAGGACACGCGCAAAGTCTTTTATAAAATTGATGACCTTTTAATATTTTTAGGAGCAGAGAAATGACAATATACGAGGCTAGAGGGTTCAGCAATATCTTACACCCTTTCGATAAGTTAGAACCTTTTGAATATATCGCACGGTTCAAACCTCAAATAGTTCCCAAAGGGACTAATATTGACGAATACAAACAAACCAAAGCCCCTTACTGTTTGAGTGGTAAAGTGAAACCAGATACCAATGGAAGTTATAAGCGTAATAACGCTAGCCTTATCTATCGTGATTTGATTTTCTTAGACTATGACGATATAGAAACAGGCGTAGACCTCCCTAAAATCGTTTCTGAGGCACTTAGTGCCTTTTCCTATATCATTTACCCAACTATTAAGCACACAGCCGAAAAACAGCGTTTTAGGCTTGTAATTAAGCCTAGTAATGTGATGAATGAGGCAGTCTATAAGCAAACTGTAACGGAAGTAGCCGAAAAAATAGGCTTACCTTATGATACAGCAAGCCTTACATGGTCACAAT
Organism: Streptococcus sp. 2022WUSS083; assembly: GCF_044427155.1. Taxonomy (NCBI): domain Bacteria; kingdom Bacillati; phylum Bacillota; class Bacilli; order Lactobacillales; family Streptococcaceae; genus Streptococcus; species Streptococcus sp. 2022WUSS083. The sequence continues at coordinate 117,592 of NZ_JAOTGK010000002.1, read as the reverse complement.
TACAAGGCTTACCAGTGACAACAGGAGACCCAGCAGATTATCAAATAATTGTGAACAGGGGGTATGATTATATTGTACCTAGTCAGCCATTATCTGATTATCCCGCTACTGCTCCACTCTATATAGATAACCGACAACCTAAAAGAAAATCTATGACTATGCGCGTGATAGATACCTTATTACATGGTTTTGGTGATGAGGGAGGGCGTAACGTAGCACTCACGCGCTTTGTGGGGTTACTGCTTAATAAATGGATTGATTGTGACGTAGAAACAGCTTATGAGCTTACACTGATAGCAAATAGCGTTACTAACAACCCAATACCACAAAGAGAGTTAGATAGAACTTTTGAGAGTATTGTAAAATCTGAAATTAGAAAGAGGTCGAGAATGTGAATATCAATGAATTACAACAGGAATTAGATAACGCCAAACAGGTTAAAAAGCCCCAAAATATGAAAGAGCTATACCAACTATTACAATCATTAGGCGAGGCGTGGCGTGATGAACACAAAGAAGAAAAGGAGATTACAAAAGGCAACCGAAAAGGCGAGGTAGAAACAAAAATACCACGCCCTAGTGTTGCTGAGGTAGCTAATATTTTACTCAAAAATTGCTATTTTACCTTTATTGGGTACAGTAAACTAACAGACAGTAGCCAGCTATACATCTACCATTTAGATTTAGGCTATTATATTGCTAGCCGTGATATAGTCAATAAGCTAATTCTAAAATTTGATAGCAGGCTGACATCTAAGCGATTTACCGAGGAAGTGATTATTTTTCTAAGGACAGAAACAAAAATCAAGCCCCCTATGCAGGAAAGCTATTTAATACCAGTCAGAAACGGCATTTTTAACTTACATACTAAACAATTAGAGCCATTTAACCCTAAGCATATTATCACAACCAAGATAACCACAGCATACAACCCAGAGGCTCAAAAGCCTTTACTTGGTGGCTGGTTTGATTTTGATAAGTGGCTAGGTACTCTTGCTTGTGACGATAAGGAAATCATTACACTACTTTGGCAAGTCATGAACGAGGCTATCAACCCCAACCGCACGCGCAAAAAGATGGTCATTTTAACTGGAGATGGGAACAACGGAAAAGGGACATTTCAAGCCCTGTTAGAAAATCTGATAGGTAAGGAAAACATTAGCAACCTTAAACCAGACCAATTTCAAGAACAGCACCTACTTTCAGCCCTAAATGGAAAAGTTTGTAATATTGGTGATGATATTTCTGATAAATACCTTGATAGTGTTTCTGACCTAATGAGTATTGTTACAGGCGATACTATACAAGTAAACCCTAAACATTTACAGCCCTATGAGGCTACTTATCGCCTTTTATGTATCTTTTCTGGAAATGGTATCCCTAGAAGTCGCAACAAGTCACAAGGTTGGTATAGGCGCTTGTGTATCGTGCCATTTAATGCAGATTTTAATGGCACAGTAGAGCGCCCAGAAATCAAAGACGACTTTATTAAAAACAAAGTTCTTTTAGAGTGGGTACTCTATGAAATCTTAAATATGGCGGAGTTTGATAAATTTATTGAACCTAAAGCGGTTAAAGACATGTTAGACGAGTACAAAGAGGATAACGACTTTTATTATTCTTTTGTGGTTGGAACTTATATTCCCAATGGCTACCATGAGTTGCAACATGTACCGCTACCCATTATCAAGCAATGGCTAGAAGAATTTACAGAAGATGAGGGGATAAAAAACGCTAACCTATACAGCTTTGGAAAAAAAATAACTGCTGTACTAAATAAAGAAGTTGCTGATATTTATAACTTAAAGACTGGGCGCGTGCCATTAGACGATTATAATATCCTTGACCCTAACGGTTGGCATAGCCGAAAACTTCAAGGAGTACCTAAGGGAGTACACAGAAATAACCAAGAATAATAAGAAGCATCAAAGTTTGTGACCGTGTGACCAAGATGTGACCAAGATTTTAAAAATCGGTCACACGCTGAAACCCTTGATAATACTGACTTTTTACCTCTAAATTATCAAAATGTGACCATGTGACCAAGTTTTTTATTTATATATATAGGAGTTGGAAATCATTTCATCTTTTTTATATAAATAATTTTTTTCAAAATCGGTCACAAGGTCAACACCATAGCTAAACCCTTGATACTACTAACTTTTTTAACGTGACCAAGATTTTTTAAAGTTGGTCACAAATAGCAAAAGTTTACATAATTTTTCTTAAAGCAGAAAATGGAGACTAAAAAATGACAGAAAATGACTACCTAGAACAAGCTGAAAAAGATAGATTAGAACTGGAGAAACGCCGCCTAAATTATATGGCTGATGACACACCTATTGAGCCTAGCGATATTCCTAAACTAATGGAAATAGCTAAAAAGTTACAAGCAGAGGATACCAGTCTGAACATTTATGAACTGTATAAGCACCCAGAAGCGCGTGCTAAACTATTCTCACAGATAACTGAAGCTTGTTATATAGCTTTGAATGCTACACCGACACAAGCCCAAAGATTGGCATTTTGCGACTATCTAGAACAGCAATACGAAAACACCTTAAAGAAAATGATTGCCAGCACAGACAAACAGGCACTAGGTGAGTTACTAGATTTGTTAGAGCTACCAGCAAGCCAGTTTATCCGAGATATGGCAATCAGTGGGTTACTAGCCAAAGGTTGAACAGAGAGGCACGCGCCTCTTTTGTTGTTTAATCAATAAATTTGGGTTTTGCCAATAAAGGAGAGGAAAATGATTGAATTGACCATAGAAAGCATAACCAAACCACTGAAACAAAAAGGCTTATCAAAAATATCTGGTAAGTTAAAGGGAGTAGGTATCACTATTGACCTTAATAACCTAACTGTAAACTACGGTAGCCAACAGATAAACCTAGCTAGCATACCAGGAACTTATGGAGGTATCCGCTACTTCTTTCTTTGTCCTATTTGTGAAAAGAGGTGTAGAAAACTATTCAAAAATAGCCTTATCTTTGCTTGCGGTACTTGTCAAGATAGGCATAGGGCAACTTTGAACCGAAGTAAAACAGACTGCCAGTATTATTTTGAACTAGCTTTCAAAGAGGCTAGGAAGATAGACCCCAGTTATTACCCAGAAAAAGGGTACGTTGATTATGATAATTTTCCTAGCAGACCAAAAAGAATGAGGGCTAAGACATACTGGAAACATTACAGAAAGTTTACTAGCTATTTAGATAAAGGGGTGAGCAATTGGTTGGGTGGACTAAAATAACAGGGTGCATTTACAAAACAAACAAATAAAGAACGCTCTATTAGTTCCCAAAACAAATAAACTTACTCAATCGAACAAAGAACGAACAAAGAATACGCGCTTTTTTGATATAATCATAGTCATAGCGAGGTATTAAATTATGTTTGAAATCAATATGACGATTAACGAGCGACTAAGAGACATTAGAGATTTGAAAGATGCTATTTCTAGTTTAGAAAATGATAAACTTGAACTTGAGAAAACTTATCCAGTACAGTCTAGGAGAATTAGAAAGAAAAAAGCAAGATTATTGGTAGCAATACGAGGAATTAAAGTAAAACGGCAACGTATGACAGATTTAATCAATCAGCTATCAGACGAAAACCAACGTAAAATTTTGACCTTACAATATATCGAAGGAGTAAAAGACAAACATCTAGTAGAGGTAAGCGGTCTAAAAGATTATAGAGAAGTCTCTAGCATTAGACAAAAAGCTATTAAGAACTTAGAGCGGTTACAAAAGCAACTAGAACAGCCTCAAGCTTAAATTTAGCCCTATTTTAGCGCGTGTTTTGCTTTATCCGATAAATTAACCATACAGCAACTAAAAGCCCTTAGAAACGATTTTAGGGGCTATTTTTGATAACTGATATTAGACAAAATATTATCTTTTTACTTGAATACGTGTAGTACGTGTGATATAATAATGTTGTCAGGAGGTAAAAGCGCTATGCCTATGACACAAAAAGAAATGGTTAAGCTACTTACCGCCCATGGTTGGACAAAAACTAAAGGTGGTAAGGGGTCTCACGTTAAACTTGAAAAAGTAGGCGAGCGACCTATAACCATTCCCCACGGTGAAATTAACAAATACACCGAAAGGGGTATCAAAAAGCAAGCAGGGCTGTTATAAAAGCAGTCCCTCGCTTGTCTTTGATTTTGGAGGTAAACTATGCTTGTCACTTATCCAGCTTTATTTTATTATGACGATACAGACGGAGCTAACGCCCCTTATTTTGTCACTTTCCCAGACTTTGAACATTCAGCAACTCAGGGCGAAGATATGGCAGACGCTATGGCAATGGCTAGTGATTGGTTAGGTATTCATCTAGCTGATTATATTGAGAATGGGCGTGATATTCCCACTCCTACCCCTATTAACGCTTTATCATTGGCTGATAATAACCCTTTCCGTGATGATAAGGACATAGAGCTAGTTTATGACCCTAGCAAGTCTTTTGTATCTATGGTTATGGTTGACGTTGCTGAGTATCTAGGCAGTCAAGAGCCTGTAAAGAAAACACTAACTATTCCACGTTGGGCGGATACTTTAGGGCGTGAGTTAGGGCTAAATTTCTCACAGACCTTAACAGACGCTATTGCAGATAAGAAAATTCATGCTTAACACTATCTAACTTATATGATAGGGCTAAACCAGTACACTAAAACAGGTAACTGCTAAGGTGTAAGGTTAGCCCTATTTTGTATTTTTACACAATAAAGGAGTAATTTTAACATGGCTAAACCTAAAGAAAAATGGACACCAATAATAACCCACATTGTCCCTAAAGATACTGAACTAGCAGACGGCACAATATTAGACAAAGAAACCACCTTATCACAAGAAGAATTTTCTAAAAATCCCCCTGTTATTCCAGACGGACATCCTTTTTATAATATTTGGGCTAGGATAATTAGAGAGAAGATAGAAAAGGGTGAGCTATAGCACCAAGATACAGTAGAAAACAGTAAAATACAGTAGATTTGCGCGTGATAATTGCTTGAAATTGATTTGTCAAGGTCAACAAAATTGATAACCACGCGCATTTAAGCTACTTAATTTACGGTTGATAAAATCCCAATACGGTAAAGTTTTAACCTTTTCCAATTTGGAAACAGTTATCTATCTTTTAAAAATGGCATATTGTGAGAAATAACTAACTTGTGCCAGCTATCCGTGGTATAATATATTCACAGCTGGAGGCTTGCATAGTCTAGCCGATTAGGGAGAGTTAACCCGTGAGGTCATACACTCCCTTTTTTGGTATAAAATAGCTATCAGCAAGACATCAGATAACTAAAAAGCACCTTATCAAGTGTACTTAAGATTTGCTTTTGTAAAGTGAATATGATAGCATGAAAATATAGTATCCTTTACAGGTTCCACCGCTATTCTGATAGCAAAGGAGCGGAATATAGTGCGACATTGAATGCCGCTCAGTGATAAACGTACCAGCCAATATGTCGTTAGTTTTGCTGGTGTCCCCTGTTGGTGGTTGAGGGGATAGTGAGGAGGGGTATCCCTCTTTTTTTGTATGGTAATTAAGAAGACCTGAAAAAAGCACCTTGTGGGGTGCTAGTTCCTGCCTGCTGAACTCGTAAATTATTGACCTATTTTAGGTCTTTTTTTACTCCCCTTTTTGTGGACTTTGGGAGAATATTAAAGGTCATTTGTGACTATGTTTTTTCAAAAAGTCCACAAATTCAGAGGCTATAAACGCCTATTTCAAGCCATTCCTAGACATTTTCCAAAATCTCTTCAAATGTCATGGTTTTCTCCTTTGTTGTCTATAAATGTTGATTTAATAAGGTTTCTGTAACCTTGTAATGCGTTGATTTAGTAATTTGTTCACCCTCGTATTCACCCTAGAGATTATTGATGGCTTTTTTGTAATATGAAACAGCATCTTTTTTCTGCAGGTCATCTTCTGTCTCCTATTTTACTGGATATTCCGTTTAAACAGGGGTGCTTCTTGCTAGAAAGCAGAAAATATCCATAATTTGATTAAAAAGAAACAAATAGGGATGAATTCGAGCGATTGAAAGGTCAATCGGTATTCTGATATACTTTCCTTGCCCCTTTGGGATAGAAAGGGGGTGAAGTGTTCTAATGGAACTTTTTATCATCACGTTTGTTGCTCCTTTGCTGGTATCTATCCTGACAGCATTGTTTGAGTATTGGCTCAACTCACGCAACAAATAACCCTAGGGCATAGCTTTAAATAGCTAAGAGCCAAAAAGAAAACCCTCAACGCTGGCACGTTGGGGGCTTTTTGTGTTCCTTTAGAACTACTTATCATTACTTAGAGTATAGCACCCCTCTATTCAATTGTCAAATAGTTTATTTACGTTAGCTATTCATAGACTATCTCTAAATTGGCAAAATATAGTCTAGTATCAGAATACCCCCGCAGTTTACCTGACACGAGGGACTAGCATAACGCGCCGAAGGTGACTTCTTATTTCCAGTCTATCAATCGAACCCTACAAACCTCACTCCATTATACCAAAATATGCCGTCTATTTCTTTTTCCCCACCAACAAAACCGCAGTTCCAATCCAAAAGGCCATAGCTGGAAGAATCACCAACATCAGATTGAGCCAAACGGGAACGGTCATGACCATATTTACTACACCGCCAACAATCATGAAGAGATAGGTCGGTAAAAAGACATAGCGGACTAATTTTTCCTTTTGGAAAAATAGCAGAGTGAGACCGAGCAAGGTGAGTGGTACTAGAAGCCCCCAGCCAGTCAAGACTAGGTCAGGTTCCTTGGGCATTGCCCAGAGACGAAGTCCGCAAATCACAAGAAAAAGAAGGGGAATGCAGAGAAAGCTTGCCCATATCTTGATTTTGCTAGTCTGGTAAATCAAACCGCGAATGACGAGGAAAATACCAGCGGGGAGGAGGAGGCTAAGTAGCGCGTCGCAGATCAAACCCAGCCAGTTGAGGGAGATGGTTCCCGTCCCTGCAAAATCCATCAGCCATTGGCTACCAAGGTAAATAATGAGCATGAGGCCACTCAGGTTTGCGACTTCCCTGAAACCAATCGGAGGGAGGTAGCTGAGTAGGTCATCCGCCATCTGCTTGCTGTCTTTGCCTAGAAAATCCTCCGCTGAAAGCCCGTCTTTTTGGGCTTCAAGAACATCTTGGTAAATGGATAAGAGCTGGGCAGTCACTGCTTCTTCCTGCCTGTGAAAGACAGAGGCAATCATCATATAGCCATTGATACGGCCCATGTATTCCTTGTTTTCCTTGGTCAATTGGCTTTCAATCACTTCAATCTGCTTGCGGTATTCCATTTGTTTGCTCATCCTACTCTCCTTTCAATCGCTGAACCTTTTGGACCAATTCCGTCCACTGGCTCCAAAAATCTTCTAGATAAGCCTTTCCCTGGTCTGTCAGATAAAAATACTTCCTGTCGGGTCCATCTGGCGAGGGCTTATTCTGACTAAAAATCAGGCTATTTTTTTCTAACTTCTGAAGGAGTGGATAGACCGTTCCTCCGACCATGTTTTCAAAGCCCTGATTTCTCAACTCCTGAACCAGCTCATAACCATAAATCTCCTTCTGGCTGATTATTTGTAAGACACAGCCATCCAGGACTCCCTTGAGCATCTGGGTTTCTTTCATAACTCCTCCACTTCCTCTACAAAAAATCCAAACAGCAAGCCTGACGCTAACATGGTGCCTAAGATCAAAATAGAATCCAAGGCCCAACCTGTTATAATCGCCGTCACAATCGTGATGCCTGCAATTTCCCATTCTTCTCTTACTTTTTTATCCAATTTCATTTTACTACTCCTATCTAGTTTGTAATACCAACTAGTCTGATAAAAATAAAAGTGATTTTCTTTGTCTTCTATCACTAGTTTGTTTTACCTATTAGTTTTGTACCTATAGTATAACACAAGGTGGCTAGTATGTAAAACAAAATAGTGAAAAAAATTAAAAACTTGGGTTGCCCCAAGTTTACGAAATAATCTGTTTATAAGACCGTGTAGTGATGGCATAAACCACAAGGTACAGTAGAAGATAGCCACCACAGATGCCTGCTGTCACCTGCAACATAAGCCCTGCATTAACCACGCCGATAGACAAAAGAATGGACGATAGCATCTTGTAGGCAAAGGCAAGATGGACAAAGGCAAGTAGGATAGGTAGGAAAAAGACGGTCAGCAATTGCTTGCGAATGGACTGTCTCGTCTGATCCTCATCCAGACCAACCTTAGTCATAATGACGAAGCGATCTCTGTCTTCATAGCCTTCTGAAATCTGTTTGAAGTAAATCACCAGCACCACCGCCATCAAAAAGATGAGCGATAGCAAGAGTCCAATGAAGAAAAGTGACCCAGCAAAGCTGAAGAAACCACGCATCGCATAGGCACGATAGGACAGACTAATCGAGTTGGTACCATCTGGAAGAATATTAGAACTCCACAGTTCGCTTTCAAAGTTTCCAAATACGAAACCATCATAGCGTTCTACCTGTTCTTCTTCTGACAGACTGCTTTCAAAGCCCATATAATAGCGATTCTCAGCTTGATTTTCAAAAACAGCCAAGTCTTGAACAACAATGACCAGATACTGGCTGAGAAGGAAGGAACCATGGTCTGGCAGATGGCCCAAGGTCACATTCTTGGGCAAGACTTGGACAACTTCCATTTCCTTTTCATCAAAGGTGAGGGTTTGACCAGCTTGATACTGGACTCCCTTACTAAAAATTGCCACTTGGTCAGATGCCAACTGGAGTTTTTCTCCCGTCATCTTTTCATAGCTGGCTTGATCAAGGACTAAACCGATCCCAACTCGGTCAGAGAAAGCCATACCAGCAGCTTCTTCATCCGTCAAAAATTTTATTTGCTGATTTGTCACCTCAGAAAAATAGGCTTGCTGATAAGGATAGACTACCTTACTTTCAACTGGAATATCTGTCTCTTCCAAGATAGCTTCCGCCCACTCCTCCGTTTGTTCTTTTGAAGTGGTTGGTTGCATTCCAACATCGATCGAATAGTCATTTGGATTTTGATTGGCAATATAATCTTTGCCACCGATGTATATATTAAGTCCTCCAACCATAGTTACCAAGAACATACTGGAGAGGATGGTAATGGTCGCAAGGCCCAGAGCATTTTTCCGCATGCGAAAAATCAAGTTGGATACAGAAATAAAATTCTCAGGCTTGTAGTAATAGGTCTGACGGTTCTTTAGCCAGTTTAAGAGACTGATAACACCTGCTTGGAAAAGCAAATAAGTCCCAAGGATAACCAGAAGAGTCGCTCCAAAGAAATTCGGAACCGCCTGAAAAGGATTGGTCACTAGCTGGGCAATGGCATAGCCTGACCCCAGTAAAATAATAGCTAAGAGGGTTTGTAGCCAGAGGAAGCCTGTTTTCTTATCCCCACGCTTCTTGCCCTGAACTAGTTTGAGCGAGTCGGTCAAGCCCAACTTCCCAATATTAAAGAGGCTGACCAAGGCGAAAATACCGAAGAGATAGATAAGTACAGTGACTAGACTTTTCAACTGGAAGGTTGAAGCCAGGACCACAGGCATCTGCATGGCTTTCAGCAAGAGCGCATAGAAGAGTTTATCTAGAGCCAGTCCCAAGAGCAAGCCAGATAGAATGGTACCGACTGAAAATACCAGATTTTCTAGGAAAGTCATCAAGAGAAGGTGTTTTTTCTCCAAGCCTAGGATACTATAGATACCGAACTCTTTTGACCGCTGCTTCATGACAAAACTATTGGCATAGAAGACCATGATGGCAACTGCCAACATGACTACAATCATACCGAAGCCCAAAACCATGGTTACCCCATTGGCTCCCTTGACCTGACCTAAATCAGGATGGAAGGCAAGCGCGGTGAAAATATAGGCAATGGCTGTGGACAAGATGGTCATCAGGGCATAGGGAAAATAGAGCCTGCAGTTCTTTTTGAGATTGGTCAGAGCCAATCGAAAGGTTAGTCCAAACATATTACTCACCTCGATTCGCCATGACTGTCAAGGTATCTGAAATCAGTTGGTACATCTCCTGATTGTTTCTTTCACCTCGGTAGATTTGATTGTAGAGGATCCCATCCTTGATAAAGAGGACCCGTTTGGCGCGACTGGCTGCCGCTGTTGAATGGGTTACCATCAAAATGGTTTGCCCATCTTGGTTGATTTTTTCAAAAATATCGAGAAGGGTTGCCGTTGATTTGGAGTCGAGGGCTCCAGTCGGTTCATCCGCTAAGAGGATTTCTGGCTGGGTGATGATGGCACGCGCCACCGCAACTCGTTGCTGCTGACCGCCTGAAAGCTCGTAGGGCATCTTGTCTTGTAAGGTCGCAATTCCTAGACTATTCAGTGTATGAACCAGTCGCTTGTTCATCTCATCAATCGGATAGCGGGACAAAACCAGAGGCAAGAGCACATTGTCCTTGACCGAGAGGGTGTCCAAGAGGTTGAAATCTTGGAAGACAAATCCCAATTTCTCCCGACGAAAGGCAGCCGCTTCCTTGCTCTTGATAGCTTGAGTATCCAAGCCATTGAGCAGGACCTTGCCCTGCGTTGGCTTATCAAGGGTTGCCAAAATATTAAGCAAGGTGGATTTTCCAGAACCTGATTCCCCCATGATGGCGACATATTCCCCCTTTTCAACTGTAAAATGAATGTCTTTCAAGGCTTCAACCTGACTGGCTTGAAAGCGGGTTTGGTAAATTTTTTGAACGTGTTGTACATCTAAAAGTGTCATCTTACTGCCTCCTTTTCTTTTTCTACCCCCATTCTAGCCCATCCTCCGACAAGCTGCCATAGATCTAGCTTTCATTTGCGTGACAGTTTTGTAAGATTAGTCAAAAATCAACTCCACTTCTTTGATGCCAATTCGCACTTCTGTTCCCCACCCCACTTTGGAGCTTAGTTTGAGGGAATAGCCCAGCTCCGTAGCGATTTTCCGGGAGAGATAAAGTCCCAGACCCGAAGACTGCTGGGTTCTGCGACCATTGAAACCTGAAAAACCACGCTCAAAAACCCGCTCCAAGTCACTCTCTGCAATCCCTATTCCTGTATCACGAATGACCAACTCATCTCCGTCGAGAGCAATCGAAATTCTTCCCCCCTGACAATATTTGAGGGCGTTGGATAAAATTTGCTCAATCAAGAGACCCAGCCAGCGTTTGTCGGTCTTTACTGTCCTATCCAGCTGTCCCAAGTCCAAGCTGGTATTGCCCTGGATAAAAAAGAGGGAATATTTCTTGACCAGACATCTGACCAGCTCTTCCAAATTGACAGATTCAATAACCAAATCATCATGGAAGGATTGTAAACGGAGGTAGTTCAAGACCAAACCTGTATATTGTTCGATTTTAAAAAGTTCTGATTCTAGCTGATGACGGACTGAACTGCTGTCCACTTCCTTGGCCAAGAGCTGACTGGCTGCAATAGGCGTTTTCATTTGGTGGGCCCACAGGGTGTAGTAGTCATCTAATTCTGTCTGTTCCTGACGTTGTTTTTCCAGCAGGAGCTTGTTTTGGACTTCTAGTCGCTCCACTCTCTCCTGCAAACAACGTTCACTGGCTGTCTCAGTAACTACTTTCTGACCACGCCAGATTTTTCCAAAACGGGAAAATTCCCTGACAAAATCCAAGAGGAGGGCAAGGAGCCAACAAATGCTCAGGAGGATGAGGGCATAGAGAACCAGGTCCCTCTCGATGTCAAAGAGACTACTATAAGCCATAATGGTCGTGGCAAAAAGACCGTAGCTAACTAAAAACAGCCAACGATGATGGAACCAAGTGGGTAAAAATTCTGATACTAGTGAGCTAAAATTATCCTTATTCATGTGTCCACACCAGGCCGTAGCCCACTCCTTTCTTGGTGGCAATCAAATCTGGCAGACCCAGTTCTGCCAACTTTTTACGCAGGCGAGCAATGTTAACCGACAAAGTATTGTCATCCACAAAAATATCACTGTTCCAGAGTTCTCTCATCAGCTCCTCACGGCTGACCACCTCCTTGCCATGCTCAAAAAGCACCCGTAATATCTGAAATTCATTTCGTGTCAACTCCTCTACAGCCTGTCCATATGACACCTGCATAGTCTTCAAATCCAAGGATACCTCTTCAAACCAGAGTAGACTTTGTTCACCTACAAAATCGTAAGTTCGCCGCAAAAGCCCCTGTATTTTGGCTAGGAGAACCGTCATTTCAAAGGGCTTGGTCACATAGTCATCCGCCCCCATATTGATCGCCATAACAATATCCATTGGCTGGTCATGGGAAGACAGAAACATAATGGGCACACGGGATGTCTTGCGAATTTCCTGACACCAGTAATAGCCATTGAAAAAAGGCAGGCCAATATCCAGTAAAATTAAATGGGGCTGAAACTCTTCCATCTGTTCCAAAACCATCTGAAAATCCTTGACCTCTTGCACCTGGTAACCCCAGTTTATCAAATTTTTAGCAACTAGTTGGCTAATCGTTTTATCGTCCTCGATAAGAAGAATTTTCTGCATAACTATCTCCTTTCATATCCCTACTATTTATTATAGCTTACATTGGAACAAATTTGAGTATTTTTATACATTTACACAAGAAGTAGACTATAAAACCAGGTCATCAGTGGTGCAAATTTGTCATTCCCCACATATTTCGTTATACTAGATAAAAAAGGAAAGGATTGCCATGCCAAATTTATTAAATTACATAGAAGAAAGCCAATACGATAATTTTTATGATAAACCTATCAATAAGCTGGATATTCTGGCTCTGACCGAACTTTCCTACCTCCCTTTTGATAATCTGGTCCCCTACTCTTTTACAGAAAATGGTGTGCGACTTGATCGGTTGGCAACGGCCTTTGAAGAGGCCTACAAAAATAATTTCCCTCCCTTTTCTATGGTGACCAAAAACCGCCTAGCCTTACTTGGACTTCTAGCCAAATCCAAACGCTTCAAATCTATCAAGGCATTTGGCTTCGTTGACGATTATCAGTTGGAACAGGAAAAGCAGTTTTCAGCAATCAGCTATCGCATTGACCGAAAAACGATTGTGACTTGCTTCAGAGGAACAGACGATACCATTATCGGTTGGAAGGAAGATTTCCACATGACCTATATGGATGAAATTCCTGCCCAACGTGCAGCGAGTGGCTACTTAGAAAAACTTATGATGCAGCAGATGGGCCATTTTTATCTGGCAGGTCATTCGAAAGGCGGAAATTTAGCCCTCTATGCAGCATGCCAGCAAGCTATAGACCAACAGGATAGAATCCTAGCTATCTATCCCTTTGATTCACCTGGCTTACACAAAAAACACTTGGAAGCACCTAGTTACCAAGCTATTCACCAACGGATTTTCCCTGTCATTCCCCAGAATTCAATTGTCGGTATGATGTTAGAAACACCAGAAAATGCTCAAATCGTTCAGAGTAATACCCTCGGCATTCTACAACACATCAGTTTTTCTTGGGAGGTTGACGGAAGCGACTTCAAACTAGCCCCTGCCCTGACCAGCGATAGCCTACAAACCGACCAAGCCTTAAAAACTTGGACGGCTAGTTTAACAGACGATGAATTACGAGACTTCTTCGATTTGTTTTTCGGCATCTTCATCAAAGCAGGAATTGAACGTTTTAGCGACATCACGGTAAATCCCCTACAGAAATTACAGGAAATTGATCGACTGAGAAAAGAAGTAGCTCCAGAAGAAGCTGAGATGATGGACAAACTCATTCGGCTACTCTTTGATACCCGCTACCAAATTTGGAGGGACAATATTAGCACCTCCATTCCAAGCCCTGAAATCTCCCTGCCAGATTGGCGGAAACTTTTCCAAAGAACTACAGCTGAAGATAAAGAAAACTAGCTCAACCACTGAGCTAGTTTTCTTTATCGAATCTTCTTAAAAATTGGGATAATTTTTCTAATCCTTTGATTAGAGTTTCTTGTTCACAGGCAAAACCTAGACGGACATAGCCGTCACGTTCAAACCGATTACCAGGAACTAGGAGAACACCATGTTCTTGCAAGAGTTGCAAGCAAAAATCTTCCATAGGCATATCCACTGCAATCTTGACAAAGCTAGTGGAAACAACCGCTGGACGGATATAGGAAACGAGGGGTTCTTCCTCAATCCATTGGTCCAAAATTGCTAAATTTTCTTCTAAAATGCGCCGATTTCGTTCTAGAATTTCTTGATAATGGGCCAAAGCTAATTGAGCCACCAGATCGTCAAAGACACCTGCACAAATCATAGTGTAATCCCGATAATCTCTCAATATATCTGTCACTTCAAGATTGGCGGCCACCCAACCCACGCGAATACCTGGCAGAGAATAGGTCTTGGATAAGCTATTTACAGCAATTCCTTTATCATAGACTTCTATAATAGATGGCACATCCAGTCCAGAAAAGGAACGATAGACTTCATCTGATAGGATGTAAGCACCAACTTCACCAGCAATTTCCGCCAATTCTTCCAAATAGGTCCTATCCATGACAGCACCAGTTGGATTATTGGCATTGTTGATGCAAATCATCTTAGTGTTAGGACGGATGAGTTTACGCAGTTTTTCCAAGTCTGGCAACCAGCCATTTTCCTCCTCAATCTGCCACAAATCCACTTCTGCTCCCAAAGACTTTGGAATATCGTAGAGTTGTTGGTAGGTCGGATAAAGGGAAATGACATGGTCTCCTGGCTCAATCAAACCATAAAGAACTAACAAGTTTGCCCCTGTTGCCCCGTTGGTCTGGAGAATTTGTTCTGGCTTGACGCCTGTATAGAGTTGACTAACTGATTTTTTAAATGCTGGCGAACCTTCTATCCAGCCATAGTTGAGCTTGGTTCCCTGCAATTTCTTATAAAAATCCTCAGGATTGGTTCCCGACAAGGCAAACAATTCTTCCAAAGTCAATGAAGAAATAGACACCCCTGCTATATCATAAATCGCGCTATTTTCATGGACATTCAGCCATTCCTCAACGCCAAAACGTGGTAATTTCATAAGACTTCCTACTTCAATTTAATCTTTCCCTATTGTACCATATTCTTTCAACAATTGTATAAATATGCGATATATCATAAAAGGAATATTTTTACAATTGAAAAAGCAGACTTTCTCAAACGAGACTGCCTGCTCTGCTTTTTTCCCTTAAAACTTCCCTAGATTCGTCAAGTCTTTTTTGTCTGGCATGACTTCCTTGTTGTCCCAGTGCTCGACAATCTTACCGTCTTTGAGGCGATAGATGTCAAAGTGAGCGTAGTTCTGACCTGCAATCCAGACTTTCGAATAAGCCACCACATAGTCACCCTGTCCCATCACCTTAAAGACAAAGTCGTAGTTGACTTGACTCTCTACCAGATAGTCCTTATAGGCTGCACCGCCTTGAGCGATTTCTTGGTTGTGCTGAATCAGATCAGTTGCTACATAGTCGTCAAACTTCTCGATTTCCCCATTTTGAAGGACATCGACCAAGAAACGACGGACGATTTTCTTGTTGTCCTCGGTCTTATCTAAGTCAGTCAGCTCAAAGTCTGCGTAAATCGGGTCTGTTTGGCCAATGGTTTTTGGATAGGCATCAATGACATCCCAATGCTCGACGATACGACCATTTTCATCTGAACGGAAAATGTCCGCCGTCACCCACTCAGCTTCACCGTCATTGAGTTTCTGGTGGACATGGACGAAGACAAAGTTTCCGTCTTCAATGGCACGAACAATGCTGATTTCCCGCTTGGGATTGCGTTTGAAAAAGTCCTCAAAGAAAGCCGCAAAGCCCTCTTTCTCATCAGGTACACCCGTACTGTGCTGGGTATAGCTGGCTCCCATATAGTTTTCATGAACTTCCTTGATTTCGCCATCGCGAATGCCACGAAGGTAAAGATTTTTAGCGTTTTCTAGTTGATGTGACATAGTATTTTCTCCTATTTTAACAATCCTTCTTGTTCTAAATATTCCCTCGCCACTTGCTCTGCCGACTTACCTTCCACATCGACCGCATAGTTCATCTGGGTCATTTCCTCGGTCGAGATTTTGCCTGCCAAGACCCCTAGGACTTGCTCCAACTCGGGATATTTCTCTAAGGTTTCTTTGGACAATAGCGGAGCGGCCTGGTAGGGTGGGAAGAGCTGTTTGTCGTCTTCCAGGATTTTCAGCTTGTAGGTGACCACCTTGCTGTCTGTAGAATATGCTTCGATAATCTGCACATTACCACTCTTAATGGCTTCGTAGCGAAGGGCTGGCTCCATAGTCTTGACATTGAGTTGAAGATTGTAGAGATTTTTTAGACCGATATTACCATCTTCGCGGTCGTTAAACTCTAATGAGAAGCCTGCGACAGCTGTCTGCTGCACTTTTGCCAAATCCGAAATCTTTTCAATCCCATTTTTCTGAGCATAGTCTTCTGTCACTGCCAAGGCAAAGGTATTTTGGAAGGCCATTGGTGCTAGATACATTAGACCATCCTGCTCCAAAATCGCCTCTTTGGCATAAGTGTAAACCTCATCAGAATTAGTAGATAAATCCATTGATGAATTTTTCAAAAGAGTACTTGTAATGGTCCCTGTGTACTCAGGATAAATATCAATAGAACCTGATTTGAGTGCTTCATAGAGGAAGCTAGTCTTTCCGAAATTAGGTTTTATCTCCACCTTGATGTCTGTCTGGTCTTCAATCAACAACTTATACATATTGATGAGAATTTCAGGTTCTGCACCGAGCTTCCCTGCAATGACCAACTGTTTTGTGGAAAAGTTAAGCATGGGAACATAACTAGCTCCAACAGTAAATAAAGTCACCAATAGAGCCAACAAAATTGTCTTGGGTTTCTTGTCCTGCAACAGACGAATGCCGTAACCAAAAAGTACTGCAAGGACAGCCGACGATAACGCACCAATCAAAATCAAGGCTGAATCATTGCGGTCAATTCCAAGTAGAATAAAGGAGCCAAGGCCCCCAGCACCCACCAAGGCCGCCAGAGTCGCCGTTCCGATAATCATAATGGAAGCCGTCCGAATCCCTGACATCAAAATAGGCATGGCAAGTGCTAACTTAAATTTTTTCAACTTCTCCCATTTATTCATACCAAAAGCGGTTGCTGCTTCTTCCAGGGAAGGGTCGATTTCTCCAAGGCCTGTCAATGTCCCCTGCAAGATAGGAAAGATAGCATAAATGACGAGTGCTACTACTGCTGGCAAGGTTCCAATTCCCATAAAAGGAATGAAAAGACCAAGCAAAGCAAGGGATGGAATAGTTTGGAAGATACCTGTTATTTGCAGACTCCACTCAGTCAAGCGTTTTTTACTAGATAGAATCAGTCCCAAAGGTACTGCAATTGCAATCGCAATAATCAAAGCTAGAAGGGAGATGCGAAGGTGTTCAAAAAGAGCGATTCCCCACTCATCCTTACGTTCTATAAAGGTTTCAAATAGGTTCATTACATACCTCCTCGAGCTCTGATAAATTCCTTGACAAAATCATTGGCAGGATGATTCCTCAATTCATCAGGACTTCCTAATTGCACAACTTGTCCATCTTGCATGAGACAGATGCGATCCGCCAATTTAACCGCCTCATCCATATCATGGGTAACGAAAACCGTTGTCATCTTGAATTCCTCATGTAATTCCTTAATCAAGTCCTGCAACTGAGCCTTACTGATTGGATCCAGAGCTGAGAAAGGTTCGTCCATGAGTAACACTTTCGGATTGGCAATGATGGCCCGCAAAATCCCGATCCGCTGTTTTTCTCCTCCAGACAAGTCCTTGGGCAAACGATCCAGATAGCTGTCTGGTTCCAAGCCAACCTTGGTCAAGAGCTCTCTCGTCCTCGTCAAGGTTTCTTCCTTGCCCAAACCTTTCATTTCAGGAATAAGAGCAATGTTTTCAGCTACCGTCATATTTGGAAAAAGGGCTATCTGCTGAAGGACATAACCTGTTTCCAAACGTAAGTCACGCAGGTCGAAATCCTTAAGTCGCTTACCTTGAAAAAAAACCTCTCCCTCGGTCTGCTCAATTAGACGGTTAATCAATTTCAACGTAGTTGTCTTTCCGCTACCACTCGGTCCAATCAAGACAAAGAACTCCCCTTCTTGAATATCAAAGGTCAAATTTTTCAAGATTGGTCCGCTAACCTTACAGGTCAGGGATACATTTTGATAATCAATCATCATCTTCTCCTTTTAAAATAGCCATGAGACTCTGACTGTAGCGCTGAATTAATCCTAGCATAAGCTCCTGTTCCTCCTGACTGAGTTGAGACAGCGCCTTATTTTCCGCCTCCTCTAAGGGATCCAAAATGCGACTAGCAAATTGTTGCCCCTCCTCTGTCAATTTAATTTTTTTATGTCGCTTATCTGCTGGATTCTCCTCTAAAACTACCAGGCCTCCATCCAAAAATTTCTTTACAGTAGCATTGACAACTTGTTTGCTTGAATAGGTCTTCTTACTGACCCAGTTTTGCGTCACACCTCCGGGATTATAATAAATCCACATGAGAATGGATAAACATTTTGCATTGAGTCCATGCCGGCGAGCGTAGCCCTCATAGAGCCCGACTTGCTGGTCAAACATACGAGCGTAATCCTTACTTCTTTTCCTAACTTCTGTCATCGTTACCCTCCCTATTAAGCACAATCACCTTGCCAAAAGCCTCTGGTCCCTCCAAATAGCGGTGAGCCTCCTGAATGGTATCCAAACTAAAAATCTTCTCAGGACCAACTGGCAACCTGTCTGGCTCCGTCGTTTCCTCGACCACTCCGACCAATTCAATCCCTAAAATTCTCGGAAAGACAACGCTTGGTGACAAGCCTTGTCTGGTAAAAATCTCCGAATGATTGATACCAAACCCTTTGATTTTTACCAAGGACCAGCCTGTTTTAACCTGTGGTTTGGCTACTTCTCGTACCTCCAAAACCTCTGGACCACCTGCTTTTGAAACCACAACAGCTTTCATAAACTGTCCTCCTTCATCAAATTAGTCAAAGTTTTTTACCATTTTATCAAAAAAAGAAAATTAGTCAATCGCTTTGACTAACGTTTAAGTAATTTTTGATAGTTTTCTTTATCCTCATCTTTGAAAACATTAAAAATTACATTGATTTCTGGATGTTCTTTGATAAAATTCCGAACAGTTCTGACCGCAATCTCCGCAGCCAACTGGTTGGGGAAACGAAACTCACCTGTACTGATGCAGCAAAAGGCTATACTGGTCAGCCCCTTTTCCACTGCCAATTCCAAACTTTTTTGATAAGAAGAAGCCAGCAGTGCTTCATCTTGTGGACGGACCTCCGCCTGAATAATCGGCCCAACCGTGTGAATGACATAGTTGGCTGGCAGATTGTAGGCTGGCGTTATTTTTGCCTGACCTGTTGCTTCCAAGTGCCCCTGAGCCTTCATGAGTTGGTAGCAAGCCAGCCGCAGTTGAAGACCCGCCTGCGAATGAATGGCATTATCAATACAACGATGATGAGGCACAAAGCCCCCCAAGAGCTGACTGTTTGCCGCGTTGACAATAGCATCTACCTTCAAACAAGTAATGTCGCCCTGCCAGAGATAGATCTGCGGCTCCACCTCCTGTAAGTCGGAAAGGCCTGTCACCCTTTTCTGAGTTAATCTTTCCTGTAAATAGGCATCTTGCAGGCTCCAAAACTCCGCCGGCATGACCTTGGGCTCCCAGATGTTCATCAAGGCTCGCAAGACCCATTCCTGCTCTTCCCGGGTCTGAGGCAGGTCTAGGTCAGGTACAAGATAAGCAATCAATTTTTCTAGTCTTTCCATGCTCTGATAACCTCCTGCATATCTTGGTTGATGGTGATAATGCCCTCACGTTCTGGGTCTTCCAGATTAAGCCGAATCAGACTGGCATTTGGCAGGGTCTGATTCAAGCGTTCAAAGGGAAACTTGATAATGGTTGGCGTGTTGAAGCCCACACCCAGTTCCAAAAAGACAATTTTCTTGTCAGCATTGCCCTGCAAAAAATCCAGATAAGCCTTTTCTTGCCTGTGCCAATTAGCATCTTCGACAAAACGATGGTCAATTCTCAAGCGGCTCATCATGTCTGCCCCACACTTAGGACATTTGGGAATATCTTCACTTCTAACCTCCAAACCCTGACGATTGGCAAGCAGAATTTCCAAGGCTGTTTGGTTATTATAAACGCCATCATGACAAGGCACCGAGCATTGAAACTCACCGTAATTTCCCTGAACTTCAAAGAGTTTTTCTTTGTCAAATCCCGCCTTTTCAAACTGATTATCTACGTTGGTGGTAATAACAAAATAATTCTTATCTCCCACTACCTCATACAAATCCTGATAGAGTGGCAAACTGCCTGTCTGGTAACGATTGAGATAGAGGTGCTGGCTCCAGTAGCCCCACTTCTTCTCCTCAGTCGTAAAGGGATAAAATCCAGCGGAATACATATCTGTCAGCCCATAGGTCTTGATAAAAGGGGCAAAATGTTTCTCAAAACGTTGGCCTGAGTAGGTCAAACCCGCAGCACTGGACAGACCAGCACCTGCTCCAATCACAATCGCATCCGCTTCTGCAAGCAATTTCTTTGCTTGGGTCATTTTTCTATCTTCCATCATATTCACCCTCTTTCTGTCTTCTTTCCTTGCTTTTTTGCAGCTCTGCCATTATACTAACACTAACAGTATATTTTGGAAAGTATGCACCTTAAAGTAGGGTAGTTACCTCAAGGTAAGAAATGTATACTTTCAAGGAAAAATAGACTGAAGTTTTTTGAAAAAAATTTTTGGAGGAAACCATGACCAGTAAAAAATTACCGCAAACTCTACCAGCCTGTCCTGTCGAAACGACCTTGCTTTTGATTGGCAGTAAGTGGAACATTCTCATCCTACGCGATTTGATGGATGGCACCAAACGCTTTAGCGAATTACAACGTTCCATTGGCTCCATTAGCCAGAAGGTCCTGACTAGCAACCTGCGAGACCTTGAAGCAAAAGGCATTGTGAAACGCCAGGTCTATCCAGAAGTCCCGCCCCGAGTAGAATATTCTCTGACAGAACTAGGGCACTCTTTGAAACCCATCCTTGATTCTATGTGGGACTGGGGAGAATGGTACAAAACACAACAAAACTAGCCTAGAAAATTCTAAGCTAGTTTCATTTTATCCTTCAACTGTTTCTGAGGCAGTTTCGCTTGCTACTTCTGAAACAGTTTCTGATACCACTTCAGTTTGAACATCTTCGATATCAATTTCAATATCTTCAGACACAACTACAGCATCCTCAATATCTTCTTCTGTCAAATCCACTGTCGGAGCTTTAGCAGTTTTTGCCTTGATAGCTTCCAAAATGTCAGCCGTTGACAAGTTTTGTTCCGCAATTTTTTCCTTGATTTGCTCAAAGGTTTCCAAGGATTTTTCCTTACCAGACTTGACCAAATCTTCTACTGTCAACTCACCAGTTTCAAGTTGAGTTTTTACTTCAGTAAATCGTTCAGTCGCTTGTTTGCCTAAATCTTGTGCCTTAGTGACAAAATCAGCATTGATTTCTTCATGGTTTTCTTTATAGTCATTAGCAAAGTTTACAACTTTTTCTTTGACTGTTTTACCAGTTTTACTTGCTAGAAAAGCAGCTGCAGCAGCTCCTCCTGCTGCCCCTAACAAAAGGCTAGTCCACACGCTACTAGATTTTTTTACCATTTTTTTCTCCTTTCTTACCTAAGAGAGATGAGAGAGTTGACAGAGCTGAAAGAGCTCCGCCGGCTTTTACAGTACTTGCTCCAGCAGACTTAGCTTTGACCGTCAAATCACGCGCCGAAGCATTCAAATCAGATACAGAAGTGGACAAGTCCGCAACTGCAACGAAGAGGGGATCCAAGGTCGAAACCTTACCATTGACATCTTCCACCAGAACATTGGTTTTAGCCAAAAGCTCGTTGGTCTGATAGAGAGTCACATTGACATCGCTGGTCAAGACCTTAAGCGTTTGCTGGGCTTCATCTGTCACCGTACCCAGTTTTTTCAACAACAAAACAATATATACTGCCACCGCCGCGATGGACAAGGCAATAATCAAGACAGAAATTTCAATAATCATATCTTCTCCTTTAGGGTTGATAGAATGGAATAGAAGACTTTCTTCTCCGCAACACAACCATGATAATACCAACGAGGATTAACACCCCAGATAGCCATTGTGAAAAACGTATTCCCAAGAACATGAGGCTGTCCGTCCGCAAGCCTTCTATCAAAAGGCGACCACAACCATACCAGACTAGGTAGAAAGCTGTAATTTCTCCCTGTTTAAGGAATTTTGGCCGTCTACGTAACACACAAACCAAGCCAAAGCCTAGCAAATTCCAGAGAGACTCAAACAAGAAGGTTGGCTGACGGTAGGCACCATCAATATACATCTGGTCTCGGATAAAGGCTGGCAGGTAGTTCAAACTTTCTACTGCCTTACCATAGGCCTCTTGGTTAAAGAAATTTCCCCAACGACCTATTGCCTGAGCAATCATGACCGATGGCGCTACAATATCCAAAAAATCCAGGGTATTAATAAAGCGATACTGGGTAAAGAAATAAAGGACAATCGCACCTGTAATCAAACCACCATAGATGGCAATACCACCGTTCCAGATAGCGAAGATAGATAAAATGTTATCCTTATATTCACTCCATGAAAAGGCGACGTAGTAAATCCGTGCCCCTATGATAGAAAGCGGAAATGCGATTAGAATAAAATCTAAAATATCATCCTGACGAATTTTCTTTCGCGGCCCCTCTTTTGTCGCCAGATAAACACCTAGAATCAGACCAAGCAAAATGCAGATTGCATACCAACGAATTTCTAAGGGACCTAATTTAATCGCAATAGGATCCATATTAAGCCTCTTCTCTATTGTGTTCAATTAGATTAGACAAGCGTTCTTCGAAAATCTTCGTTGCATCAAACCCCATCTGTTTGGCACGGTAGTTCATAGCTGCTGCTTCAATTACGACAGAAATATTTCGACCGGTTTTTACAGGAATACGTATTTGTGGAATAGCAATTCCTGCTATTTCGATAGTATCGCCAGAGTTTCCCAAACGGTCAAATACCTTACCTGTTTCAAAATTTTCAAGATAGACAGCTAATTGCACTTCTGATGAATCTTTCACGGCACTAGCACCGTATAGACTCATGATGTCGATAATGCCGACTCCTCGAATCTCTAATAAGTGGCGCAGAATTTCCGCAGGCTCACCCCAGAGAGTGACATCGTCTTTTGCATAGACATCAACACGGTCATCAGCCACCAATCGGTGTCCTCGTTTAACCAACTCAAGACCAGTCTCACTCTTACCGATACCAGAATCACCCTGGATAAGCACACCCATACCGTAAATGTCCATCAAGACACCGTGTACACTCGTCCGCTGAGCCAGGCGACTATCCAAGTAAGAAGACAATTCTCCCGATAGACGACTGGTTGCTGTCTTGCTTCGACAGATAGCAATTTGTTTTTCTTTTGCAGCCTTGTACATCTCCTCAGGAATTTCCAAACCACGTGCTACTATGACAACAGGGGTTTCTGGCTGGAACATCTGAGAAAGAACCTGATAGCGGTTATGGGCAGTCATGGCCATCAAATAAGACCATTCCTTCATCCCTATCAACTGGATGCGCTCTGGAGCATAGTAATCAAAATAGCCAGTCATTTCCAATCCTGGTCGGGTAATATCTGCCGTCGTAATTTGCTTTTGCAGGAGCTCTTCTGTACTGTAAGCACATTCAATCCGCAGATTATCGACCAAATCTTTCACATAAACGGTCATTTCTTCCCTCACTTTCCGTTTTATTATATTATACCATAAGCAGGGGGTTGGGGGAAAAACAAGTAGCTGATTTGGTAAAAAGAATGAGTTTCTTTCTTTTTCTCACAAAATTAGCAAAACTTCCACAGATTAAATGCACTTCCCTCCCAGTGCTACATATTTCTAACAAATCTGTTATACTTTATATAGATTAATACTTACTACTAAGGAGAAAATCATGGAACCATTGTTTCTCACACCTGTTATGCACGAAAAAATTTGGGGGGGCAATCGCCTAAGAACCAACTACCACTACGACATTCCTAGTGAAAAGACTGGTGAATGCTGGGCTATTTCTGCCCATCCAAATGGCGTAACAACAGTCTCAAACGGTCAATATAAAGGAAGAGGACTGGATGACCTCTATAAGAATGAAAAACATTTATTTGGCAATCCAACCGATGATGTCTTTCCATTATTAACAAAAATTCTTGATGCAGACGATTGGCTCAGCGTTCAAGTCCATCCCGATGATAGCTATGGCTTGGCTCACGAAGGGGAACTGGGCAAGACAGAATGTTGGTACATTTTAGAAGCCGAAGACGGAGCTGAAATCATTTATGGTCACAATGCCCAATCCAAAGAAGAACTCCGTCAGCAAATCGAAGCTGGAGATTGGGACAAGCTGTTGACCCATGTACCCGTCAAAAAAGGTGATTTCTTCTTTGTACCAAGCGGCACCATGCACGCCATCGGTAAGGGAATCCTTATTTTAGAAACCCAACAATCTAGCGATACAACCTACCGTGTCTATGACTTTGACCGCCGTGACGATGCAGGCAACCTCCGTGAACTACACATTGAGAAATCGATTGATGTCCTGACCATCGGACCTGTTGCTAACTCAACACCTGCCCACCTCAAAGCGGGCAATCTTGACTCGACACTTCTGGTTGCCAATCCCTTCTTTACCGTATATAAATGGAATATCCAACAAGAAATCAAAATGGAACAGACAGTTCCTTACCTGCTTGTCAGTGTCATCGAAGGGGAAGGTGCCATCCAAGTCGGTGAAACCAGCTACCCACTTCAAAAAGGAAGCCACTTTATCTTACCAGCCGATGTGACAGACTGGACATTTACAGGACAAATGGAAATTATCGCAAGCCACACAAACTAAACATACAAAAAACTTGAGCCTTTAAACTCAAGTTTTTTGCATTATTCAAACCAAGACTTATTTATCTTTTCCGCTTCTTTTATCTTACGTGGACCTGTTCCATAGCGTTCCGCGTCCCTATCTTCCTTATAGGGTAAAAAATAAGCTGCTGCAATATAGAGAGCAATCAGAAGGAGGAAGGATTTGCCTAAGAGGAGACCTGCAATAAATATCGCGCGTGTTACCCAGGATTCCCAGCCCAATTTATGCGCTATGCCGGCAAGAACCCCAGATACTATCTTCCCCTGCCTTACTTTATATAATTCAATTGACATCTTTTATTCCTTTCACATAAAAGCCCCCTTGACCTGTTTGTACTTTCAAGAAAAGTAAATCATTGCCAGATTTTTCAAACTGATAGGGACTATTTTTCTTTTTCCGGTTAACCAAGACATGACCTGATTGCGACTCAATCTGCCCCCGAATTCCCTGACCTTTGCCAGTTTGTAAAGTCAAGGGAGCCTGAGCTAGTTGCACATACAAGTGTTGGGGATAACCACCGCAAGTCGTCAAGCGAATATCCTGTTGTTTTTTATCCCTTGAACTGCGGATAGAAATGTCTTCAAATGGTAAGTAATCCAAGCGAGCATCTGCCTGACCAAGTTCCAAATCCAGCACCGACATCCATTCCTGAGGCAAGTTGATTGTCAAACGACAGGCCAAGCTACTGTGAAAATAAAGCCCCTTTTTTTCAACATAAAGACGAGGAAGCTTATCTTCTGGTGCATCTTGATTGTAGCAAATCTCCACACTAATCTGATTATTTTTAGACTTAGCCAAAGTTAGACGTCCCTCAGATAATTTTAAAAAGAGTGATTCAATCCCTTCAAAACTATAGGATTGTTTCAATTTGGAGGAAGCAAAGACCTTAAAACTTGGCAAGGTAAAATTCAATTTTACTTTTTCTTCCACAAAAAGAAAGTCTGGTTCTTGATTCATTTCCTTAAAACAGGCACGCGCCTCTTCCTTGGTCAAGACACCTTTTTCATATAACTCAATTAAGCGTTCTTCTCTCTTTTGCGTCATAGACTCACCTCAATTCTACTCTAGTATATCACATTTCTCCACAAAAAAATCAGCCCGAAGACTGATTCTCTATTCTTTCAAAGTAAGTTTGCCCCTACACTTCCCACATCGGTATTTTTTTAGGTCAATGCGGCGCTTGCGCTGGTAGACTTGTCCACAGGACTGACAGCAGTAAATCAGACTAGGCTTGGCAGCTTGTTCCAGTTTGGGAGCATAGCGCAGGCCGTCCACCGCAGCCAACAATTCCTTGAAATCCCTGTCTCCGTGCCGATAGCCTTTCTTCTCAAAGTAGAGATGGTAGTGGCAGAGCTCGTGGCGGACAATCTTCCGAAAAACTTCTAAACCTTGCTCCTCCAAATGCTTGGGATTGAAATCCAAATGCCCATCCCTTGGAAAAAAGCGACCACCCGTTGAGCGTAATCGCCTGTTCCAGATTGCTACATGCCGAAATTCCTTACCGAAGTCTTGCAAGGAGACTTCTTGCACATATTTATTCAGATCCATTTGGTTTCAAAAGGCTAAGACCGATACGATTTCGTTTGATATCCACTTCGACCACCCAGACGGTTACGATTTCCCCAACAGCGAGGACTTCGCTAGGATGCGGTAAGGCTTGTTGGCGTCCATTTTTATCCCGTTTGCGTTTGACCATGCGTGAAATGTGAACCAAGCCATCTTCGTGGACACCGATATCCACAAAGGCTCCAAAGTCCACAATATTGCGGACCGTACCTTGCAATTCCTGTCCGACTACCAGGTCCTTGACATCCAAGACATCTTGACGGAGGACTGGTGCTTCAAAGTCATCCCGTAAATCACGACCTGGCTTGAGCAAGTCTGCGACGATGTCCTTCAAGGTTTCCTGACCAACACCGATTTTTTCTGCCGTATCTGCGATAGCAACCTGCTTCAATTTTTCCTGCGCAGCCTCATCTAAGTGGTCAATAGCTAGAAGTTCTAACAGGTTTTCCACAGCCTTGTAGGACTCAGGGTGCACGCCAGTATTGTCCAAAAAGTTAGTCGCATCTGGGATGCGCAAGAAACCAGCTGCCTGCTCAAAGGCCTTGTCACCCAGACGAGGCACCTTTTTAAGTTGCTGACGAGAGGTCAGAGCACCATTTTCCTCGCGGTACTTGACGATGTTCTCCGAAATGGTCTTGTTAAGACCAGCAACGTGAGCCAAAAGGGCAGGACTGGCCGTATTGACATTGACACCGACCTGGTTGACCACCGTATCAACCACAAAGTCCAGACTTTCAGACAGAGATTTCTGGTTGACATCGTGCTGGTACTGGCCGACACCGATAGACTTGGGATCAATTTTGACCAGCTCAGCCAGAGGGTCTTGCAGACGGCGGGCGATGGAAATAGCAGAGCGTTTTTCCACAGGGAGGTCTGGGAACTCGTATCGCGCCAGTTCAGAAGCTGAGTAGACAGAAGCTCCGCTTTCATTGACGATGACGTAAGAAACTTCTGGGAAGTCCTTGAGTAAATCAGCGACGAAAGCCTCCGATTCACGGCTGGCCG
The DNA here is from genome assembly GCF_044427155.1 of Streptococcus sp. 2022WUSS083. Classification (NCBI taxonomy): domain Bacteria; kingdom Bacillati; phylum Bacillota; class Bacilli; order Lactobacillales; family Streptococcaceae; genus Streptococcus; species Streptococcus sp. 2022WUSS083. The sequence goes on along the minus strand of NZ_JAOTGK010000002.1, from coordinate 90,058 downwards.
TTCCATTTCCGATAGCAATGATTTCCACTTGGTATTGCCCAATCAGGTCTGCCAAGTCTTTTTTTGCCTGAGCAATTTGTCGCTGACCAGCCGGCTCAACAGGATAGATGACCTGGGTTGTCAAGAGTTTTCCAATCTGATCCACAACCGCCAGCTTGGCCCCTGTTCGAAAGGCAGGGTCAAAACCAAGGACAATCTTGCCTTTTAGAGGAGATACAAGGAGCAGATTTCGTAGGTTTTTAGAGAAAAGTTGGATAGCTCCTTCTTCCGCTTCTTCCGTCAATTCTGTCCGAATACGGCGCTCCATAGCAGGTAGAATTTTCTTCTTAATAGCCTGCTGGATCACATCCTTGATATAGCTATTGGACTGTGGAAAACGTAGCTCAAAGAAACGAACCATTTTATCCACATTGTGTTCAAAAGTAACCTTTAGAACGCCTAATTTCTCACCGCGGTTAATAGCCAAGGTCTTGTAGCCTTGCATCTTCGCCACTTTCTCAGAGAAATCATAATAAATCTGAAAGACTTCTTTTTCATCTGCTTCTTGATCTTTTAGCTCTGAAGTCAGGCTTGAATTGGTCTGTACTTCATGGTAGACCCAGGCCCGAAGCTTATTGTCTTCTGAGATAGCTTCGACCAAAATATCCACAGCACCAGCCAAACAAGCCTGAGCAGTGTCAAAGCCCTCGCAGATAAAGCCAGCAGCCTGTTCTTCCAAGTCAGCCACATTCTGCAAAATCAAGCGAGCCAGCGGGAATAGTCCAGCCTCACGCGCCACCGTTGCCTTGGTCCGACGTTTTTCCTTATAAGGCAGGTAGAGTTCTTCCACATCTGCCAACTTTTCCGCTTCCTCGATAGCCTGACGGAGCTGGTCTGTCAATTTGCCTTGTTCTTCAATCTTGGCAAGGACAGTAGCCTTACGGTCAGCGAGAGCAGTCAAGGCCTTATCCCGATCAATGATAGACTTGATGACCACCTCGTCCAAGTTCCCCGTCACATCCTTCCGATAACGAGCGATAAAGGGAATGGTGTTGCCTTCAGCCGTCAAAGAGAGAACCGTATCAATCTGTTTTAAACTAACGCCCAATTCCTGAGCAATTTTCAAATATTTTTCTTCCATAGCTACTATTATAGCATGAAAGCGGTACAAATGACTCAATAGAAAAAGCACGTAGATAAACTACATGCTCTCAATAGCTAATTAAAATTCAGCCTGATCCGGGTCAAGTCGACCTTTTACTCCTTCTAGTTTATCCAACTTTGCAACTGCTGTCGGACTAATAGCCAAGCCATCAATTTCCAAATTCGCCTTAATATTTTCTGGACTAGTTGATTTCGGGAGAGGGAGAAAGCCTTTATCTAAAGACCAAGCCAATGCTAACTGTGCAACACTACAACCAGCTTCTTTAGCCAAATCGGCTGCTTCTTGGCTTTGGAAAAGGCTTCCTGTACCAAATGGGCTATAGGCCTCCAAGAGAATCCCTTTTACTTTGCAGTAAGCAACTAATTCTGACTGAGGAGTTCCTGGAGCTAACATAATCTGATTAGCCATTGGGATAATCTCAGCCGTTTCCAGCAAAGCTTCTAGATGGTGTTCCATAAAGTTAGAAACTCCAATTACTTTCACTTTTCCAGCACGATAGAGCTCTTCTAATGCCTTCCAAACCTGGGCATTGCGTTCCTTCCAGCCAATGCTGTCGCGAACAGCCTTGGGATTTGGCCAATGGATCAGTAACAAATCCAGATAATCCACCTGAAGTTTTTGCATGGATTCTTCTACTGAAGCAAGGGTATCTTCATAGCCAATCTTATCATTCCAAACCTTAGTTGTTAAAAAAATGTCCTCACGAGCTAGGCCACTATCAGCTATAGCCCGACCAACACTAGCTTCGTTGCCATAAATCTGTGCCGTGTCTATGTGACGATAACCAGCTTCCAATGCATAAGAAACCGCACCGTACGCCACTTCACCATCGGGTATCTGCCAAGTTCCAAAACCAATTTTAGGAACAGTTACACCATTTGAAAACGTATATCTTGTCATAAAAGACCTCCTATTTCTTCTATCCCCAGTATAAACTAAATTGTCAATCAATACAAAATAATGCGACCTAAAAATAAAAGACACCCGAAAGTGTCTGCTCACATTTATTGTATACTTACTTTTCAAAATTTATTTTCTTGGATAGTTTATCGATAACAACAGCTCCAACTAATAGAGAAAGCAATTCTCCTGCTGCTGTTGTCAACCAAGTTAGAAAGAATGGTAAATCATATAAGACTTTTAATTCTAAAGCAATGGTAAACATAGTTGCCGCAAAAAAGAATGAGAAATAAAAGAAAGCCTTGTTAAATAATCCACCGAATAGATAGTCCTTCTTGTATTTTTCAAACAGAATAACTCCCAAGGTAACGAAGATTAATGTCGAGAATCCACCCACAAAGAGGTCAATCACACCAAAACCAATCAAGTTGGAAATCATGCAGCCAATGGTCACAGCGATAATATACTTACGATTATAAAAAGCCAAGAAATTGAGCATTTCAGACAAACGAAACTGAACAGCCCCGAAGGAAATAGCATTCAATGGCGGTGTCAAGGTAAGAGCGACATAAATCGCCGCAACAAGAGCAATTTCTGCCATATCTCTGGCAGTCCATTTAGATGTATTCATAAAATTCTCCTTTAGCGAAAAAGCTTAAAATATGCTTGGGTAAAGTGAGCAAGCCCCAAGGGTCATTGAATTTGTCAACAACGTTGATTAGTATAGCATATTTTTGCTAAAAATGATAGACTAGTCCTATGAAAAAACTATTTTATCAACTCATCAATAACGAAGTTATTCTCTATTTGATTGCAGGTGTGGTAGCAACCCTTGTCTATATGGTCACTCGAATGGGGCTATTTTTAGTCATTCCTTCCATTCTATTGGTTACTCTTTTAGCCAATGCAGTAGCTATTCTCTTTGCCTTTTGGACCAACGACCGTTTCGTTTTCAAACAAGCCAGAGAGGGTTGGCCTCAGCGATTGGTCAAGTTTGTATCTGCCCGCATCGCGACCTTGGTCATGGATATGGCTCTAGCCTATTTATTAGTACAAGCTTACCCACAATTGATTGGACAGTTTGTCAACCATGATTTGACACTTATCAACGCCATTTCCACTCTCTTCTCTCAAGTCTTGGTCATTGTAGTCAACTATTTCTTGAGCAAACTCTTTATCTTTAAAAATACGAAATGAGGCTCCAACGGAACCTCATTTTTATATATAGATTGATTTTCCTGCTTCATTCTTTATCTATCGCTGTAAATCTTGCCTTTAGCCTATTCAAGATAGAAACAATATCCCCATCTCTAGCATGAAACTCTTCTACCTGCATACTTTGAACCGTAGCATTAATCATTGCACCAATGATGAGTACCTGAGCCATAAAAATGAACCAAAGCATAAAAACAAGAAAGACGACAGCTGTTACTATTCTAAAATCCAGCAACTTATTAGCATAATTATCAACATAAATCGAAAATAACTTTCCAATAGAAGTCATCGTCAATAGAACAAACAACGTTCCTGGAAAAACATATCGAACTTTTTTTATTCGAACATTTGGCAAAAAGAAATAAAGCATAACCAAGGCGGCAAACAGAGCCATTAAACCTACTAACTGTGTTTGACTAAGAAGTCCCTTCAGCCAGGCGTCTTCAATAGGAACCAGCTTATTAATATAAGAAAAAACTGCCTGCCCGAAAGTCAAAAGCGTAATACTTAAGAGGATAATTACCTGCAGACCAATTCCTAAAAATATGCCAATCAAGTGCCCAATAATAAAATCACGGTGTTCATTGATGCCATAAGCCTTATTAAAGGCCTTCTGCAAAATAGTCATACTACGTGACAGGGTCCAAAGAGTTGTCAGAATTGAAATCCCTAACCACGATGACGACGGCTTTGTTAATACAGAAGTGATAAAAGATGAAACCGAAGGATAGAGCTTGTCTGGCACAAATTCAGCTACAACCGATAAAATCATATCCACATCAAATGGATAATATGGCAGTAAATTCGCGAGAGTTAGAAGAATAGGGAAAATAGAAATTAACAAATAGTAAGCTACTGCAACGCTTGTTACATCGCTATCAGCAGAACGATAAAAAGAAAAGAAGGTTGAGCAGAATGTTTTCAAACCTTCAACTATTTTGGTTTTCTTCATTCTCTCCTCCTTCCTCATTCATCTATTATTCACGACCACACCGAGAATTAATAGGTCCCTTCTTCACCTTGACTGGTCAAAATAACCGGTCCATCTTTGGTGATGACAAATTGGTGTTCGTATTGACAAGACAAGCCACCATCAAGTGTTTTGTGAGCCCAGCCAGTCTTCATATCCGTATCGATTTCCCAAGTCCCTGTGTTTATCATTGGCTCGATAGTCAAAACCATGCCCTCACGTAAACGGAGTCCACGACCTTTAGTTCCATAATGAGGAACCATCGGCTCTTCGTGGAAAGTTGGTCCAACGCCGTGACCCACCAAATCACGAACAACACCGTAGCCAAGACCTTCTGCATATTCTTGAATGGCTGCACCAATATCACCGATACGATTACCAACAACGGCTTGCTCGATACCGCGATACAAACATTCCTTAGTCACATCCATCAAGTTTTGAACCTCCTCAGAGACCTGACCAACCGCATAAGCCCAGCAGGAATCCGCACAACCACCACGATAGGTCTGGGTGATTTTCTTCATAGCCTTGACATCATTAAAGTTGAGCTTAGAAACATCAACTACCGCTTTATCCAAAGGCTCGCTCAAAACCATATCGACCTTCAGTAAATCACCTTCTTTAAGCTTGTAATGACGTGGAAAGGCATGAGCGACCTCGTCATTCAATCCACAACAAGTCGCATAAGGATAATCCATCAATTCTCCATCAACACCAATTTGGAGTGGCAAAACATTCTTTTCCTTACACGTTTTACGGACATATTCCTCTACTTCCCACATGTCCACACCTGGCTTGATAATCTCTCGCAAACCAATATGAATACCAGCCAGAACATCTCCAGCACGGCTCATTGCATCAATTTCTCGTTGTGATTTAATGGTAATCATTCATTCTCCTCATACATTTCTAAACTAAATTCAGCCCTCTTCAAGCTAAATTTTAGATAATTTCTTGTTTTATGACTATAGCGGTCACTTCCGCGATACTGCACAACCTGTACCAAACCAGCTTTTTTCGCCACCATCTGACTGGCCACATTTTCCTCATGGGTGATGATAGTTATTTCTTTAAGACCAATTTCATAAAAAGCTAGATAAACTAAAGTCCTCACTGCTTCCGTCATTAAGCCTCTTCTCCAGTAGTCTTTTTTTAGGAAATAGCTGAGCTCCGCAGAAAGTTGACGTTCATCTACCTTTTCAAAGCAAAGCGCACCAATCATCCTCTCCGAATACTTATCAACTAAGGCCCAGTTTCCCAATGGTGAACGCATAAATTTTTCAACCATTGTCGAAAAAGCAATATTTCTGTCCTCTAAAGCTGGAAAGATAAAAGGAAGATTTTCGGGATTTGATACAATTTCATAGAAACTTTCTCCATCTTCAAAAGAAAATGGTCGTAAATACAAACGGTCCGTTTCAAAGTAAGCAAACTTCGCTAGTCTTGTCCAAAGTGTCATAGTGTACCCAAGGGGCTGAGAATTACTCCCAGCCCCAGATTGTTTTGTTTTTAAATCGTTTACGTTTTGAGAAAGTAGTTCTCAATTAGACTCTCTAATCCTCAATCAATTGAATATCTGCACCCAATTCTGTCAGTTTATCAATAATATTTGAGTAACCACGTAGAATAAACTCAATATTTGTAATTTCTGTACGCCCTTGAGCCATTAAACCAGCGATAACCATTGCGGCTCCCGCACGCAAATCAGTAGCTTTAACAGATGTACCAGTCAGTTGATTTGGACCTTCAAAGGCAATATGGTTGTTACGAGTAGAGATTTTTGCTCCAAGATTTGCAAGCTCCTGCACATGACCAACACGTTTTTCATAAATCGTATCAACAATCGTACCAGTACCTTCTGCCTTAAGCAGTAAAGGTGTAATGGGTTGCTGCAAGTCTGTCGCAAAACCTGGATAAGGTGAAGTTTTCACACTTACCGCCTTCAATTTCTCTTGCTTTTCAACAAAAATACTATCTTCAGAAATGGTCATGCGAACCCCCATTTCTTCCAACTTAGCGATATAACTCTCTAAGTGTTCATAAAGGACATTATCAATGCGAATACCTTCACCAACAGCAGCAGCAAGGGCAATATAAGTCCCTGCTTCAATACGGTCTGGAATCACTTGATGGCGTGTTCCTTTTAGACTGTCTACGCCTTCAATGGTGATAATATCTGTACCCGCACCACGGATACGTGCCCCCATATTATTAAGCAAAGTTGCCACATCAATAATTTCAGGTTCACGCGCCGCATTTTCAATAACTGTACGGCCTTCTGCTTTGACAGCTGCTAAGATAGTATTAATTGTCGCACCGACGCTGACAACATCCATGAAGATATGTGCCCCTTGAATACGCTGACCATTAGTTGCCAAGCGCATATAGTCACCTTCATAGGTTGTCTCAGCTCCCATTGCCGCGAATGCTTTCAAGTGCAAATCAATCGGACGCGGTCCCAAATCACAACCACCTGGCAAGCCAACAACAGCTTGACCAAAGCGACCAAGGAGGGAACCGTAAAAATAGTAGGATGCACGCAAGCTATTAATTTTGCCAAACGGCATAGGCATGTCTTTTACACCACGAGGGTCAATCTCCAAGGTTTCACCATCACGCTTGACCGTCGCGCCCATTGTTTCCATAATATCAACTAAGCTATCTACATCCGAGATTGCAGGTACTCCGTCCAGAGTAACAATCCCGTCTGCAAGAATAATGGCCGGAATAAGAGCAACAACTGAGTTTTTTGCACCACTAACGGTAACCGACCCTTTCAGTGTTTTTCCACCATTAATTACAATTTTTCTCATACTAACATTCACTTTCTTAATTTGCCTAAAAAGGCATACGTTTCATTCTATCATAAAGTCTTGGAAAAAGCTAGTTATATAGCATGCAAAAGGACCGAGCTAATGAGCTCAGTCCTTCATATTTATATACGATTAGTGAATCTCTCTTCATCATTTATGAAAAATTCTCTGAATTTGCTCCCTTGCATCCACGAGATACAACTCCAGCTCTTCTCTCGTTAAATAAGGTACTCGCCCATAGAAGATATGGTCAATGACTTGAGCACCGTTGCTATTGAAGAGCCATTCTGAGGTCAGGGTTTTCATCGCTTGATCAATCGGTGTCAGACTTCCATCTGCATTTTGTGGCTGCCCTGTTGGCGTAAAGAAAATAGCTTTCTTAGTGGAAAATAATTTACGCGGTTCATCAGATTCAAAACTGTAAGCAAAGCCATGTTGAAATACACGGTCTACGTACCCTTTCATAATAGCAGGCATTCCATTCCACCAACTCGGAAATATGTAGACTAGTAAGTCGCTTTCCGCAATCAAATCCATTTCAACTTGAACATCTACTGGAAAAACAGTTGCCTGACGTACAAATTTACCATCTTCAATATGAATGGTATCTTCTCCACGTAACACGGGATCGAATCCTATTTCGTATAAATCTCGGATGACAACTTCTGCTCCATTTTCCAGCAGAGCTTCCGCCACTCTATCAACCAAAGCATGTGTAAAGCTTTCTTTTCTAGGGTGTGCAAAGACAATTAACGCTTTCATAAACTTCTCACTAAGTGGACAACTATTTCATTACAAAACAGCAGTTTTCAAGGCTTCCACCTTGTCCAATTTCTCCCATGGGAGATCAATATCGGTACGTCCCATGTGTCCATAGGCTGCAGTTTGTTTATAAATCGGACGTTTGAGATCTAACATTTGAATAATACCAGCTGGGCGCAAATCGAAAATCTGACGAACAGCTGCTTCCAATTTACTTTCTGCTACTGTACTCGTACCGAAGGTATCAATGCGAACTGAAACTGGGTGAGCAACACCGATAGCATAGGCTAATTGAACTTCAGCCTTTTTAGCCAAACTAGCTGCTACGATATTTTTTGCGATGTAGCGTGCCGCATAAGATGCAGAACGGTCCACTTTGGTCGCATCCTTACCAGAGAAGGCACCGCCACCATGACGAGAATAACCACCATAGGTATCAACGATAATCTTACGGCCTGTCAAACCAGAGTCACCTTGTGGTCCGCCAATGACAAAGCGACCAGTTGGGTTGATAAAGTAGTTGGTTTGGTCATCCAGATAATGAGCTGGAATGATTTCCTTGATTACACGTTCAATGACATCCTGACGAATTTGCTCTTGGCTAACTTCTGGATCATGCTGGGTCGAAATAACGACTGTATCCACACGAACAGGTTGGTTGTCTTCATCGTATTCAACTGTTACCTGTGACTTAGCATCTGGACGGAGATAAGCAATTTCACCAGATTTTCTCAACTCGGCCAAACGACGCACCAACTTGTGACTAAGTGAAATTGGCAAGGGCATAAGTTCAGGCGTTTCATCTACTGCAAAACCAAACATGAGCCCCTGGTCACCTGCACCAATCAAATCCAATGGATCTTGACTAGCATCTTGACGAGTTTCCAAGGCTTCATTGACACCTTGAGCAATATCTGGCGATTGCTCTACAAGTGACGGATGAACCCCAACCGACTCAGCTGAAAAACCATACTCACCTTTTGTATAGCCAATCTCCGCAATCGTATCCCGTACCACACGGTTAATATCCACATAGGCAGTGGTTGAAATCTCTCCAAACACATGAACACTACCTGTATAAACAGCCGTCTCCGCCGCTACGTGCGCATCTGGATCCTCTGCTAAAATAGCGTCCAAAATGGCATCTGAAATCTGGTCTGCAATCTTATCCGGATGACCCTCCGAAACAGATTCAGACGTAAACAACTTACGTTCTGACATAAAAATGTCCCCCTTAAAATAGAATATATGCTAGAAACCTAGCGGGTTACTAAGGTTACAAAGAACTAGTCGAAGACTAGTTCTTTGCGAAAGACACCTGTCTTGAGCAAAGGGAAATTTCCAGGTACCCAACGAGAAAGACAATACCAGACTGTATGAAATCAGCCTTATTTGAAGAAAGTGGTGACTGAAGTGTAGTAAAGTTTTTACGCTTACTATTCAATGTTACCAGCTTCTTTAATTGCGTTTCAAGTGTTTCTGCAAATATTAACTAGTCTATAAACTACCTTTTCGGGACTTAATAACGTTTCTAGTATAGCATAGATTGACCGACTATCCTAGCATTTTCTTAAAAATAAAGAGGAGGCTGGGTAAAAAGCCCAGCACCTCTTCTCAAAGTTAGTGTCAACATCTCAGCGCAGTGGTTGATTGGCAGATTTGTTCGTGTTTTACACTCCAAATCTAACCTAATCAACTGTGCGGGGGTGGGAAAACGAACTCTTCTATGAATGGTTGAGTTCTTTCCCACTCCCACTCTTCTACAGAATCATTAGATAAATTCGGCATCTGCAATTGCCTGTTTAACCACCTCTAGAGGCAAATGAACCAACTCACAGCCCTTTTCTTTATACAAGTACTGAGCATAGTCATCCATGCGGTATTCATTGATATAAACAACCCGCTTACAACCAACCTGTAACAATTGCTTGGAGCAGTTGAGACATGGGAAATGGGTCACATAGGCAGTAAAACCTTTTGGAATTCCTCGCTCCGCTCCTTGTAAAATGGCATTGACTTCCGCATGCAAGGTTCTAGCGCAATGACCATCAATCATAAGGCATTCCTGATCCAAACAATGTTCGGTTCCTGAAACAGAACCATTGTAGCCTGTTGCGATAACCTTATTGTCCTTAACCAAAACCGCACCGACCTTTGCTCTCTTACAGGTCGCCCGATTGGCAATCAAAAGCGCCTGAGCCGCAAAATACTCATCCCAAGCTAAACGATTTGTTGACATGATTTCTCCTTTATATATTTTTATAAATCACTGCTCACCACCAACTATTTGTGCTTTTAAAAATGATAAAAAGTTGATTCATTGAATGAATACCTTGGATGCATAAACACTTGACTATGTGAACCAAGTAACTGTAAGGTATTCAATGATTTAATAAACTTTAATTTTTCATTTCCAATTCCCATTATGAAATTGTCGAAATGTTTACAATTGTCATTCTGAGGCAATAGCACAAGCAAAACCCTACTTGTCAAAGGATAATAAATAATTGTATCCCTCCTTCCAATCCCAACATCTTCTCGATTAATTGAATTGGTAGTAAAATTATACATTAGCGCAGGATTATCGCTAGTCACAAATGGAACTTCGGAATTATTGACGTAAAATAACCATGTTCTATTCTCAATATATTTTGCTAATCTATCCAACATATCATACTGAGCAATCAACTCTATCGTAATATCTTTTATTAAATTCTTACGCTCTCTTTTTAAATCCTCTAATACCTCTATATTTTTAGAAATAAACTCCATAGGCATTAGTTGTATCAACTCCCTAATTGTTTCATCAAAAATCACTTCTCCGTTTTGAAATCTTCCTTTCAAAAATTTTGGTACTCTGATTATTTGAAATACAATCATCATTGCTAAAGAAAACTTCTGACTTAGATTTATCACGTTCTCGTTCGAATTAGAAAGCATAATGCTAGAAATTATATTTGTTAGCTCATCGCCGTATAAGGGCTCAATGTGTGTTGCAAAATGCTCTTCCCAATATTTTGTATTTTCTTTATTGGTTACGTCATAGTAATTTTTTTCGAAAGCAACATTTTTGACCGCACAATTAAACTGTCTATTATTTTCTTTTTGATAGACAGATATATTTGCTCCGCTATTGTTGACATTCTTTTGTGCAAATTTTTTTTAATATGCTTGAGGAACTATGTGTTGTCTAACTCTATGCTTTTCCATCCACTTAATCTTCCTTAAAAAGTTTTATAATGAAATTCTGTTTTTTACTTGATTAGCCCATTCCAACTAAATTCCATTTTTTACCAGTGGATAAATCAAAAGATTCTGTTCAGAGAATGAATATTTCAGCCTATTATTTTAGAAAAAATGTGAGACCGTCTTCATAACAAATCATATATTAATCATAGTCACGTTTGTATCTTTCATCTATTCTCTTTTCAAACCGATACCCCTTGATTTCTAGCAAATCAATCCGTGATTGAATCTTTTTAATAACAGAGTCTTCATAATCTTCAATTCTATTTGATTTATCAACACTATACTTTTTAACCCAAAGAGTATAGTTTTTATCAGCTGGCCTATAATCAAAAGCATAGTAATCCATGCCATTAAATATAATCCCTTGTAATATCCAGAAAGAAATAAACTCGTGATCACTCATTTCATCAATAACATACCAAACATTGTCTTCCCATTCGGAAAAATTATTCCAGATATTTTTGCTGGATAAGTAAGTTAGCAAATAGAAATCCCTACGTTTTAGTATTTTGATCGAGTCCTTATCAATGGATAGATTATCAAATATTTCTCCTAGCTCCTTGAATGAAAAAATATAATGTTTTTTCAAAAAATATAGTTTTTCTGAAAAATCTAATTTCTTATCATCCAATAAAGTATTCCAAAAATCAATAATACTGGTAGTAATCTCTTTGCTATATGGTTTATTTCGAGCATATCTTGGAATCTTATCATTAAAATATTCTTGAATAATATAATCCATTATTCGACTAGAGGTGTACTTAAGTGAAAGTTGAATAACTAATGATAGTAACTTCTCTTTTATATCAACTCTTAGATACTTGTATTCAGATGAAAGATACTGATAAAAATCTGTACCACTATTTGAGTAAGCTAATTCCCTAGACAATTGTTCTTCTGATCCATTTAATATCCTATCTAGTTCTGCCTTTTTCCTATTTGAAGGCGATTCATAAAGAAAATATCCCTCTCTATTCATCTTAAAACTTACTGGATATTTGTTTGTGTTATCACGTTGTAGGCGAGACAGAAGGTTGGGAATTTCCTCTCCTTTAGTAAATATCTCACTAAAATCTGACGAATTGCTTTTATTTTCAATAATCGTTTCATTATTGAGTAACTTCCTATAGTATTCAATATAGAAAAGATAGGAATAAATGATTAATAATTGTTCCTCTACCTGAACATGCCCAAGTTTTCCTCTGGAAAAAAATTCTTGGTTAACATAGTCATTGAAATGCTCTCTATCCCTTAGACTTCTCTTTTCTACCTTTACTCTTTTTTTGAAACTATCAGAAATTTCAGTGGCAAATCTTTGTTCTAACTTTATAAAATAATCATCCCAAATCTGTTCAGATTGAAGCACAAATGGCAACTCTACCCTCCTATCAATAATTTTTGATAGAAAATTATCTTTTACACTATAAATATTCTCGATATCACCAACAAAGACTATAGGCAACCTCCCTCTTAACAAGGAAAATAATCTATATGCTTCCTCCTGTTGTGAGGGCGTTAAACGGTCAAAGTCGTCAATCACTAGAACTTTATTTTTTAAGCACAAATTAGCCAATAACCAAGAATAAACTATTTCTGTCTTTATCGCTACTAATTGCACCGCCGCAACTACTAGGGAAATAAACCCAACAGGGAGTATCCATATGGGGTGTAGAAATTTACTTAATCCTAGATTTACTGTATTGGTCATTAAAATAGAGATGATTACAAAAAGAAAACTGAATAGTAATGCTCCCCAGTATAAAACAGGGTGTAAACCGGCATAAGCAACTTCAACAAGACTTCTTTTGTCAGTATTTCTCCATAAATCAATAGTAACGAACTTCTTTTTTGATTGCGACTCTGTTGATTCTAAAAACGTTGTTTTTCCTGATCCCCACGAACCATTCAAAAAGTATGTTTTATTTTCATCCAAAAGTCTATTAAAATTTTCTGCTGCAATAGAGGTATCAATATCTTCTAAAGTGATAAAAGTTTGTTTTTCCATATTTTTTCCTAAAAAATATTTATATTGTGACAATGTAGAATTGGGACTCCTAAATATCTTTTATTTACGAGTTTCACAACATATTCAAGTCTTTTTCAACACAGTAATACACCTTGATAATGGATTAACAAGAACTATTGCTTCAATCCACCATCCCATAAATCTCTGCCAAGTCCTGGGCTGTGACAATACCAACAAGATCCTCTGGCGAATGAAGCTTCCCGCTCGCCTGACGACTGACTAGGACGGTTGTGCGCTTACGCCCCTCAAAATGATTAATTACCTGATAAAGATGGGCTGTTATTGGTAGAACAATCACCTGAATACTATCTTCCTCACAAGCTAGTACGTCTTCAAGACTAGCCTCCACCAATTTTTCACGTATAGAGCCCGTTTCCTTGCTTGCCTTGGCCAACCAATTTGTCAATCCCTTGTCAGAAACCAGGCCTTGATAAACCTTGTCAGAAAAAATAGGAAACTTAGAAAAATGCTCTTGCTCCACAATTTCTAAAGCCTTTATCAATTTGTCCTTGGCCTCAAAAATAACCGGCTTAATTTTCTGGGTCTTTTGCAAATAGTCAGCAATGATAATCGGTTCTTGGTACTGGGCTATCACTTTTTCCAAAACAGTGATTAATTCCTGCGAAGGTTGGGCTACTTCCTTCAAACCTGTTCGTTTCTCATGAACCATGAGATTACGCAACTGACGAGCCACATAGAGTTTATCCCAGTTCGCCTCAACGGGATTATGTCGCGTCAATTCCTTTGCCTTGGTCAACATAGAGCCTACATCTGCATATTCCCCATCCGCAACACCGCACACCCTACGCAAGACCTTATCCAAGTCATTGAATAACTCTAAAAAACGGGTTTCATTCATCTTAATCTACCATTGCTGATTTCAAATAGGCATCTACCATCCGCTCAGTCGCAACTACAGAATCCAAATGCGTCCGTTCATAGGAATGGCTGGACTCGATTCCAGCACCAAGCAGTGCATGCTTAACATCTGCACCTGCTCGCATAGCTGCCGAAGCATCGGAACCATAGTAAGGATAAATATCCAGCTTGTAAGGAATACCATCCCTCTCAGCCAAGGCTACCAAGTGCTGACGAAGTTCATAATGGTAGGGACCTGAGCCGTCTTTGACACAGATAGAAACTGTATATTCGTCAGTTTGCTGGTCATCTCCCATTGCCCCCATATCGACTGCCAAATATTCAACCACCTGAGCAGGAATGCTGGAGTTGGCACCGTAGCCAATCTCTTCATTGTTTGAAAAATAGAAATGTGTCGTATAAGGTAGAGTAATCCCCTCTTCCTTATAGACCCTCAATAGATGAAGCAAGATAGCTGCGGATACCTTATCATCCAAGTGACGACTCTTGATAAAGCCAGTTTCTGTCACGACGGTACGAGGATCAAAGGAGATAAAATCTCCGACTTCAATACCCAAGGCCCGCGTCTCGTCCGCATTGGTCACTTTTTCGTCCAAACGAATTTCCATGTTGGTCTGATTGCGCTCAGCGGTACTGGCATCCCGATAGACATGGACAGAGGTCTGGTGCATGAGAATAGTACCTGTGAAAGTCTTGCCATTTTTAGCGCAATGAATTAAGCAGTTTTCTCCCTCAATAGAAGGGTATCCAAATCCTCCCACCAAATCCATTTTGAGTCGGCCGTCTGGCTTAACTGCACGAACCATGGCACCCAAAGTGTCCAGGTGAGCAGTCACCATGCGGTGTTCCTGGTCATTTTCCCCCGGAACTGTCACCAAAACACCACCTTTAGCGGTCTTACTAGCAGCATAGCCGAAACTTTCAACCTCTGCCTTGATATAATTCATAATATCCGTCGTAAAACCAGTTGGCGACGGAGTGTTGGTCAATGTAACAATGTAATCAAGTGTCTTCATGAAAACCTCCTTATTTGAAACTATTATATCACGTTTTAGGTGAATTTTTTGCTATAATGAAGGTATGAAAACCTATCAGAAAATATATCTCCTTTTAAAAGAGAGAGAGGATTATGTCAGCGGAGAAGATTTGGCACAGGAATTGGGCATTTCACGGACATCCATTTGGAAGGCCATTCGCCAGTTAGAAACGCATGGTTTAACTATTGAGGCTGCCCGTAATCGTGGCTATAGATTAGCCGAAGGCGATTTACTCCTACCCGAATTAATCTCTCAGGAGCTTCAACTACCTGTCCATCTGAATATGGATAGCGACTCCACCCAGCTAGATGCCAAGCAAGGTATTGAAGCAGGTCATTCTAGTCCTGCCTTATATCTAGCTCCCTATCAGAATAAAGCCAAGGGACGATTTGGGAGACCCTTTTATGCCTCCAAGTCAGGTGGCATTTATATGTCGCTTCGTCTCTCTCCCAATGTTCCATTTCTAGAATTTAAGCCCTACACCATACTGGCCGCTGCCGCTGTTGTGAAGGCCATTCAATCTCTTTGCGACTTGGACGTCCAAATCAAGTGGGTCAATGACATCTATCTCGGACACAAAAAGGTCGCTGGCATCCTCACTGAGGCTATCTCTTCTATGGAAAACCAACGGGTAACCGATGTCATTATCGGTGTCGGCATCAATGTCCGCATAGACGATTTCCCTAAGGAATTACAACAATCAGCAGGAAATCTTTTCGAGGAACAACCACCATTTACCCGCAACCAACTCATTACTGCCATCTGGAAAGCCTTCTTAGAAACCGATGAGAAGGAACTAATTGCCCTTTACAAAGAAAAATCACTTGTCGTTGGCCAACAAGTGAGCTTTGTAGAAAATCAAGTTGAATTTAAGGGTACTGCCATCGCTGTTACTGATACAGGAAATCTGGTTATCCAGTTAGATAACGGCAAAGCAAAAATTATCTCCAGCGGAGAAATCAGCCTTACTTCTTGGTCTGCTTCTCCACCAAACGAATAAATTTAGTCACCTTGTAAGCAAAATGAAGATTCCGATAGGCGATAAAGGCGTAGATACCTGCAATCAAGAAATCTCCTGTCAAAATCGATGCATTCATAAAATAAACAGCTAAAATAGTTGTAATGGCTAAAAAAAGAAATTGTGGAAGTTTCATAAAATAGATTATACCAAAAATTCAGTCAACTGGCTGAATTTTTATATGCTTTCTTGATAGGTTTCGATTCTTTTCTAAACAAGAAAACACCAACTAATCAGTCAGTGTTTCTTAAGGAGATATGAAAAATATTTAGGATTGAATATAGTATAAAATATCTATCAAAACTATTCATCAGTCTTAGGACTGATATTTTTTAATCATTCAAAATCTCTACTGAGTCCGCTAGAAAGCCAAATTCTTCTGGGACTGGACTGGCTTCTTTTTCGATTTCTTGCGTTTTTTGCCCTTTTGCCTTAGCCGAAAATTCAGCACGAATGCTGACCCAATCTTCCTGAGCAATGGCTAAAATCTGTGGCGAAAAACCTGCGGCCTTGCTGAGAATATTTCCAAACATGGTATTGAGATTGTCACGCTTCATAGTCTGTTCAGCATTAAGTGGAGAATCAAAGGCTAGAATCGCATGATTTTCATTTGCAGCGACTGGTTGAGAACCAACAAGCAAGGCACGATCTGCTCCTGATAAACTCTCAATAATTTCTCCCCAAGCATTCTGCAAGCGAGTCAAATTTTCACGCGCCAAGGTTGGATTTTCCATAGCTTCCTGCAAAATAGCATGAACCTTGCTGGTATCCAATCGGTACTTCTTCGGAGCCTGCGGCTTGCGTGAAACTGGCTTAACAGCACTTGGTTGACTAGATAATTGACCTAGTTGTTTCTGTAAATCCGCAACTTGTTGTTGCAGACTGGCTAGTTGCCCCAGTAAATCAGCTGGCAGCTCTGCCATTGCCCCCGAAGGAGAACTATCTTCAGCCAAACGAATGGTCATCATTTCAGCGTAAATCTTCGGTTGAGGACTGGACTTGATGTCCGCCAAACCCCTGGTCACCGTCTCAATCATGGTAAAAATCCGTGCCTGCTCAAGAGCTAGATTTTCTGAAAAACCTGTTGTTAAATGCGTATCCTCACCACCCGTCTGCACGATAAGGACATCTCTCAAATAGTGCAAAAGATCTGTCGCAAAACGGCTCATACTCTTTCCTTGGTCAAACAAGGTTTGTAGATGCTGGAGAGCTGTGACACTATCCCCTTGACGCAGACTTGCCACATAGTCATCCAAGGCACGCAAGCTGATAGAACCCGTAATTTCCTCAGCAATTTCCAAGGTCACTTGCTGGTCCTGACTAAGGCTGAGAGCCTGATCCAAAATAGATAGGGCATCCCGCATCCCCCCTTCTGCCCGACGCGCAATGATCGTCAGAGCCCGCTCGTCAAAGATTAGCCCTTCCTTGGTCAAAATTGCAGCCAAGTGCTCCTGAATGTCCGTCACCTTGATGGACTTAAATTCAAATCGTTGCACCCTTGACAGAATGGTAGCAGGAATCTTATGCAATTCCGTCGTTGCTAGAATAAAGACTACATTTTCAGTCGGTTCTTCCAAGGTCTTCAAGAGGGCGTTGAAGGCACCAGTAGACAGCATGTGGACCTCGTCGATGATATAGACCTTATAGGTCGCAAGACTAGGTGCATAGGTCGACTTATCACGAATATCACGAATTTCATCCACACCATTGTTGGAAGCAGCATCAATCTCAATCACATCTTCCAAGCTACCTTCCGTAATAGCCTGACAGATATAGCAATCGTTACAAGGCTCGCCTCCAACCTGATTAGGACAATTCATGGCCTTGGCAAAAATCTTAGCTGCCGATGTCTTACCCGTACCACGAGGACCTGAAAAGAGGTAGGCATGGCTAATTTTCCCCTGTTCAATGGCCTGTTTGAGTGTGGTCGCAACCACCTCCTGCCCCACCATCTCCTCAAAGGTCTGGCTTCGGTACTTCCTATATAAAGCTTGGTACATTAGCGTTTTTCTCCAAACATAGCAAAATTCCAGTCCGTCTTCTCAACCAAGAGAGCAACGAACTTTTCTAGATAGTCTTGGTCAATCGTATCATAATCAGCAACCAATCTCGAATCCAAGTCCAAAACGCCCAGCAACTGGTCGTTTTTCACCATTGGCACAACGATTTCCGAAAGAGCTGTCGCATCGCAGGAAATATAGTTATCATGTAGACGAACATCGTCTACGAGAATAGTCTGGCGCTTAGCTGCAGCCTCACCGCAGACACCCTTTCCAAGTGCAATATGAACACAGGAAACGCCACCCTGAAAAGGCCCCAAAATCAATTCTTGACCATCATATAAGTAAAATCCTGTAAAGACAGAGTTTGGTAGAGCTTGATTGAGCAAAGCAGAAGCATTTGATAGATTGGCTAAAGCATTGGTTTCACCATCAAGAAGAGCTTCCAATTGAGCCAATAATAGTTGATAATTTGAAATTTTTTCTTGTTTTGTCATAGGAACATTATAGCATAGTTAAGCCGACTTTTATAGTCCGAGCGATAAAGAAAAAGGCTTGCGCCTATTTCCACATCCAGTACATAATCACTGCATCAATCAATACCCCTATAGCCCAGGCTAGTTGAAAATACTTTTTCTGTGTCTTATGCCGAAAATGGGTTCCACCTGCCCAGGCACCCAGCCCGCCACCAAAATAGGACATGAGTAATAAGGTCTTTTCTGAAATCCGATAGGCGTTCTTTCTTGCCTTCCCTTTATCCATACCATAGGTAATAAAGACAACTAAATTCCAAACTACTAGCGCCATACTAACCATCTGTTTGATTGACATACATTCCTCCAATTAAGTCACATTTCTTCTTACTCTAACATAATCCAAAACAGGACACAAGAAAAAACGATTCGGAAATCCGAATCGTTACATTTCTGCCAGTGTATCCTCTAACCATTTGAGCTGGGCACGGTTGCGTTCAATAGCCCGTGTCAAAATCAAATAGTGTCCATAATTGTCTTGGATACTTTCCTTGGTTGAGAACAGCTCAACTTTACGACTTTCTAGGTGTTTTAAGTGCTTGGTGACTAGTTCAATTTGACTCTGCAACAAACCAGGAATCCGTGGGTCATCCTTTTCACGGATAAAAAACATCTTGATTGAAAACAAGTCTCTTTGCTGAGGCGTTTCTTCATTTGGAATGGATAGCCATTCGTCTAAAATCTGACGACCAGTAGCCGTCATCGCATACTGCTTTTCCTTTTCATTTCCAGGTACTGCATGACAAGTAATCAATTCTTCCTTGGTCATACGTTTTAATTCTGGATAGACTTGGCTATGGGCAACCTGCCAAAATTCGCCTAAATCACGTTGAACATAGTCGGTAATCTGCTTGCCAGTTACCATTTGACCGCTAGCACCCATAATCCCTAATATGATATGAGGTAATATTCTTTGCTTCGGCATCTTAACCACGCTCTCTTAATATACTCTCCACCTTGGTGTTAATCAAGTCGATGGCTACAACGTTGCTGACGCCTTCAGGAATGACGATATCTGCATAGCGCTTGGTTGGCTCGATAAACTGGTGATACATTGGTTTCACCACCGAGGTGTACTGCTCAATGATACTATCTAAGCTACGGCCACGCTCTTCCATGTCTCTCTTAATGCGGCGAATGATACGAATATCGTCATCAGTATCGACGAATATCTTAATATCCATTAAATCCCGCAACCGTTTGTCTTCCAATACTAAAATACCTTCCACAATAAATACATCTTGTGGTTCCTGACGATAGGTCTTCTCTGAACGTGTGTGCTGAGTGTAATCATAAATCGGAATATCCACTGAACGTCCTGCTAATAGCTCACTGATATGATAAATCATCAAATCCGTATCAAAAGCCAGTGGATGGTCATAATTGGTTAGTATCCGTTCTTCAAAGGTCAGGTGGGACTGATTCTTATAATAAGAATCGTGTTCAATCATAGATATACGAGCATTTGGGAAATTATCCAGAATGGCACGTGACACACTTGTCTTGCCACCCCCAGATCCGCCGGTTACGCCAATAATAATGGGTTTCTGAGTCATCATCATCTCCTTCTATTTTCAATACTATTTTACCATGAAACATGGTATAATGAAAAGGATAACACAAAAGAAATGAGAATTTATGCTTAATTTTGGTATTGTTGGCACCTCAGACATCTCTCATCGTTTTATCGAGGCGGCCCATTTAAGTGGACATTATCAGCTACAGGCTGTTTTCTCCCGTAAACTAGAAACTGCTGCTGCCTTTTCAGAGCAGTATGAAGGAGTCGATTTATACACAGAATGGGTAAAATTTCTTTCTGCTCCCATTGATGTTGTCTATATCGCCAGTCCAAATGCCCTTCACTTTGAACAGGCAAAAGCTGTTCTAGCTGCTGGTAAACATGCTATTGTTGAGAAACCCATGGTTTCTACACCTCAGGAATTAGGACAATTGCGTCGCGTTGCCCAAGAAAATAATGTTTTCCTCTTTGAGGCTGCTCGAAACTATCACGAACAAGCTCACACCATTATCCGTGAATTTTTGACGGATAAAACGATTTTAGGTGGTTCATTTGGGTATGCCAAATATTCTTCTAAGATGCCTGAATTGTTAGCTGGGCAAATGCCAAATATCTTTTCAACTGATTTTTCCGGTGGTGCTCTCATGGATTTAGGTGTCTATACGCTCTACGCCGCTATCGGCATTTTGGGAACTCCCAGAACGGCCCGCTATGTAGCACAACAGCTACCTTCTAGTATTGACTTAAATGGTTCGGGACAACTCATTTATGACAACTATATCGTCCACATTCAAGCAGGAAAAAATATTACAAGCAATCTAGCGAGCGAAATCTATACAAAGAATGGAACACTAACACTCAACGCATGCCAGTATATCAGCTCTGCTATTTTCACAAAACATGATGGAGAGCAAGTTGTTTTACCAATCCAAGCGGCCCAGCACCCTATGCTCGAAGAAGCGCTAGAAATTGCACAGGCAATCAAGCAACAAAACCGCAAGCTTGTGGACCAGTGGTTGGCTGTGGCAGAAAGCGTCCATCAAACACTTTACACCATGCGTCAAGACGCAGGAATAATCTTTAAGGCGGATAACAATGAAATCTAAATTTCCCTCCAGCTGGACGGACCAGCTTACCCTACTTGGCTTTGAGGACTTTACTCCTATCCAAGTCCAGGCCTTCGAGCCTATTGCAAACGGCAAGTCCCTTCTAGCTATCAGCCCAACTGGTACTGGTAAAACCCTTGCCTACCTCTGGCCTAGCTTATTAGCCCTAACTCCTAAAAAAGCCCAACAATTGCTCATCCTCGCACCAAATACAGAGCTGGCTGGTCAAATATTTGAGGTTTGTAAGACTTGGTCGGAGACAATTGGGTTGACTGCCCAACTATTCTTGTCTGGTTCCAGTCAAAAACGCCAGATTGAGCGACTAAAAAAAGGACCAGAAATCCTGATTGGAACACCTGGTCGTATTTTCGAGTTGATTAAATTGAAAAAAATCAAGATGATGAATATCAACACCATCGTCCTAGATGAGTTTGATCAGCTATTCTCCGATTCTCAATATCAGTTTGTTGAAAAGATTATCAGCTATGTACCTCGTGACCACCAGTTAATCTACATGAGTGCAACAGCTAAATTTGACCATCAAAAAATTGCTGAAGACATTGAAAGCATTGATTTATCTGAGCAGAAATTGGATAATATCCAGCATTGCTATATGATGATAGATAAGCGTGAACGTTTGGAAACTCTACGTAAGTTTGCCAATATCCCTGATTTTCGTGCTCTAGCTTTCTTCAACAGCCTATCAGACCTTGGTGCAAGCGAAGATAAACTACTCTATAATGGTGTGAATGCAGTTTCATTGGCTTCTGATGTCAACGTAAAATTCCGTAAGGTCATCATCGAACGTTTCAAAAATCACGAACTCAATCTTCTACTTGCTACAGATATGGTCGCACGCGGTATCGATATTGATAACTTAGAATGTGTCTTCAACTTTGAAGTTCCTTTTGACCAAGAAGCCTACACTCATCGTTCTGGACGTACTGGACGCATGGGCAAGGAAGGTCTTGTCATCACTCTAGTATCTAGTCCTAGCGAACTAAAACAATTGAAAAAGTATGCCTCCGTCCAAGAAGTCATTCTCAAGAATCAAGAGCTCTACAAAATATAATGAACAATATACAAAAGGCTTAGAACCAGTGTTTCTACTAACATGATTCTAAGCCTTTTATCATTCTTACTGGGCTGGACCAGATAATTCTTGTGAATAATAGATTAATTGAGGATTGAGAGGACTGGCGAGTAAGTCTGTTACAGTAACCATATTGTAGCCCTCACCTGTTAAATATTGCAATACAGACTCGAGGCTATCAACTGTTGACTGATGAATATCATGCATTAGGATAATACTTCCTGGACAAGTCTGTTCTTTTATTTCTTTCAAAATGGCTTGGGGATTGCGACTCTTCCAATCTTTAGAATCGACCGACCAATAAATCGATGGAAGTCCCATCTGATTGACAACAGCCTGGTTAACCGAACCATAAGGAGGGCGAACCATTGTTGGTACAATACCTGTAGCTTCAGTAATAGCTGCCTGTGTATCTTGAATCTCTCTCTGTACTTGCTCCCCAGATATAGTGACTAGATTGGGATGATTCCACGTATGGTTGGCAATGACGTGCCCTTCTGCTACCATTCTACGGAGAATAGCTTCATTCCCAGCTACAGCCTTACCAACAACAAAGAAAGTTGCTTTGGCATTATATTTTTTCAGTAAATCTAAAACTACCGGTGTTGTGTTCGAATTTGGTCCATCATCAAAGGTTAGAGCGACCTGCCTCAAATGTTTCTTATCCACAACTTGTGCAGCCATATACTCATCATAGCCAACCTTATCAGCATCTACTAGATAATCACTCTTCACTACTGGGTACAAATCTGAAATTGGTAGAACCAACTGGTTGATGCCGTAACCATCTGGTAATTGTAAGGTTAATTGGCTGTCTCCATAACTAAAGGAAATAGCATTTAAGTCTAGTGTTTCAAATTTTTTGACAATCGCTTCTACATCAGTCTCTTTCATTCCTTGAGCAAGTAGGGCTTCTCTTAGATGACCAACAATAATACTTGCTGCAGAGGATAAATTAGGTAATAAATCTTCCAGGGTAAACAATTCATTGTCCTGCGTCAATAACACACGCTCAGACGGGAGTTTATCCTGCTTTTTAATTTGCAAGTTGTCTACTTTATAGTGCTCCGCTTGAATTTCACGAGCTGTTACATTTTTAAAATTTGTTTTTCCCTCTATTGATGAAACAAAGACCAGTTTTTGAATTTTTCCTGCTGGTTTTTTATGACCAAAGCGTCTTTGAACATAGGAAATCATTCGACTTTCTACAGGTCCTAAGACATGACCTGCATCATCTGTAGGTAAGGCAGCCACAACATGGGTCGTATCAATATTTCCCTCTTGAATTTTTCCCTTGCCTTTAGCGAGGATGGCTTGTTGTTTTTCCTCGATAAACTGACTAACCTGTCTTTCTTGAAGTCCTGCAAATAACCATACAGCCAAACTTACCATTATGCCGAGCAAGGCGATGTTGATTCCCAACCAAAAACTAACTTTTTTCATCTCCAACCTCCCATTCAAAACATATATAAACTATGCTAAATCATTTAAAGGCTCTTGTCAAGACAGTTCTATAAAAACTCATAAAAAGATTAGGTAATACTCTTCGAAAATCAAAATTATCCGTTGTCAACTTTCCTTGATGAACTCCAGTTCTATCTTCGGCTTCGTTTTCTAGGCTACTTTTGATTTTCATTAAGTATAAATAATTGATTTGCTTCCTAATCCCTCCCTTCTGCCATTTTCTGATTTTTTTTGAAAAGAAAAAGACTGCCTAGGCAATCTTTTCTAAATTAATCTGCACGAATGACTTCCACACGGTAGCCATCTGGATCTGTCACAAAATAATAACGACCTGGACTTCCTGGCAAGCCCTTGATGTCTGTCGTTGGATAGCCCAATTCTTTATGTTTAGCATTATCACCTTCTAAATCATCTGAAGAAAGAGCTAGATGCGAGAAACCGTCGCCTACGATATAGGGACCATGATCATAATTGTAGGTCAATTCAATCTCAAAGTCATCTCCTTCAAGTGCCAAGTAAACCAAGGTAAACTTGTGCTCTGGATAGTCCTTGCGACGGGTTTCCCTAAATCCAAATGCTTCTTCATAAAATTTTTGAGATGCTTCTAAGTTCTCAACACGCAAACATGCATGTAGCATTTTTTTACTTGCCATAATAAATTCCTCCTACCATTTAATACCACCAGTATACCATACTCTCTATGAAAAATCCGATATTCAAAACTAAAAAAGCCTGAGCGAACTCAGGCCTTAAATGAATTATGCTTCCAAGTAGTACTCTTTCACAATGTTCAAGTTTTCATCCAATTCGAATATAAGTGGTGGGAAGTTTGGAATTTCCACATCCATGATTTCGTCATCAGACAATTGTTTGATGTGTTTTACAAGGGCACGGATTGAGTTACCGTGTGCACCTACGAATACGTTTTTACCGTCTTTCAATGCTGGAGCAATTTTATCTTCCCAGAATGGAAGGGCACGCTCAAGCGTTACTTTCAAGTTTTCTGCATCTGGAATAACTGAATCATCAAGGTGTGCATAGCGACGGTCAGTGTGTGCTGAATGCTCATGATCTTTAGCCATTTCTGGTGGCAAAGTATCATAAGAACGACGCCAGATGTGAACTTGTTCATCACCAAATTCAGCAGCTGCTTCAGCTTTGTTCAAGCCAGTCAAACCACCGTAGTGACGTTCGTTCAAACGCCATGATTTTTCAACTGGTACCCACAATTGATCTGCAGCTTCAAGAGCCAAGTTTGTAGTCTTGATAGCACGTTTCAATACAGATGTGAAAGCAAGGTCAAATTCGATACCTGCTTCTTTGATCAATTTACCTGCATCGATTGCTTGTTGTGTACCTTTTTCAGACAAATCAACATCAGCCCAACCAGTGAAAAGGTTAGCTTTGTTCCATTCAGACTCACCATGGCGAGCAAAAACCAATTTTACCATTTATGGATTCTCCTTTAAATTTTGAGGTTCCCCTCTTATACTTCTCTATTTTACACGAAAAGGTAAAAAAATGCCAGCCTTTCCACAATCTGTGTACGCTTTCATTACTCTTTCATGTAAATTCAGTCTCTAGACCTATCTTTCTTCTTAGAAAAAATACAAAATAATGGTATAATAGTAAGGCTGAACACGACAGTTCAAAACGATACCACTATAGGAGTTATCATGAAAAAAGTAGCTATCGTGTCTGCCTATCGTTCTGCCATCGGCAGTTTCGGAGGTAGTCTGAAAGATATTGAAATTGCTGATTTAGGGGCGCAAGTCCTCGAAACAGCCTTAGCTAATAAAAACATCCCTGCAGACAGCGTTGATGAAGTTATCTTCGGAAATGTTCTTTCAGCAGGACAAGGACAAAATATTGCACGTCAAATTGCTATTCGTGCAGGCATTCCTCAGACAGCCTCTGCCTATGCAGTCAATAAAGTCTGTGGTTCCGGTCTCAAATCAGTCCTCCTGGCTGCCCAGTCAATCATGCTAGGTGACAATGATGTAGTTGTGGCTGGAGGCATTGAAATTATGAGCCAGGCACCTTATCTATCCAAAACTAGCCGGTTTGGTAGTAAATTTGGTCATATTACTCTAGAAGATTCTATGCTGACAGACGGTCTAACAGATGCCTTCAACGACTATCACATGGGCATTACTGCAGAAAATGTTGCTGAACACTATCAAGTCAGTCGCGCAGAGCAAGATGCTTTTACATACAGTAGCCAAGAGAAGGCTGCGAAAGCTATTGCTGAGGGAAGATTTGTTGACGAAATTGTTCCTATTAGATTAAAAAATCGGAAAGGCGAAACTATTTTTGCCACAGATGAGTACCCTCGTCTGACGCCAATTGAAAAATTGGCAACACTTCGGCCATCTTTTAAAAAGGATGGAACCGTCACCGCAGCCAATGCTTCTGGCATCAACGACGGCTGTGCTGTCTTGGTACTCATGTCTGATGAAAAAGCCAGTGAGCTAAATATCCAGCCACTCGCCTATATTGAGGCCTATGCAACAAGCGGTTTAGATCCCGCATTGATGGGGCTTGGACCTATTACTGCTAGCCAAAAAGCGCTACAAAAACTGAATAAAACAGTCGAGGATATCGATCTATTCGAACTCAACGAGGCATTTGCAGCCCAATCAATTCCAGTTGTCAAACAACTCGGCATTGATCCTGCAAAAGTCAATGTCAATGGTGGTGCTATAGCCCTTGGACATCCAATCGGAGCTAGTGGTAGTCGAATCCTAGTCACTCTGATTCACGAATTAATCAAGCAAGAAAAAGAGCTTGGTCTTTGCTCACTTTGTATCGGAGGCGGTCAAGGCATCTCCCTAATCGTTTCCAATGCGCAAACAAGTTAACCTATCATTTGTACACAAAGGATATATTATGAACATCGGTATTGATAAAATCGGATTTGCGGCACCCGATTATGTTTTAGATTTGGCTGATTTAGCCCAAGCCCGCAATGTGGACCCAAATAAATTTAAGATTGGTCTTCTTCAGTCTGAAATGGCTGTAGCTCCTGTCACTCAAGATATTATCAGTCTTGGGGCAAGGGCTGCCGAAGCTATTTTGACAGAAGAAGATAAACAAACTATTGACATGGTTATTGTCGGTACAGAATCTAGCGTAGATCAAAGTAAGGCAGCTGCCGTCACCATTCATGGATTACTCGGTATTCAGCCCTTCGCTCGCTCCATCGAGATGAAGGAGGCTTGTTACGGTGCAACGGCTGGACTAAGTCTTGCCAAAAGCCATATCGCTCAATTCCCAGAATCAAAAGTCCTAGTCATTGCTAGTGATATTGCAAAGTATGGAGTCGCTTCTGGCGGTGAACCTACCCAAGGTGCTGGTGCAGTTGCCATGTTGGTAACCGCAAACCCACGAATTTTGGTCCTCAACAATGATAATGTCTGCCAGACACGTGACATCTACGACTTCTGGCGTCCTAACTACGACAAATATCCACGTGTTGATGGTAAATTTTCAACTGAACAGTACACTGATTGCTTGACGACAACTTTCAACTACTATCAACAAAAAACAGGCAAAACCCTCAACGATTTTGCTGCCATGTGCTTACACATTCCTTTCTCCAAGCAAGGTCTTAAAGGATTGCAGGCTATCACTCAGGACGAAGAAACATTGGAACGTTTGACAGAGCGTTTCCAAGAAGCAATCGTCTATAATAAGGTTGTCGGCAACATCTACACTGGCTCTATCTTCCTCTCCCTCCTTTCCCTTTTGGAAAATAGCAGAGCTTTAGAGACGGGGGATCAAATCCTCTTTTATAGCTATGGTAGCGGTGCTGTCTGTGAAATTTTCAGCGGTCAACTCGTTGAAGGTTATCGCGACCACTTACAAGAAAATCGTTTAAAACAACTCAATCAGCGTACAAAACTCAGCGTTAAGGAATACGAACAAGTCTTCTTTGAAGAAATTATCCTTGATGAAACTGGTTCATCCCTTGACCTACCAGAAGACCAAACTCCCTTTGCCCTTATCAAAGTGGACAATCACAAACGTATCTATCGTAAATAAACATTTTACCTATCATTCATTATTCCAATGAATGATAGGCTGATCGAATTTCCAACACACTTTTCACAGTTAGCGTCAACATCTCAGCGCAGTGGTTGATTGGCAGATTTATTCGTGTTATTACACTCTAAATCTGACCTAATCAACTGTGCGGGGGCGGGAAGACGAACTCTTTTCTATCAGTCAAGTTCTTTCCCGCTCCCCAAAACGGCGCCCTTTGGCTCTCACCAAGGGGCGCTTTCCTATAGAAAGAGGAACCTATGTCAACTTTTTCCGGATTTTATAAAAAATCACGCCAAGAGCGCATTGATATTCTCCGTCAGAATCGTTCCCTATCGGAAGATAGCTTAGACATTCTATACAAAGACAAAAACCTGCCAGAAGCAATTGCGGGAAAGATGGCAGAAAATCATCTAGGAACGTTTTCCTTACCTTTTTCTGTACTTCCAGAACTTCTAGTGGATGGACAGACTCATTCAGTACCCATGGTCACTGAGGAACCTTCTGTGGTTGCAGCTGCATCATTCGGAGCCAATATCATCGCTAAATCAGGCGGTATTACAACGACTATTCACAACCGTATCATGATTGGACAAGTTGCTCTCTACGCTATTTCGGACCATAGCAGAGCGACACTGGCGATTCTTGACCATAAGGAGAGTATTTTAGAAACTGCCAATCAAGCACACCCTTCCATTGTTAAACGAGGGGGCGGTGCAAGAGAATTGACTGTTGAGAGTAAGGATGAGTTTTTGATTGTCTATCTTCAGGTTGATGTACAAGAAGCCATGGGAGCCAATATCCTCAATAACATGTTAGAAGCGATTAAGGATGATTTAGAAGAGCTCAGCAAGGGACAGGCTTTGATGGGAATCCTCTCCAACTATGCAACGGAGTCACTGGTCACCGCCCAATGTCATATAGCCATCTCTAGCCTGGCTACCAGCTCTGCCATTGCCCAAGAAACTGCTCAAAAAATAGCCCTGGCAAGCAAACTGGCGCAAGTGGACCCTTATCGTGCTGCGACACATAACAAAGGGATTTTTAATGGTATAGATGCTGTCGTTATCGCTACAGGAAATGACTGGCGGGCAGTCGAAGCCGGGGCTCATGCTTATGCCAGCCGTGATGGGCAATACAAGGGGCTTTCTACTTGGTCCATTGATGGCGAGCACTTGGTCGGCTCCATCACCCTACCTCTTCCGATCGCCTCCGTCGGTGGCTCTATCGGGCTCAATCCAAAGGTAGCAGTCGCTTTTGACCTTCTCCAACAACCAAAGGCACGCCAATTAGCTTCTATCATCGCTTCTGTCGGTCTCTGTCAGAACTTTGCTGCCCTGCGCGCTCTTGTTACTTCAGGGATTCAGGCTGGTCATATGAAGCTCCAGGCAAAATCCCTAGCGCTACTTGCTGGTGCCGAGGAGCATGAAGTAGACCAACTAGCCCAACTCCTGCGGAAAGAAAAGCACAGCAACCTAGAAACTGCTCAAAACTTATTAGCAAAAATGAGAGAACATTAAAAAGAGGGACTCCCTCTTTTTTAATTTATTATTTGCTCCATACGGAACTTTTGCGGTTTCATTCCTTGGCGTTCATAAAAACGGACAGCTCCTGCATTGTCAGCCCATACATCCAAGGTAAGATTGTGGCAACCCTGCTCCTTAGCATAGGAAAGAGCAAATTCATAAAGTTGCTCGCCAATTTTTTGACCACGCGCCGAATCGGCTACACACAAATCATCAATAAACAAGGTTTTAACTGGTTCTAAAACATCGCCTGTTGCGGTAGATAATTCACAAAACAAATGCCCAACCACTTGTCCCTCTAGCTCAAAGACAAAAATAGGCTTATCTGGATTTTCCAAAAGTGCTACTAATTCAGCCTCAGAAAATTTTTGACCTGCACTTTTAAAAATATCTGGTCGTGCCTGGTGATGCACCTGTAAAATATCTTGAAGCAATTCATTTAAAACTGGAATATCAGATTGTCTAGCTTTACGGATTGTCATAAAAAATCTTCCCTTTTTTATTTTTTCTATTATAACACATGTTTATTTTTTAACAAAATAGGTCTACAGACCGATGAAGAATCTGAAAATTCGAGTATACTATAGGTGTATCCTAAAATTTTTCATAAATCTCCTAAAAAATCAGCTGGCCAAGGCTGGTTTTTTTGTTGTCTTAAAACGAGAATGTGTACTGTAGAAAACTACTAATACTCTTCGAAAATCAAAATTATCCGTTGTCAAGAGCCTTGATGAGTGAAAAGCTCCAGTGGAGGTTTTCAGCCTGTTACCTTGAAATAAGAAAGTAACAGAGTTCTATCTTCGGCTTCGTTTCCTAGGCTACTTTTGATTTTCATTGAGTATAAAGCTTCTCCCTCTTTGACGCAAAATGTTTTTGCTTCATTTCCAACCTCCCAGAGTCACTTCCCTGACTCTGGGAGCCCCAAAACACAGAAAAAGCCTACTGCACAACGCAGAAACGTTGATACAATAGGCTTTTTTCACGTTATTCCTCGCTCTTTTATTTCTAGGCGAGGGATAAAACAGTCTATCCCCAGTTTTGCTCTCCCATTTTCAAGCAAAAGATAAAAAGGTCCACTGGACCTTTTTATTATTTTACAGCGTCTTTAAGAGCTTTACCAGCTTTAAATGCTGGAACTTTTGATGCTGCGATTTTGATTTCTGCACCTGTTTGAGGGTTGCGGCCTGTACGTGCTGAACGCTCACGAACTTCAAAGTTACCGAAACCGATCAATTGTACTTTTTCTCCAGCTGCAAGGTAGTCTGCTACTGCTCCGAATACTGCATCAACAGCTGCTGCTGAGTCTTTTTTAGTCAATGAAGTTGCTTCTGCAACTTTTGCAATCAAATCTTGTTTATTAGCCATTTGCTAAGTCCTCCAATAATTTTCTGAGTTATTACTCACTTCTATATAGTACCGAATTTTAGGCGTTTGGTCAAGTTTTTAATGCTATTTCACTGTCTTTTTCTGTAGATATCAACAATGAATTGGTCGTTGTACAAATCAATCGTATTCGCCTTTCCATACAGACCAAATTTGTTCTTCAGTTCTGTCAGTTGAACCTGTACTTGCGCTTGTTCTGAGTCTATTTTTACAAAGGCAGGTAGTTTATAATTTTTTTGTAAATAAGCTAATACCTCTGCTTTCGGCAAGGATAAACTTCCAACTGATATTTCTGTTATCCGTAACAAAATACTGCCATCTTCCATTTTGCTAGGTTGAAAATAAATATAGAGTGGGATAGTCACACCAAAAATCTGATAGCTGCCTTCAAAAACAACTTGCTGACTCGTTATGAATAATTGATAGGAAAACTCTTCCGTCTGATACTCTTTTAGATAGTTAGTGAGGGTTTGGTTGAGCTGTTCCCTATTAGTAGAGAAGGTCCCAACCTTGGTATCTTCTCCACTAGTCTGAACGAGCTTTGTTAAATCCTCTCTATCTGTTTGAATCCGTGTATAGAGGACTATTCCGCAACCAATCAATAAAGCCAACTGGGCTAAAAATAGCCATTTCCAAATATTAAGGTTCCCAGCTTTCCGTGGTCTCATTCATTCTCTCCAATATCGCTTTTTTCATAATCTCATATCCAGTATTATTGGGATGGAAACTGTCTTCCTCATACAGTAAATTATTGGTAACTTGGCTACCATTTTGACTAATACCAGCCTCCCCTTCCAATCCTTTATAGAGCAAATCATTGATCGGAACAAAGTAGACATGTTGATATTTTTCCGTTATCTGTTCTGTCATCGTATTCCAATTATCAACAATTGTCTGCATTTCTGTCAATTCAGGAAAATTGAGGTAGAGTGGATTGTAAATCCCGACAACATAGATGGGAAGATTTGGATTATTCTTACGCGCTGTCTTAATAATCGTATCCAATCGTTTTCCGTAATCTTTTGCGGGCTTATCAAAAGTTGAAACTTTGAGATTGGCAATATTTTTAATAATAGCCTTGCGCAAATCGTTGCCACCAACTGTCAGAGTTAACAGATCTGCTGTTTTTAAGTAGCTTATCAGCTCTCCATCTTCCTTCATTCGCTTAAGAATCTGATTACTGGTATTCCCAGAAACTCCGAAATTTTTATAATCTACTTCATAACCATAATCGTTAGTTAGAGATTGAGCCAACAAGGGAACAAAGCCCCCCTGTCCAGTTGTATCTCCAACACCTTCTGTCAAAGAATCACCAAGTGCCACATATCGAAAACTGATTTTTTCTGATACGGTAAGCTCTTGTCTGGAGATACGAGATGAGGCAACAGGAATGAGTTGATGAAATAGAAAAATCGACCCTAAAATTGCCAGAAAAAAGAAAACAAAACCTTGAATCAACTTCCTGTTATTCATAACGAATCAAAATAGCCCAGGCATCCTCACCAGTATGAGTTTGAATGATGGAACCTGTCTCTAAGACAGAAATTTCTTTTGAGACGTACTCTTGTAATTGACTCTTCATTTCATTTGCAAAATCAGCCGTTCCTGAATAGGAAATACCAATCTCGGCTACTTTTTTATCTGCTAGAGTTGCCGTGAACTCTTCCAGCCATTTTTTAAAGGTCTTATTACCTCGTCCTTTGACAATCGGAGTCAGCTGATGGTCTTTCATTTCCATGATGACACGGATATTGAGTAGGCTACTCAGCATCCCTTGAACACGTCCAATACGACCACCCTTGACTAGATTTTCTAGGGTTGATACACCGATGTATAATTCCGTTTTTTCTTTGACTGTTTCAATAGCTGCAAGGATTTCTTCTTTGCTGGCACCAGCTTGTGCCATACGTGCTGCTTCTACAACTTGGAATTTTTCAGCCTGATCTGTAAAGCTTGAATCGAGTATTGTCACATCAGCACCTGATAGGGTTGCTCCTTGTCTTGCAGCTTCTACTGTCCCTGACAAGGCATGCGACAAGAGAATAGCAATAATCTGACTGCCATCTTTAGCCAAGTCAGCAAAAGTTTCCGCAAAGAGTCCTACTGGAGGCTGGCTTGTTTTTGGCAAGTTTTTCGACCCACGCATGAGCTCTAAGAATTCTCCTTCTTTTAAATCGTTGTCAGAGTATACGACTCCGTCAACCATTACAGATAATGGAACAACTGTTATATTCAATTCTTCGACCAAACTGGGTTCGATAGTCGTACTTGAATCCGTAACAATCTTAATCTTTGACATATTTCATCCTACAATTCTCTTCAATTTTGCCATCTATTATAACAAATTTTAACTAAAAAATAAACTTTGGACATAAGCAAAAAGGCTAGTCGCCTAACCTTTTTCTACTAATTCTTTTGCTTGATTACGGGCTGCATCTGTGATTTTGTCACCGGCTAACATCTTGGCAATTTCCTCAATACGCTCTTCTTTGGTCAAGAGACGGACACGAGAAACAGTCGAATGTTCGTCGGATATTTTCTCAATAAAGAACTGATAATCTGCAATAGCAATGACTTGTGGTAGATGAGAAATCGCCAATACTTGACCATATTGCCCGATTTTATAAATTTTCTGGGCAATTGCCTGGGCCACACGTCCAGACACCCCTGTATCCACCTCATCAAAGACAATAGAAGTTTTTCCTTCTTTACGGGCAAAGGCTGACTTAATGGCCAACATCAAGCGAGACAATTCTCCTCCAGAAGCCACCTTAACCAGTGGTTTGAAGTCTTCGCCAGGATTGGTGGAGATGTAAAATTCTACTGTTTCATTTCCTTCACGGTTAAACTTACCCTTGGTAAATCGAACTTGGAAACGAGCTTTCTCCATATACAAGTCTTGCAATTCTTGGCGAATAATATCTTCTAAAACAACTGCCAATTCATGGCGTGATTGGCTGAGCTGACCTGCTCGTTCAACCAATTCTTTCTCTAAGTTCTTAAGCTGAACTTCCAAATCATCTCCAGATAAATCATTGCCTGTCAATAGATTGTATTCTTCACTGATTTTACTAAAATAGTCCAAAACATCATCGACAGTCCCACCATATTTCTTCGTAATGGTATTGAGCAAATCCAGACGACTTTCCAATTGCAAGAGACGATTGCCGTCAAAGTCTAGATTGTCCACCACATCGCTGAGACGCTTGGTCACATCTTCAACGACATAATAAGCTTCTGTCAGGCTAGAAGAGAGCTGTTTGTAGTCTGGATCAAATTCTTCCAGACTTTGCAAGTCACTCATAGCTGAGCGGAGGTTGTTCAAGCTTGAAAAATCCTCATTGTCTAACAGTGCATAGGCATTAGTCAAGGTATCCGCTATTTGTTTGTGGTTGAGCAGTTTATCTCGTTCCTGATTGAGTTGAATATCTTCACCAGACTTCAAATCCGCTGCTTCGATTTCAGCAATTTGGTATTCCAACATCTCAATCCGCGCCTTGTGTTCTTGCTCATTTTTTTGCTTTTCAAGAACTCGTTTGCGAAGACTACGATAGGCATCAAAGGTTGTCTGATAACGGTCTTTAAGACTCCAAAATTCATCTTCTCCGAAACTGTCCAAAAGACGGATATGGTGCTGGGATTTCATCAATTCTTCCTGGTCATGTTGACCATGAATATCTACTAAATATTGCCCAATCTGTTTCAAGACAGATAAATTGACCATTTGTCCATTGACACGACTGACCGAACGGCCATTTTGTAGAATTTCACGACGGATAATGAGCTCGTCAGCTACTTCAATCCCCTGTTCAAGCAAAATCTGCTCGAGAGCTCTGCTATTTTCAAAGGAAAAGAGCCCTTCAATCTCAGCCTTGGCGGCCCCATGTCTGATAACATCTGTCGTCGCACGCGCCCCTAGCATCAGGTTCATGGCATCAATGATAATGGATTTACCTGCACCTGTTTCACCAGATAGGATGGTCATCCCGTTTTCAAAATTCAGTGATACCTGCTCAATAATGGCGAAGTTTTTAATGGACACTTCTAGTAACATGGCTACCACCCTCTAACCGTCTGTTCGATTTGCGAAATAATACCTTCGTTTGTAACAATGAGCAGAATACTGTCATCATCAGCAATCACTGAAAAAACATGTTCTTGAAATTGTTCCAAAATCTGGCGTTTAACCACAGCAGAGCTTCCAGGTACCAGACGGAGATTAATCATTTTATCCATCACTGAGACTTCAAAAACATTCTGCGATTTTACCTTAACAAGACCTGGCTTTGGTAAACCATAAATATATCCCTTATCCGCTGATGGAACCTTAATAATGCCAAGTTCCTTGATATCACGTGAAACCGTTGCTTGTGTCGCATTGACACCCATTGCTTCTAGACGTTCAACAATTTCTTCCTGTGTATCAATAGGAAATCGGACTACCAAATCTTTAATGACTTCTAATCGTTCTCGTTTATTCATCCTTTTTAAATTCCTCATGTGCTCGATAGACTGTAGTTGTTATGACCTCTTTATCAATCTGGTTTGGTTGCGTTGATTTTTCTAAGTGCGCTAAAAATTCGATATTACCATGACCGCCTTGAACAGGGGAAAAGCTAAGGGCTTTGACTGAGAAGCCTGTTTCCACGGCCATTTTTGTTACATCTTCCAATACTTTCAAGTGAACAGATTTATCCTTGACAATGCCATTTTTCCCAATCTGTTCACGTCCAGCCTCGAATTGGGGTTTGACAAGGGCAACAACCTGGCCACCCTCCGCTAAAATACGATGGAGTGCTGGCAAAATCAGACTCAATGAGATAAAGCTGACGTCAATGGACGCAAAACTTGGTTGACCAAGTTCGAAATCTCCCAACTCAGCATAGCGGAAATTGTACTGTTCCATGCTGATCACACGCTCATCCTGACGCAATTTCCAGGCCAATTGATTGGTCCCTACATCCACAGCATAGACCTGCTTGGCACCAGCCTGCAACATAACATCCGTAAATCCGCCTGTAGAAGCCCCAATATCAATCGTTGTTTGACCCTCAACTGATAATTGGA
This sequence comes from Streptococcus sp. 2022WUSS083, assembly GCF_044427155.1. Classification (NCBI taxonomy): domain Bacteria; kingdom Bacillati; phylum Bacillota; class Bacilli; order Lactobacillales; family Streptococcaceae; genus Streptococcus; species Streptococcus sp. 2022WUSS083. The sequence goes on along the minus strand of NZ_JAOTGK010000002.1, from coordinate 54,310 downwards.
AAACCTGCAAGGCTTTCTCCAATTTGAGACCACCACGGCTGACATACTTGAGTTTTTCCCCCTTGAGCTTGAGTTCAATTCCCTCGTCAATCTTCTCACCTGGTTTGTCGTAGCGTTCCCCGTTAATGACGGATATAACTAAGCCAGCCATAACACCGCGTTTGGCCTGCTCCCGCGTCTCGAAAAGCCCCTGTTTAAAAGCTAGTACATCTACTCTTTCCTTAGCCATTGATTCGTAAACTTTCTATGATTTCTTTGATTTTTTCTGTTGAAAATGGGACTTGTTTAGCCACTTGATCTAGCTCGTTGATTGCTTGATTCAAGCTATCTGCTAGAAAGACTTTTGAGGCTTCCAATCCCATTAGGGCAGGGTAGGTAGACTTCTCAGCCAATACATCTTTTTGGGGAGTTTTTCCGATTTCCTCAAAAGTGGCTGTCACATCCAAAATATCATCCCGAACTTGAAAGGCTAGACCAATTAATTGACCCGCTTGTCGCAAATGGTTGATTACCACATCTGATTGTCCTGCAATCAAACCTGCTGCTACAAAGGGAAAGGTCAATAATTTCCCAGTTTTATTGGCATGAATGGCTTGTAATTGCTCTAAGGTCAGATTCTGCCCTTCACCAGCCATATCCAATACTTGACCAGCAACCATTCCAAAGGTCCCAGATGCCTGGGAAAGCTCTCTCACGAGAGCAAGGATGGTCTCAGCTGGTAAATCAACTTGGGCTAGGAAACCAAATGGATCTAGAAAGAGACTGTCCCCTGCCAAAATAGCCGTTGCTTCATCGTAAACCTTGTGGTTGGTCAAGCGACCACGACGGTAATCATCATTATCCATAGCAGGCAAGTCATCGTGAATTAAACTTCCCGTATGGATCAACTCGACACATGCTGCCACTTGGTAATGAGCTTGTTTTAATTCCATTCCAAAGGACTCTAAGATGGTCAATAAAAGCAAGGGGCGGATTCGTTTACCACCAGCCTGTAGCGAATAAAGAACCGATTGGTTGAGGCGTTCAGCTACCTGAGGTTGGTAAAATTCTGCCATGGCTTCCTCAAGCCGCTGCAATTTACTGGCAACCATTAATCCATCTCCGCTTCACTGCCATCCGCCTGCATGACCTTGACCAAGGTCTTTTCAGCTTCTGCTAGTGTCTTTTGTAGGTCTTTCGATAGGACCATTCCTTTTTGAAACTCGGCAAGTGCTTCTTCCAAAGCCACATCGCCTCGCTCCAATTTGGTTACGATTCCTTCTAATTCAGCTAAGTTTTCTTCAAATGTTTTCGTCTGTTTGGACATGTTTTACCTCCACATCAAGTTGACCATCCTTCATCTGGATGGTTAGGTTTTCACCCGTTTGTACATTTTCTACACTATCAATCACCCGACCATCTTGACGAATCATGGCGTAGCCACGGGCTACGATGCGACTGGTATCCAGCATAGTCAAGGCCTCAATCAGCTTGTCCGCCTTGGCCATCTTATTGTCATAGATATTAGCCATATTGCTCTTCAAGAGTCGTTCCTGCTGGATAATTCTCTCTTGGAAACTCTCTACTTTACGACCTGGGTGCACACCTTGTAATCGTTGCTGTAGTAGGAGACCGGCCTGTTTCTGCTGGCTATAGAGTTCTTTCATCCGTGTCTGCAATTGATTGGTCAAGCGGTCTAATTTTTGTAAATAACCATCATACAAGCGTTCAGGCTGGCGGAACATGACTGACTGGCTAATTTTCTCAAGCTGACCTCTTAGGAATTTCAAACGATTGGTCATGGCCTGATAGGCTCTATTTTCCTGCTGATTGAGGTAGCCCAGTAAGTCTGCCTTGGTCACAGGTGTTGCTAATTCTGCGGCAGCTGTTGGGGTAGCAGCTCGTTTATCTGCTACAAAATCAGCCAGAGTCGTATCAGTTTCATGACCTACGCTGGAAATGATTGGAATACGGGATTCAAAAATAGCCCGAACCACAATTTCTTCATTGAAAGCCCAAAGGTCTTCGATAGAACCACCGCCACGACCAACAATCAGAACATCCAAGTCATCCCGTTCATTGGCTCTTTGGATATTGGCAACAACCTCCTGAGCAGCACCATCTCCTTGCACCTTGGTCGGATAAAGAACAATCTCTACGCCTGGAAAACGTCGGCTAACGGTTGTAATAATATCCTGAATAACGGCTCCACTTGGACTAGTAATGACACCGATTTTCTTGGTAAACCGCGGCAAGACTTGCTTGAATTCTTCTTTAAATAAGCCTTCCTGTGTCAGAGCTTGTTTGAGCTGTTCAAACTTGATTGCCAAGGCTCCAATACCATCTGGCTCAGCTTTTTCAATGACAATGGAATAAGAACCATTTGGTTCATAGAGCTGAATGCGCCCAATGACATTGATTTTCATTCCCTCTTCAAGCTCAAAGCCCAGATTCTTATAGACGCCTGCCCACATGGTCGCTTGGATGACTGCCTTGTCATCCTTGAGCGAAAAATATTGATGGCTAGGGCGTTTACGGAAGTTGGACACTTGACCTGTCAAATACACCTTCTCCAAATACGGATCGCGGTCAAACTTTAATTTTAAATACTTAGTTAGATGACTAACCGATAAATATTCAACCATGTCCACTCCTTCTATATTGTATCCCTACTATTATACCAAATTTTGCACTTTTATACAGAACTAGGCCTATTATTTCCGATAGCTTTCCTGTGTTTTTTTCAACAATTTGCTATATAATAGTTTGTGAGAATATAAGAACTTGTTGACAGGTTCTAAGGAGATTTATATGAAAATTGATGATTTACGAAAAAGTTCTAACATTGAGGACCGCAGGGGACAATCCAGTTCTAACTCATCTTTCTCGTCTGGTTCATCTGGCGGAAATGTTCTATTGGGACTACTCTTTTCACGACTTGGTTGGAAAGGAAAACTACTTGTTCTTGTCCTTTTATTAGCCTTCGGAGGCATGTCAAACCTTGGTGGGCTGCTTTCCCCATCAACAGGGACTAATCCTTACCAATCGAGTCAAGTCACAACGACTGGTACAGATGTGTCTGATGCAGATGCTGAATTCATGAGTAAGGTTTTAGGATCGACAGAAGATTTTTGGGTCCAAGAATTTAAAGCCAATGGTTTAACCTACAATGCACCGACTATGGTTTTCTATACTAACCAGACCCAAACCGGATGTGGAGTTGGTTCCGCCCAAGCCGGTCCATTCTATTGCTCTGCTGACCGCAAGATTTATATTGATACTTCTTTCTATCAAGAATTATCTAGCAAGTATAAGGCTGCTGGTGACTTTGCCATGGCCTATGTCATAGCTCATGAAGTTGGTCACCATGTTCAAAATGAATTAGAAGTTCTTGGGGCCTACCATCAAAAACGGGCTCAACTATCCGATAAGGAAGGCAATGCGCTAAATGTTCGCTTAGAATTGCAAGCTGACTATTATGCAGGAGCCTGGGCCAAATATGTTGATGGACAAGGCATCTTGGATGCTGGTGATATTGACGAAGCTATGAATGCTGCCCATGCAGTTGGTGACGATACTCTTCAACAGGAAGCCTACGGCCGTACTGTTCCAGACAGTTTTACCCACGGCACTTCTGAGCAAAGGAAAAAATGGTTTAATCTCGGTTATACCTATGGTGACCTTGCTCACGCCGATACATTCTCCGTAGAGAATCCTTAACCTCGATGCTATCAATAAAAGCTCCTGTAAAATGCAGGAGCTTTTATCAATACAGTCTATTCATCAGCCAAGATTAACTGCCAATCTATTTTTTACGTCCAGTTAATTCTTTGGTCCGATGTTGTTTTTTATGCTCTTTGTGTGAGTGACGGTTCTTTTTCGGACGATCTTTCTTTCGTTCTTTGCCTTCTTTCTTTTTCTTCTCTTTAGGAACCTTCTCTGTTCGTGGAGCCACTACCTCTAATCCCGCAGCAGAAGCAATTTGGTTACCATAAATATAGTGAGTATACTTATTAAAATTCTTTATCACTGCGATGAGAGAGAAAGGCTTTTCTGATTGTTTTTCTATTTCTGTCTCTAATTTATAAGTAACGGTCTGTACATCTCTACGGTAGTCTCGAAAGAGAATTTTTGAGAAACGATTTTCTTCCTTCCATTTATTAAATATAGCATTGTCCATAAGCCCTGCAGACCAGCCCCATTGCGCATCAAATTCTCCCTTTCCATTTTCAAACGCCCTATACTCATCTCCACCAGCACCTTCTGACTTATAGTGATTTAAAATATCCGTGTTACTCTGATCTACTAACTTAGTTAGTTTTAAGCCATCTGGAATGATAAAATAGTATCCACCAATTGATTCATAGAATGCCCAGTCTCTAGATTTGAAAGTCACTTTCCACTCAATTTTTTTATCGGTTACGGAAGTTGCTTCTATCAAAACGGATTGCTGTACTTGAAATGGTTTGCCTGGATAGTTCGTATCTTGGATATAAGCCGGTTGTTTCTCATTCGGCAATTCTGGAGTAACAGGGAGGGATTCCATATCCAAATTATTTTCAGCTGACCTTACAGCACGCGGTGTAAATTCAGAAAGGGTTGAATCTTCAACCTTTGTTTCTGGGGTTGCTTCAGCCTTTGGCTCAGAAATGACATTCTCGATTTCCTCTAGGTTAGCAGACTGGTTTGGAACTTCATCGTCTTGATTTTCTCCATTCTCAGCTCCTTTTATAGCTTGTTCTTCAACTGTCAATGGCTGTTCTTCTAACGTTTGGTTAGATTCTATTGTCACAAGGCTTGCATCGGTTGATGCCTCCGTATCCGCCTTGATATTTGATACATTCGCAGTCATTGTAGCACCTAATAGGGCGCTACTTACTAGTAATCCAGCTATCATTTTTGTTTTTTTCATAAAATACGTTAACCTCACTTCATTAATTATTTTCGGCAATTTTCCTTCCAAAATCTATCCTGCTATTTTATGCGACCGTTTCTTTTACCAGCAGATTTTCCTCTCGTATTCGTCCATGCAAAATCCTCATATAGATTGGAAAGAGAAAAATTAAACTATATTTCGCATGGCATAGTAAGGCAAGCCCTACTAATTCTGGAATAATGATTAGAAAGATATTCGGATGTCTTACGGTTTGAAATAGCCAATGATGAATAGGATGGTAGGTTTCCCCGAATAGTTGCCCAACTGTCCACTTGTCTCCTAAAATTCTTCTCAGATAATATAAGGTTGCCATCGCAGAAAATAACATCACGAACCCCAGTCCACTAAACCAGTCAAATAGGGGCTGTTTTATCAGTGTTTCACATAGGCATGAAAAGTAAAATACCATATGTGCAACTAACAGCCATCTGACATTGTGGATGCTGTCTTCTATCCCACCAGTAAATACTGTTTTCTCTTCATTTTCAAGAGCTATTCTCAAACAATATAGCCTCAGCAAAACAACCAGACCGACTGAAAAAATAATCACGATAATCCCTCCTTCTACTATTGAATTACAGACTTAGTATATCAAGTCAATCCATTTTCACCCTGCCCATGTTCTATTTTTTATTTATTTTTGTTGGTTGACTAGTAGTGACCCTAGCTGGTGCCAAATCAAAAAAATTCCTGAGTCAGTACATTTGAGCTCAGGAACTTTTTATGATTTTCATACTTGGTAGCTACGATTGCTAATTTAAAAGAAATTACTCTTCTTTCTTTTTATTTTTAAATACATACACAAAAGTTGAAAGAGTGGCCAGGGCTGCTCCTAACCAAGTTAAGCTGCCACCTGCTTCTCCAGTATTTGGCAAAGTTTCTTTGCTCTTCTGAGGTTTCTTACCATCTGACATTTCAGCCATTGGCTGTTTGACCGCTGGTGATGTTGTTTTTGCCCCTTGTGACTTAGGTTTCATCTTCTCAGAAGGATTATCCATTTTTTGAGATTCTTTTGCCATCTGATCTTCTTGTTTTGGCTTAGCCATTTTCTGAATATCAGATTTTTCTTTTTCAGATTCTTTAGGAACCTCAATCTTAGGAGTTTCAGTTTGTGGAATCTCTTTTTTCGGAGCTTCTTCTTTCGGAGTCTCTACTTTTGGTTGTTCTAACTTTGGTGTATCCTGTTTTGGATTATCTACCTTAGGCATTTTCTCCTCAGGAATAACCATCTCTGGTTGTTCCTGTTTAGGTGTCTCCTTCTTAGGAGCTTCTGGCTGTGGCATGTCCATGTGTGATTTCTCGTTAGTAACTCTAACATCTACCAAGACAACGTCATAAGAATGATCATCATAGATGACCTTCACATTTACCCCATATTGCCCTTCTACTAGCGGAACTTCTCCAACAACTTCTTTTGTAACTGGACCAGCTTCTTGAGGAACTGTGACAGCATCTAAGATTTTTTTCTCCGCAACTTCTTTTGAGGTTCCTACTGGATACGCTACCCAGTCAACCATTGAAACAATCGGTTCATAAAGTTCATCCTTAGTCTTATTGGGCACCATTTCTTCTTTCTTTGGACTTTCAGGTGCTGGACTTGGTGCTGGTGTGTCTGGCATTTCTGGTACACGAGGCATCTCTGGTCCCTCTGGAGATGAAGTCTCTGGTTTCATAGGAGCTTGCGGTTGCTCTGACTCTGAAGTCGGTGGCACTACCTCTGGTTGTTCCATTTTAGGTGTTTCGCTCTTAGGAACTTCTGGCTGTGACATATCTGGTACTTCTGGAGTTTTAGGTTGTTCTGGTTCTGGAGCAGGAGATGGCATTTCTGGACTTTGTGGCATGACCTTCGGCTGCATTTCTTCTACTTTTGGTTCAACCTTTGGCATTTCAGACATACGAGGTTGCTCTGGACTTCGAGGCATATCTTCATTCGGTTTGTCAGTCTGGTTAGATGTCACATGAACATCAACTAAAGTGACATCGTACGACTTATCATCGTAAATGACCTTTACATTTACTCCGTATTGCCCTGCTGCCAATGGAACGTCCCCAACGATTTCTTTTTTAGTTTCTCCTGCTTCTTTAGGAACCATTACTGCATCAAGAATTTTCTTCTCTGCTTCTTCCTTCGAAGTTCCTACAGGATAAACCACCCATTTGTCTGTTTGGACAATTGGCTCATAGATCTCATCTTTGGTTTTATTTGGCGCCATGTCTTCTTTCTTAGGACTTTCAGGAGATGGACTTGGCGCTGGTGCTTCCGGCTGTTCTGGTACAGAAGGCTTCTTCGGTTGTTCTGGTGTACCAGGCTTCTCTGTTTCCGATACCTTCGGATCAACCATAGGTTTTTCTGGAATAGATGGTGATTTAGGTGTTTCGGGTTTAAATTCTTCAATCTTCTTGACAATAGGGACTACTGTCAGCGAAGAAGTTATGGCATCTGTTTCAAGAATCGTTTTATTGCTGCCATCTACTTTCCACCCCTCCAATTTATATCCTTTAGGAATAACTAATGTTCCTTTTGGGGTATCATTAGTCGGTTTTTTGACTATTTTTGGCAATGCAACTTTTAATAGTGAACCTACAGGAACAGTTACAGAATACGAGCCTTTATAAAAGTAATAAGTTGCATCTGCCAAAGAATCTACATCCTTAAAAGTGATAGAAACCTTATCTATTGTTTTCGGTTCCAACGTTGGGACTTCTGATTTCTTATCTACCTCAGGAGCATTGTCTGGTACTACCATTCTTATTCCAGCAGCAGATACAACATCTGAGAAGAAACCGAAATATTTCATAACAGCGATGACAGGAAGAGTCTTTACATTTGTATTCTCAATTTTAGCTGTCAATTCGTAGGTCACTTTATCTGTATGGCTTGACGGAGCTTTAAGAAAATAGATCTTGGAACTTTCATTTCTCCAATCAGATAACTTCCCTCTCACATTTCCTACTGACCATTCCCACTGTGCGTTAAAACTACGCTCTCCTTCTATCCGATCTTCTTTACTAAAAAAACGATGAGTATTAGAGGATGAGTTGTCCAAGTCTTGGACCATTTTAGGGAATTTATCTAATATATCTGTTTTTTCCCCCTCTACAATCTTTGTCACTTGCAAACTCTTAGGAAGAATAAAATAATATCCCCCGCGTCCTCGGTCGAAAGACCAATTCTTAGTATCGAATGTCACCTTCCATGTAGCCTCATTATTATCCACCTTTACAGGCTCAATTGATACTGATTTTTTATAATAATCACCTTGATCATTACCGCTAAAATTTGTCCCCTGAATTAATCCTTCCTCATCATTTAGGGAGGCCTCCTCCCCCTCTACTACGTTTTTCGATTCTGATAATGAAACTAGCTCTTCATTTGAAACTAGTTCCAAATCTACATTTTCTTTTTTATCTCCCTCTTCTTTCAAAAAAGACTCAGCATTAGTTGAAGGATTATTATCTGCAACCATAACCGCTTCCTCCAATACTGGAGATGGACTATTTTTAGATGTCACGGAAATCTCTTCACTATTTGACTTTGGCGCTTCGGTCACAGCTACTTCTGTAAGCTCTGTCCCTTCTGCTTTGACCAATGATGTTGGATAAAGTAATAAACCACCCAATACCGTTGTACTTAATAATAAGCCTGATATTACTTTTTGCTTGCTCATAATTTGCTCCTTTTAAAAAAACGCATAATCTTTATAAAATACCTGTTTTCAAACTGGAAATTACCCTACTATTCTAAATGCACAGCCTTCCTTGGGTCAGTAGTAATTCATAAAAAACGATATTTAAACTAAATTAATGTAACCACTAGAATGATTTCTCGTAAAGTTCTATCTTTATCTCTCTCCCTGCACACTTCACTCCAACATTTCACCAGCAGACTCTACCTTACCATTAGGAATAATGACTTCCTTCAATAAGATATTTTCTTCATGGATCCGTCTGTACAGTACAACCATATAGATTGGGAATAGGATGATAAAGCTGTACTTGGCGTGGCATAACAGAGATAAGCCTAGCAATTCGGGGATAATGTTTAAGAAATAATTTGGATGTTTTACTGTTCTAAAAAGCCAATGATCAATAAATCGATGGTTCTTTACCAACATCAATTTAACAGTCCAAATATCTCCTAAAATCCTTGTAACCCAGCATAGCATCATCATCGAAAAGAATAATATTGCTAGACCAAGTACACTCAAACCGTCAAAACTAGCTTGTTTTAACACTGCCTCACTCAAACATGATAAGTAAAAGACAATGTGGACGACTGTTAGTAATTTTGTATTTTGCACACCGTATTCAGAACCACCATTTGCTAAAATCTGCTGTTCATTTTTTAGCGAAATTTTCAAAAAATACAATCTCAGTACAAAAACACTAATAACCCAAAAGACAATCATAATGTCCTTCCCTTCTCTTTGCAAATTCACAGAGTTCTTACCCTGTGGCAAAAAAATTATATCAGTCCCAACTATTTTCACCCTGCCTTCGTTCTATCTTTTTTGTATTTTTTATATTTTTGCATGTCGTCTTTATCCATCGAACTTTCCGCTTCTCATCCCATCTCATCCTCATCAAGATTCAAATAGAATATTCCAATATTCAATAAAAAAAATTGCTCATGACTACTATCTAGTCACAAGCAATTACTCTCTATTTCCTACTGTCAAAATTTTTTATATCATGGGATAACCTAGGAATCAAATTGAATAACAAAGCGCATTGTTTTTTCATCAGCAGCATAAAATGTATATCCAAATTGGTGTTTTTCAAGAATTTGTTGCACAATGAACAAACCAATCCCTGTTCCACCATCTTTTCTCTGCCGACTAAAATCTGGACGATAGAAAGGCTTGAAGATTTGCGATAATTCCTCCTCATCCAGTACAGCCTCGACTTCATTTTCAATAATTAACTGATGCTCAGTTAATTGTAGACGAATAGCGCCTCCAATTTTTGTATAACGAAATGCATTGTCCAAAACATTTTTTATAGCCTTCAGTAGATAAACTGAATTTCCTTCAATAATAACTGGAGCTAAATCAACTGTAAACTGATAGGGACGAACTTCCGCTAAGCTAAAATAGCTCGTCAATGAATCCTTAATTAACTCATCTAATTGGATACTTCCCTTGCTATCTTTCAATGCCATATCGAGATTGGTTGCTTCTAAAATGGAATAAACCAAATTAGATTGTTCCTTCAGCAATTCTCTACATTTCTTCAAATAAGTATCATGATCCTGAAAGGGACCGACATTATGAATCATCCCCTCAATCAAACCTAGCGCACTAGCAATCGGAGTTTTTAATTCGTGAGATGTAATACGGAGAAAGTCAGATTTTTCCTTTTCACGGGCTAAAGTCCTCTCGTTCTCCGTTTTCAATTCCTTGATACTGGTCAAAAGTTTACTATAAAGACTATTGACATCTTGTGCTAGGGTTGCTACTTCATCCACACCAGATACAGAACAATTGATCCCTGGCTCCAAAGATTGCATTTTGCGGGTTGTTGCAGAAATGGCTGCGATTCTACGAGTGGCCAGTCGACTGTAGACAAAGGCCGAGGAAACTGCAAGCAAAATGATTAATACCAGAATGAAGGGATAGAAGGTAACCAGGATCTGACTGACATCCGAGAGAGAATGAAAACCGTAATTAAACAGCAAATAGTAGATCGTCCCTTCAGCGGATTCAATAGCTACTGACCATGAACCAAACTCATCAAAATTTCCTTTCTTTAAATACTCCTCCTCGTTCTTTTTGGCCTCTTCGTCATTAGGATCTGGATAGATAATTTTATTTGACTCGGAGAATAGAGTAATGATGATATTCGGAGTTTTTTGATCATAATCATCAATTTCCTCTAGAATTTCAACTTCTGGCTTCCCGTCCAGCTGCATCGCAACTCTCATATAATCATCTTTGAGTTCTTGTTTCCGAACTTGATTATAATAGATCGGCATAGCATAATATAATAGTCCCAATAAGGTCAAAGAAATAAAGGTAATCATCACCGTAACAACGATGAAATTTTTTCTAGCGATTCCCATTGTTAGAATTCCTCAACCTGATAACCTCGACCAATTACCGTTCGTAAAGGAAGAGATGGTAACTTCTTACGTAGATTCTTGATATGATTGTCTAAAACTCGGCTATCCAGTTCTGTATAGCCCCAAATTCCCAGCATTAGATGATCACGATTGACAATTTTTCCACGGCGTTTTGCCAAGTACAGTAAAATTTCGTATTCTTTTTTCGTTAATTGTACTTCTTCTTCTGCCATATAAACCGCTCCACTGGACGGATGGATTTGGATGTCGGCTGCTTCTATAATATCACCTTCACCACGCAAAATATTTTCAATGCGTTTCACAAGAATAATCGGCGAAAAAGGTTTTACAACGTAGTCACTAATCAGTTGATTGAAGCTAACCAATTGTGTGTATTCGTCATCCATTGCCGTTAACATAAGAATTGGAATTTTTGATGTCTTACGAATCTCCTGTAGGACTTCCAATCCTGTCATGGACGGTATCATAATGTCCAATACAATCAAATCAAATGATTCTTCTCGAAATGTTTCAAGTGCAATTTTTCCGTCGGAAATATGGGTCACTTCGTAGCCGTGATCCTTTAGAAATTCACAAACTACTTGACTGATAACAATATCATCTTCTACAACCATAATTTTCGCCATTATACTCTCCTTTAAAACCTATAAATAAATTGGTATTCTTGTGTCTCTTGTTGTATATATCTACTATCTTGAAAAAACAGATAAAAAATACATCTCGAAGAGAACATGTATAGAATTGTTTGGTAGACTAAACTAAATTAAATTAATAAAGAAAGGACTACTAATGTTCAACTTGAATTCTGAAAAACTGACTGTTCTAAAGTGGTTTGATATTGTCATCCTGAGTCTGATTTTATTTGGTGAGGGAATTTTCAACTCCACACTCCAATACCTGGCACTACAAGATCAAACGAGAACCCTACAGGAAAATCTGACTTTTTCAGCATTAGATAACTGCAAGGCAGTGGCCATTCAAATTGTCTGGTTAGCTCTTGCCCTCTTCTATTTACTACTGCGTAATTTTGACTTTTCACAGTGGAAAAAACGAATTCTCTTTACACCGTGGGTTCCACTACAGACTATCGTCATCTTCATTGTCGCAGCCCTCTGTATGGATGTTTTTCAGCTTGTGTCCCATCAAGTTATCGCACCTGCGACACCATCGATGTTCCACTTGGTACATAAAGCCAGCTATTCATTAATATTCTATGCCTTGCTAAATGGATTCTACGAAGAGATTTTCTTCCTTGGTATCTGTCTGATGGGCAATCCAAAACATGCTAAGTGGGCATTTCTCTACTCACTTATTATCCGTTGTAGCTTCCATACCTATCAGGGTCTAGTTGCTGGCATCGGACTAGGTTTAATCGTTGGAATTATTTTCCATCTACTCTACCAAAAAATAAAACCTCAAAACATGCTTCCGTTCTTCTTGGCTCATGCCATAGCAGATATTATCGGGCTAACAGTCCTGGGGCATATATACATATAATACGTACACATTTATGACTCACATAACCATCTAAAGGTGATGTGGGTTTTATTTATGCTTTCAGACCTGTCTGAAAGGCGGGGGATCAGAAGCCCTCCATTTCCTACCACTAAGATAGAACTCTATGGCATATCATGTCCTGTCAACAGCATATAAATAGTGGCTCAACACAGTCCTTATAGCAGACTTTTCTTTGAATCAATTATGTTTAGCTTATAAAAAGTTGCCCTCATAAAACAACTTCACATTACCTTCTCTGTAGATAACAACAATAGTATATCACAATAAAAAGATATATAGAAAAGTCACTCAAAAGAAACACAGAATACTTAGACAAAACATAGAACTATTTTAAATGAGCTAAATTCCTCCCGATTCAGCTGATGCTTTTATCCAGTTTCTAAGCTTTCACAGTCAGTTTGTATCTATTCTGCATGGCAGTACAGACGCTCTTTAAATAAACAACAACCACCTCATCGTGCGCATTGAGGTGGTTGTTATCCAAATATAGTAATTGGATTCCTAAGGATGAAGATGAAAATTAGACATTGTATCATAATTCCTGTTAGGTAGTCCACGTATCTTCTTTATCATGTGACTACACCAACTACTATGTACCAACTTAGGTGCAAAACATACTATGGATGGCGATATGTTTGCATAATCTATTTTATCATGGAATCCTTGAATTCATTTATGTTTCATCTATTGTTTGTTTATGCTTACTCTATTATCGATAGAATTGTTCAAGCTTTCCCTAAAAATTGCTACAAACTGGACCTTATGCATTTTTTCCACTCTTTTTCCGTAGGAATGGGAAGACCAAAAGTAGCAGAAATCCTAGTAGGGTCGCGATTCCATTTTTCTCCCCAGTATTAGGCAGCATTTTTCTGTGATCCCGATTGTCTTTCTTCTCTGTTTTTTCAATAGTAGCAGAAGATTTTTTCGTATCCATCTTATTACTACTTGTTTCTTTACCTTTGTTGGAATCCATTTTTTCTGGCATGTTTTCCTTTTTACTGCTAGAATTTGGTTGATTTTTTTCCCTGTCTGACAGAAATTTTTCTTTGATGAGGGCCTCTGTCTTTATCTGAGGTTTTTCCGCAGGTGATGACTTGATAATTTCCTTGTTAGACAAGTAAATACTGCGTTCCATACCTGTCATGACTTCAGACATCACCTTACCATTTACCAGTACTGTATAGAAGGTACCATCAAGCAACCCCTCTTTAAAAATAGCCTTTCCATCTGCATTCGTCCGCTGCGTCCCAATTGAGCGACCTGTTTTGTCCACCAAGGTCACTTCTTGCCCGCTTACAGGATTAGCTCCTGCATTACGAATAACCACTGTCAACGGTGTCATGCTGAATTCTGGATCAACAGTCCCCTCCCCCTCAGCAATAAAGCTAGAGCCCAACTGACTCTCACTACCATTAGCACGGAGGGTATAGCCCTGCGCAACCCCATCTACAACTACACTCAAATTAATATTTAAGGGAAGATGATTAAAAATAGCCTGTCCTTTGGCGTTTGTTCTATTGGTAGCGACTACCTTATGTTCTCTTGTTGAGGTATCCACTATCTGGACTTCCTTATCTGCTAATACTTTTCCGTTTTTATTGAGAATAGTTGCTGTAAAAGTAAATCCTTTTTCTTCAGTTTCTTCTTTCTTACTGCTATAAGATGAAGCCTCTTCCTTTACAATTTTATCTGAAGAAAGATAAGCAAAACGAGACTGTCCTGGGAATACCTCTCCAATTTTCTCTCCATTGACATAGTATTCATAGAAAGTACCTTCAACGATTTTGTCAGTAAAGCTGACCTTTCCGTTTTGATCAGATAAGCGACTTCCAAGGGATTCATTAGAAGAGGTTTTTAATTCTACTAATTGAGAAGATAAGGGAGTTGCATCTTCATCCTGAACGGTAATCTCAATCGCCTTCCCACTCAAGTGCTCCTTATTAGTCGCAACATTGGTCTCCGATTCAGGCTTATTCGCTAAATCAGGCATGTTTCCTTCACCTGATGCCGTATTGTTGCTGTCAACTATGTTTGCTCTGAAATCCAATTCAGTCTTGTTGGTTGCTGCATCTGTTTCCTCCGCTAAAATAGTAGGCATTGAGCCCAGTCCAGCAGTTAAAAGTGCTACAACAGATACAAATCGAATGGTGTGATGTTTTGAAAATAACATAATAGTCTCCTTCTAAAATATAAACTCTTTAATATACCCCCTCAAAAAAGAGCCTTTATTAGTTGTTCTAAATCAAGGCTCTCCTCATCAAAGGGATCTTTTCAGTGTAAAATGATTTTGTATTTTTTATACTCCTACCAGACCTTCAAACGCTCCTCAGGCTTAACATACATAGGATCGCCCTCTTTAACATTGAAGTCTGTATAGAATTGTTCCAGCTGATTCACAATATTATTCACACGGTATTTAGCAGGTGGATGTTCATCAGTAATATTGGCAATTGCAAATTCTTTCGTTGTCACTGCACGCCAAACTTTTCCGTAGGCTTCGAATACTTTCTTGGTATCATAGCCTTTTTTCTTAGCAATATCAATGGCAACTGTCATTCCTCCCAAATCAGCAATAATTTCTCCCGTTGAAATCTCCCCGTTGACATAGTATCCTGGGGCAACTTCCAATTTTGAATAAATATCTGCTGCTTGTTGAACCTTAGCCTTGAATTTTTCCAAGTCTTCTGGTTGCCACCAGTTCACTAAGTTCCCTTTTTCATCAAATTGTGAGCCTGCTCTATCAAAAGCATGGGAAATCTCGTGTCCAATGACAGCACCAATTCCACCCAGATTTGCCTCTGGACTGGCAGATGGGTCATAGAAAGGTGCTTGTAAAATACCTGCTGGAAAAACAATTTCATTGTTTGATGGGCTGTAAAAAGCATTGACAGTGTGCGCAGGCATTCCAAAGTGAGTCTTATCAAAAGGCTTATTAAGCTCAGCAAACTCTTCTTTCAATTTGCTCATCCGAATCGTATCAATATTAGATAGCAAACTACCTCCATCCTCCTTGGCTTGGATGCTAAAATTAGTATAGTCTTTCCACTGATCTGGGTAACCAATTTTAACGCCCATACTGTCTATTTTTTTAAGGGCATGCGCTTTTGTCTCCTCAGACATCCACTGTACTGCTTGGATACGTTCGCGATAGGTTGACTTGATTTCTTCCACCATTTTGAGAACATCTGCTTTAGATTCTTCTGAAAAATGATTCTTCACATAAAGTTTGCCAATCAAGTCCGCAAAGTTTTCATCAACAGCAGATTCGACAACTTCATCATGACTTGGAATATTTACAGTCCCTTCCATTGCCCCCTCATAAGTTGCCTTAGCTTCAATAACATCTTCTGATAAATAATTGCTGTAGTGGGCAATCAAACGATATTGGAGTAGAGCTTTAAGAGCTGCAAGGTTCTTTTCTTGATACAATTCATTTAATTTCTTAAGAGCATCTGGTTCTGATACCACCATTGTTGCAGCATGCTCAAGCTCCAGTTCCGAAGCAAGTGCTGAAATTGGTAGATTCGGTGCTAATGCTTTCACCTCATCCCAGGTCTTTTGATTATACATCGCATCAAAATTATCTGCCTCTTTCTTTGGACGCTGTACTATAGCCATCTCTTTTTCCAAGTTAAATACAAGCTCTGCCTTTGCAGTGGCTTCCTTGGAATCATCCCCTATTAAATGAAAGATTTTTTGTAAATACTCTTTAAAAGCTTTCTGACTTTTCTTTGAAAAATCATCAGTCCCTTCATAGTTTTCTTTCGCAAAACTTAATTTATGAGGGTCAATATAGAGAGAATTTTTATTACTATCCTTTATATCCTGGGTGACACTCAAATTGATGAGTGTTCGGATATTTTTACCATACATAGAAACAAAAATCTTGCTCACTTCATCCATTGTAGAGGCTTTCTGTATCTCGTCTAGAAACGGTTTGAGCGGTTCAATTCCTAGTTTATTTCGTGTCTCAAAATCAGCCGCTAAACGATAAAAGTCAATCAGCTTTCTCTCCTCACTTCCGATTTTCAACTGCTGATAATTTTCATCCAACTGGTCAATCATTTCTCGGATTTTTTCTTGGGTTCTGTCTGTCATTTGAGCAAAGTTATCGATTTGAGCCTGACCTTCTCCCAATTTTGTTTCCTTCAACCATTCAGCATTGATATAGGAATGAAAATCGGTTTGCGGTGTTGCTTGCGGAGTCGATTTTCCCACTCCACAGGCTACTAGAAATACCACAGAAAACATGGAAACTGCAGTTAACTTAAGCGTCTTATTCATCTTGATTACACATACCTTTCGTTAAATTTGAAATGAAGTCAATAATTTACTATTTCTTTAAATAAACACTGTCTACTTATCTCCTCCTTATCAATAAATGCACAAATAAGTCAGACTATCCCTATTCGTCCATTTCGCCTCATCTCTAGATTTAGCTGAGCAGTCCCCATCCTGTAAGACACAAGATAAGTCTCGCACATTTTCCAAAAGAGACCAATAGCCGTTTGTCCATGTCATCTTAGCAACTGCCGATAGGAGGTCTCAATCGAATCATGTGCTTGTTGCACAAAAATTCTCCTCAGCCTGATGTCAGCAGTCACTTCAGCATAGATTTCAGCGCCTGACTAAACCATCTAATGAGTCTCAATTTCCCTTAGAATCAGCCTCAGTATATCACACCAAACCCCTTCAAAACTGGAAAACTCAAAAGAAATACAAAAAGCTTATACAAATCTTATATTGCCTAAAAAAGAGATGGATTCATCCTTACTGACTCCCCTTTCCTTTCTTCTGCAACAGAAATACAGCCATATAAAAACCTGCCTCTAGGAAGGAAGAGACAGGTTTTTATATTATGAATTGAAAAAGATTTTAGAAGGCAATAGTAAATAAAGAAGTTTTTAGAGTTTATGCGAATCATTTACTGGACTACGATAGTTTAATGAATTAAAAAAGTTTGTGAAAGTTTTGTTTGATTATGAAATTTCAGTGTATAAGAAAGTTTTATTAAATTATGAAGGACAAAAATTATAAGATTGATAAGAATTACTCTCTAAGCTATGAGAAAGTTATTTCAACATTTCTTTCAACCAATGTCAGATTCATTAAGAGTCCTAGTCAATGTACTTTTTCTTGTATGCCGCATCTGAACGAGACTAGATTTGTACGGATGATTCCATTTGAGACTATCTCTAAAACTTCTTTTCGGTACTACGATCTATCTGATACATAGTACCTTTCCATTGTCATGGGCGCTAATTTAACCAAAGGTAAGCAAGAAATATTAAATTAGTTCCGACAATATTTGGACAACTATGACGTATATGCAATATCACTTCAGATTACATTTCGCTTTGCTATGACTTATTCCATCATAACTCCTTTTCAATTTCATCATTCGCTATCTTAATCGATACCGTGAAGTTAGTATAGCATAAAAAAATGTCAAAAAAACAAAACATATACAAATATTACATAAAAACTAGGGTAGGGTTATATAACCTAAAAAACAGATATGTATCATCTCTTACACAAACACCTTTGGCTATTCGTAAGAAATAATATGAACTTCGCTGTGTTTACTATTTATAGTAAAGTCATTTCTCAAAGTTTTCTTCCCATCCAAACCAGCTTGACATTTTTACAATATACTAGCCTACACTTATCATTCTATCCAGCTTTTTTGCGTGATTATGTGGCTACTCTAATAACAGCCATTAACGTTAAACTTTGTAGACCTTCATTCTCCAACTACATCGTACAACGATTGAATTTTTCAAATAAATCATCTTACAGATAAAGCGTATACAAATAATAGTCTGTCCCCACCTACAAATTTCTCGTTTATGATAAGATGAGTGTGTAGAGGAATGGCCATTCTTTTATATATTTTTTTAGAAAGAGGTGCTTTATGAAGAATCAACTTAAAAGTAAAGCAGTAGCTATTTTACATGCACAAGCAATTCCTGCCCTAGCACTAATCACAATGATTGGAATGGCTGGGACAACTGCCACTATCCACGCCGACACCCAGGCAGCTAACATGCCTGTTGAGTCGGCTCAATTTAATGGATATTACGATTTTCTCTTTCCACAAACAACAGAAACTCTAACATTGGCTCAGGAATTACGTGCCGATTTAGAAGACCGTATTAGCGAGGTGGAAAAACGAGCTTCTTACTCTCCCGAAGTCACAAGCCAAGCTGATGAATTACGCGTAAAAGTTCAGCAGCTTGACTTTGTTTGGGGTTCCAAAGATGATTTGATTCAGATATACGAAATGATTCTTCAAGATATTGCGATTTGGAAGGCACAAGTAGAGGATCACGGCTTAAATCCTATTGATGACTATCCATATCTAGATGGTGACATCATTCCTCTTCGTCGCACTCCTGAGTTTTATGAATTACGAGACGAATTAAAAGCAGACTTGGAAAGCCGTATCACTGAAATCGAAAACTTGGAATCAAGAAAAGGCTATTGGACTCCAAAAGCTAATAATTTCCGCAACCAAGTTATGAAACTTGAATACTATCACATTGAACAGTCCCTAATTCAAGAATATGAGAGAATCCTTCGTAATCTTGCAACCTGGCGAACACAGGTGAACGAATCCTAATCCTTTTACTACCATTTCACTTTTCATAGTTTATAAAATTACGTATAAATTCCTTTTATCATCAAACAATGTATAAACTAGAGAGAGCAACTGCTCTCTCTTTATTTCTTTATTTGAGACCAGTCTACAGTAATGCCAATCATTTCATACTCCACGCAATAAAACACTCCTGTGTCTAGTTTTATACTAGAATTCAACAGGAGTGTTTTTTTCTATATGTCATTTTAGGAAGTATTCAAACCAAGATGGGTTTTCGGATGTAGATTACAGTTCAATCCTCCAACCGATTTCCCACTCGATAAAACTACCGTTGTTATAATCTACGCGTCCGTGCTCATATCCAAGTTCAACAAATGATGGCCAATCATCATTACTACTTTCGTCTGGGAGCTGGGTTTCACCACTTTCGCCTGGAAGGGGACGATGACCATTGTTACCGCTTAAGTTAGGCAAGTGCTTTTCACCACTTTCACCCGGAAGTTGATGACCGCCATTATCACCTCTTAAGTCTGGGAGCTGGCTTTCGCCACTAGCACCTGGAAGAAGACGATCGCCATTATTACCACTTAAATTTGGCACGTGGCTTTCACCACTTTCGCCTGGAAGAGGACGATGACCATTGTTACCGCTTAAGTTAGGCACGTGGCTTTCACCACTTTCGCCTGGAAGTGGACGATGACCATTGTTACCGCTTAAGTTAGGCACGTGGCTTTCGCCACTAACACCTGGAAGTTGATGACCACCATTATTACCACTTAAATTTGGCAAGTGGTTTTCACCACTTTCACCTGGAAGTGGACGATAACCATTATTACCGCTTAAGTTAGGCACGTGGCTTTCGCCGCTAGCACCTGGAAGTTGATGACCGCCATTATTACCGCTTAAATTTGGCACTTGACTTTCGCCACTTTCACCTGGAAGTTGACGGTCCAAATTATTGCCACTTAAGTCTGGGAGCTGACTTTCACCACTTTCACCTGGAAGTGGACGATAACCATTATTGCCACTTAAGTTCGGCACTTGACTTTCACCACTAGCACCTGGAAGTTGACGGTCACCATTATCACCGCTTAAGCCTGGGAGCTGGCTTTCACCACTAGCACCTGGAAGTTGACGGTCACCATTATCACCGCTTAAGCCTGGGAGCTGGCTTTCACCACTTTCGCCTGGAAGTTGATGACCGCCATTATTACCGCTTAAATTCGGCAAGTGGTTTTCACCACTTTCACCCGGAAGTGGATGACCGCCATTATCACCGCTTAAGTTAGGCACTTGACTTTCGCCACTTTCACCGGGAAGTTGAATACCACCATTATTACCGCTTAAGTCTGGGAGCTGGGATTCGCCACTAGCACCTGGAAGAAGACGATCGCCATTATTACCACTTAAATTTGGCACGTGGCTTTCACCACTTTCGCCTGGAAGGTGAAGACCACCATTATTACCACTTAAATTTGGCAAGTGGGTTTCACCACTGGCACCTGGAAGGGGACGGTCACTATTATTACCACTAAAATTCGGCACGTGACTTTCGCCACTTTCACCTGGAAGAGGACGATCGCCATTATTGCCGCTTAAGCCTGGGAGCTGGCTTTCACCACTTTCGCCTGGGAGCGGACTATGATTGCGGCTACCTAAGCCGGAATCGCCGGGGACGACAGTCTCACCTTCCTTGCCGGGAAGTGGATGACTATTACGACCTTCTAGATGGGACTGTTTTCGTGCAAGTCGCCCTTCAAAGTAACCTCTCTCATAGTCCGGATCTGGAATAGGAGCTTTTCCAAACCCTCTATAACCATCTAAATAACCTATTTCATAGCCTGTTTTCCATCCCTCTTCTGAACTAGATTCACTTAATTTCGGTCCACGATTGTCTCCCTCCGAACCTGGGAGAGGACGATCGCCATTATTGCCACTTAAGTTAGGCACTTGGCTTTCGCCACTTTCACCTGGAAGTTGATGGCCACCATTATTGCCACTTAAATTTGGCAAGTGGGTTTCACCACTTTCGCCTGGAAGAGGAAGGCCACCACTATTGCCGCTTAAGTCTGGGAGCTGGCTTTCACCACTTTCACCGGGAAGTTGAAGACCGCCATTATTACTGCTTAAGTTAGGCACTTGGCTTTCGCCACTTTCACCTGGAAGTTGATGGCCACCATTATTGCCACTTAAATTTGGTAAGTGGGTTTCACCACTTTCGCCTGGAAGAGGACGATGACCATTATTACCGCTTAAATTTGGAAAGTGACTTTCACCACTTTCGCCTGGAAGGTGACGGTCACCATTATCACCGCTTAAGTTAGGCACTTGACTTTCGCCACTTTCGCCTGGAAGAGGACGATTGCCATTATCACCACTTAAGTTAGGCACTTGGCTTTCACCACTTTTACCTGGAAGTTGACGGTCGCTATTATCACCTCTTAAGTCTGGAAGCTGGCTTTCGCCACTAGCACCTGGAAGTTGATGGCCTCCATTATTACCACTTAAGTTAGGCACTTGACTTTCACCACTTTCGCCTGGAAGGGGACGGTCACCATTATCACCGCTTAAGTTAGGCACTTGACTTTCGCCACTAGCACCTGGAAGTTGAAGACCACCATTATTACCGCTTAAGTCTGGGAGCTGGGTTTCGCCACTAGCACCTGGAAGAGGACGATGACCATTATTACCGCTTAAATTCGGCACTTGACTTTCACCACTAGCACCGGGAAGTTGATGATCGCCAGTATTACCGCTTAAATTCGGCACTTGGCTTTCACCACTTTCACCTGGAAGAGGACGATCGCCATTATTGCCGCTTAAGTTAGGCGCTTGGCTTTCGCCACTAGCACCGGGAAGGGGACGGTCACCATTATTACCGCTTAAGTTAGGCACTTGACTTTCACCACTAGCACCGGGAAGGGGACGGTCACCATTATTACCGCTTAAGTTAGGCACTTGGCTTTCGCCGCTTTTACCGGGAAGTTGATGGCCTCCATTATTACCACTTAAGCCTGGGAGCTGGGTTTCACCACTTTCACCTGGAAGTTGAAGACCACCATTATTGCCGCTTAAGTTAGGCACTTGACCTTCACCACTTTCACCTGGAAGTTGACGGTCACCATTATCACCTCTTAAGTCTGGGAGCTGGGTTTCACCACTTTCACCTGGAAGTTGATGGTCACCATTATTACCACTTAAATTTGGCAAGTGGGTTTCACCACTGGCACCTGGAAGAGGACGATTGCCATTATTGCCGCTTAAATTTGGCAAGTGGGTTTCACCACTGGCACCTGGAAGTTGATGGCCATCATTATTACCACTTAAATTCGGTACGTGGCTTTCACCACTGGCACCTGGAAGTTGATGGTCACCATTATTACCACTTAAATTCGGCACTTGACTTTCACCACTAGCACCTGGAAGCGGATTAGGTGTACGACCCCCTAAGCCAGAATCGCTGGAAAGTGGACCACTATTATCGCCACTACTACCTAATAAGCGATGCATTCCAGCATTGCCATTCTGTCCTAATTGCTGACTAGTTCCCCCTTCACCCGCTAATTGAGAATTTCTATTTTCACTTTCTTGATGATAAACGCTCGATTCTGAATTTTGAGGGCTTCGATTTCCTCCTTCTGAACCCGGTAATGTCCTAGTATTCCGACCACTTAATGCTGAATTTTCTCCCTCGGTTTGCTGCTCCATCCTGCTATTCTCAACAATAGACAATCGTTGCTCATTTGCATTTCCACCCGGTCTTAGAATTTTATTTCCGCCTACGACTAGACCAACCGAAGCTAACGTGACAATGGCACCTGCATATAGCCATCGTTTCCCTGATTTCCACATCCTAAAACGGCCTTGAAATTTGAAAAAATTATTTGACATCTGTGAATATACCTCTCTACTTATTTTTTCACATTCTTAAAAAACGTACGTCATTCATTTGTACTGGATAATTTTATCAAAAAAATATCCCGTAAAAAGCCTCTTACAGCAAAAAATAGATAAAAAATATCCAAAAAATACGAACGTTTTACCTTTCTCCCTCAAACTTTTCACGATAAAAAAAGCCATCATTTTTGATGACTTTTCTCTTAATTGTTCTGACTTAA
The DNA here is from genome assembly GCF_044427155.1 of Streptococcus sp. 2022WUSS083. NCBI lineage: Bacteria > Bacillati > Bacillota > Bacilli > Lactobacillales > Streptococcaceae > Streptococcus > Streptococcus sp. 2022WUSS083. Next base: position 31,076 of record NZ_JAOTGK010000002.1, on the reverse strand, counting down.
ATTATTATAAACCATACAAATAAAATAGAAGAATAGCCTCGTATCTTATTTGTAAATACTAAAATTTTACAGAATCTTAATTTGTCCGAATCCGTACTCATCTACTAAGCATGGATCTGACGTCTTAAATCCACCTGCTGGAGAGTGTTGCAATGTAAAATCTCCATTTTCAATCTGTTTTGCAAGCTCATTATTCACTTCACCTTCTGAGCCACGTCCACCTGGTCTATAGTGGTTGATAAATGTATAATCACCCCAACTATTTTTTGTTTCTACTTCCTCACCTTCAAATCGATATGGATCTGATGTTTTAAAGCCAGTTGCTGGAGAGTGTTGCAATGTAAAATCTCCGTTTTCAATCTGTTTTGCGAGCTCATTGTTCACTTCGCCTTCTGAGCCACGTCCACCTGGTCTATAGTGGTTGATAAACGTATAATTACCCCAGCTATTTTTTGTTTCTACTGCCTCCCCATCAAATCGACATGGATCTGATGTTTTAAAGCCAGTTGCTTCAGATGATACAGCTGTAAATGTTTCTGCTTGTGCAGTAGCTCCTCCAAATAATGCAAGTCCTGCTAACAAGGTTACTGCACCTAATTTTAATGTTGACATAAAAATACTCCTTTAAATTTTTCTTTTCCGTACCAATGTACGGTTTTATTATAACAAAAATACAATTTATGAAAAGACGTTTTTTTCAAAAAATAGATAAAAAATAGCCTAAAAATACCAATAAGACGAACTCGATTTTAATACCTATTCGATAATCGAATTTAATCATTACGCTTCTTTAAGATGCTCATAATCAAAACTGTAAAGAATAAGCTGACAGCTCCCAGAATAGCTAAAAGCATCCCATTTTTCTCACCTGTTTTTGGGAGGGAAACGCTCTGGCTTTGCTTAACAACAGCGTGTAAATCCTCTTTTCTTTGCTTGTCTTCTTCCTTAGCTTCAGATTTTTTTGATGGAGCTACCTTCTCTTCCTTGGTCCCCATTTTTTCTTGATGCCCCTTCGACTCCAAGCTCACTTTCTCCTGAACAACATCCATCTGCTGATTCTCTCGTGACAAACTCATTGATGGGGACTGAGAAGAATTTGGTTTCTTCATATCATTTGTCTTGACTTCATCTATGATGGCATCATTTTTTCTGATGAGGGGCGCTGGTTTACTAATCCGCTTCCCTTTTCCTTTTTGTACTGTCACAACCTCCCAGGCCATCTGATTCCCATCTTGGTCAAAAGCCCTGAATGACAGAGTTTCTCCCTCTTTTAATACTCGATTTCCTAAATCAAATACAAACTGACCTGTGGCATCAGCGGTTGTCCGAGCAAGCATTTCTTCAGCCTTATGTGTCGATACCAATTCTACTGTCACTCCTGGGACAATTTTTCCACTAATATAGCCGTGATCAGTTGTCACTTCGTCCACTTGGAATGGCAAGTCACTCTCATCCTCATCTTCTAAATATTGACCGACGACTACCTCTTTTGAAGCCAACAAAATATTTGTCTTTGGATCTAAAATCTCAAAACGAATTTTCTCTCCTTTTTCAAAGGGGAGTTGCAAATCTTGAATTTGAAAACCGAAAAAACCTAATTCATCAACTTGGACAGGCGGGTATACCTTACCTTCAATTGATGAAACCATCCGAACATAGGCATGTGGAAACAGTGTTCTACCAACGATATAGTCTTTCTTATTGTGCAAAGTAGGGACAACAATCGGATTTTCAAAGGTTGCCTCATCCATATCTACCTCTTGTAAATATGTCACCAAGGGGGCAATAACAGCCTTATCTAATTGTTTGCTTGGACCATCTACCGTGTCAATATAAATTGATTCAACTTCTCCTTGCTGATTGTACACCAAGCGGTAATATTGCTCTCCTGGTTGCAATTTCGGTAAGGTAACTTTAAAGTTCCCTGTCTTATCAGCAATTGCTTCTTCCAAAAATTCAAAAGTAGCAACATTATATAATTGTACTTGACCAAACGGCACCGTCTGCCCCTCCAAAACGGAATTATCACTTGAAAGTGGCTTCACCATTATCTGTGAAGGGCTATCTGTTTTTTCCCACGGAATAACAATATGATTTGTAATAACTGGACGATTATCCTCAGAAATAAATGATAAAACTAGTTTGTCATTCGCCTTAAATTTCGAGCCTGCTAAACTGTCAGAAAAAGTCACCTCAAATCGCCCATCTTCATTGATTGGCGTCTTATCCGATACAAAACTTCCATTTATAGACAGATAAACAAATCCCTTAACAGAGGTATGCCCAATGACCTTATTGGCATGTTCCAAAATTGGTTCCACCAGAACTTGGTGTTGCCCATCTTCTGTCTTCTCTAGTCGTTCAGTCGGAATTTTATAGGCATCTGGATGACGCTCAGTTTTGACAGTTTCAATCAGTTCTTCACCTTCGCCCTCAGACTCTTCTTCAGATTCTTTCGGAAATGAACTAATCTCAACCACTTGGTTATAGCCCAATGGCTTCTCTAAAGAATGTTTAAACTTACCTTCTTCATCCGCTTCTAGACTATTATCAATGGAAGTAATCGCTTCACCATCCACAGAAATAAATACATATCCTCCAGGAATAGTCTGACCTGAAATTTGCTTGTCACCAGCATGGACAGGATCGATTTTCAAGATGCTTTCTTTAGCCTTGTTCTCGCTGTCAGGAAGACTAGCATCCGTCGGTTTCACTTCTACCTCAGTAGCTTCTTCCTTTTCTGTTTTTCTATCCGAATCTTCTACCAGCTCTTCTTCAATAGCAAGTGGCGTTTCCCTTACCTTGGCTTCGATTTCTGTACTCATAATAGCTGTTTCATCAGCTTTTGCAACTGCTCCAACACCTGTTCCAAACCACATAAGCGCAATCATAACAGAAGCTAATCCAACCTTACTCTTTCTCAACGAAAAAATTTCAGTCTGTCTATTCATTTTTTCTCCTTGTTTTCTATCATTTAATACTCAACACACACAGTGCCTACTCTAATTATAGAAAACCAATCTCACATAGTATTATGTTTCGTTTGTTTTTTATCTAATCTGCCCATGCTCATTCCCAAGAATAAACCTCAAAACGAAGCTTGGCTCAAGACCAGTAGCACTTCTCTGATTTCGTCTTCCCACTCCCAAAATAAAAAATACCAGCTACACCACATAGCTGATATTTCAGATAATTATTTTGCACTTCTGACACAAGCTTCATAGGTCTGTTCCATCAACATGGTAATAGTCATCGGACCAACACCACCTGGAACTGGGGTAATATAACTTGCTACTTCTGATACTTCATCATATTTGACATCACCGATTAGCTTGCCATTTTCATCACGATTCATACCAACATCAATTACCACGGCACCTGGCTTAACAAATTCCTTGGTCACAAAATGACCACGACCAATGGCAACAACAAGAATATCGGCCTGACGAGCAAGATCTGGCAAGTTTTTGGTACGAGAATGTGCAATCGTTACAGTAGCATTGGCATCCAATAGCAGCTGTGCCATCGGTTTACCAACAATATTAGAACGACCAATAACTAAAGCAGACTTCCCTTCCAGCTCAATCTGATATTCCTTGAACATTTCCATAATTCCTGCTGGAGTAGATGGAATCATGACAGGATGACCTGACCAGAATTTCCCCATGTTAGTCGGATGAAAACCATCCACATCCTTATCTGGGTCAATAGCCAACAAGACCTTCTCCTCGCTGATGTGGGCTGGTAAGGGCAATTGCACCAAAATACCATGCCATTCATCATCCTGATTATAGCGCTCAATCAAATCCAACAAGTCTGACTCAGAAATCGTATCTGGAACGCGAACAACCTCACTCTTGAATCCAGCAGCTAGAGCTGACCGCTCCTTATTCCGTACATAAACCTGACTAGCAGGATTTTCGCCAACTAAAATAACTACAAGACCTGGTACCAAACCCTTTTCTTCTTTTAATCGAGCAGTTTTCTCCGCCAAGGCAGCCTGCATTTTTACACCTAGTGCTTTCCCATCAATGACTGTCATACCTACACTCCTTTTGTTTTTTCTATTATACCCTAAAATTCTCCGACTGACTATACTTGTACAAAGTAGAATATAGCATGTAGCAAAAAACTCCGAACAATATCGGAGTCGTACTTATTTGTTCATTTATAGTCTTTTAGTTTACTTTTAGTACTAGGCAACGAGCTGCAGACAGTACTGGAGTACGGCAAAGCGAGTTAACGAAGTAATAAAAGAAAAACTAAATGACTATATTACAAGACCTTAGACAAGAAATCCTTAGTCCGTTCTTCCTTGGTATGTTCAAAGACTTCTTCAGGCGTTCCATCCTCCACGATGACACCACCATCCATAAAGATAACCCTGTCAGCTACCTCACGCGCAAATCCCATCTCATGAGTCACGATAACCATGGTCATCCCTGACTTAGCCAAATCCTGCATAACAGCAAGAACTTCACCAACCATTTCAGGGTCTAGTGCAGAGGTCGGTTCATCAAAAAGTAGGACATCTGGGTCCATGGCCAGACCACGTGCAATAGCGATCCGTTGTTGCTGACCACCTGAAAGGCTTTGTGGATAGGCATTTGCCTTATCTGGCAATCCTACCTTTTCAAGTAATTCCTTAGCCTTCTTCTCAGCCTCATCCTTTGCAATTCCCTTTGTCTTAATAGGTGATAAAGTAATATTATCTAATACCGTCATATTTGGAAAAAGATTGAACTGTTGAAAAACCATTCCCATCTTTTCACGCATCTTGAAAATATCATTTGACTTGTCAGTAATATCAACACCTTCAAATGTAACAGTTCCCTTGGTTGGCACTTCTAAGAGGTTCATTGTACGTAAGAAAGTCGATTTCCCTGACCCTGATGGACCGATAATAACGACCACCTGACCTTGTTGAATATCTAAATCAATTCCTTTTAGAACTTCATTCTTTCCGAAGTACTTATGTAAATCCTTGATAGAAATAATCGCATTAGACATGGAACTGCCCTCCCTTGTTCAACTTTTTCTCAAACGACTGAATAATCACTGTTAGCACCGTTGTCATAATTAGATAATAGCTCGCTGCAAATACAAGTGGTGTTAAAGGAATATAAGAAGTGGATTGAACTGTCTGAGCACCGTTCCATAATTCCATCACACCGATGGTTGACAAAAGTGAGCTATCCTTAACAATAGTCACGAATTCATTTCCCAAGGCTGGAAGAATATTCTTGATAGCCTGCGGCATGATAACGTAACGCATCGCCTGCTTTGGTCTAATACCAAGCGAATAAGCTGCTTCCAGCTGTCCTTTTGGTACAGCATTAATACCTGCACGAACAGTTTCAGATACATAGGCACCCGAGTTCATCGAAATAACAATGATACCTGGAATCAAGCGCGTCAAATCAACCGTCAAAATTCCTAGCTGAAAAGTTGGTGCTACAAAATGTGTCATCGCAAAAGCAATCATAATCTGGACAATCATCGGTGTCCCACGGAAAATCCAGACATAGATATTGGCAGTCCAAGCTAAAACTTTATACTTACTACGCTGAGCAAAGGCAAGCAACACACCTAAAATACTACCAAAAAATACTGAGAAAAATGCAATAATGAGGGTAACAATTGCCCCATAATTAAAATAAGCCCAATACTCAGGCAAAAAAGAAAAATTCATTCATCTTACTCCAATTCTGTCATTTAGAGTCTATTATACCATTTTTGAATATTTATGCAATACTTTTGTTTATAATATTCAATTTACACAAGAAAAAAGCACCCTTAGGTGCCTCTCACTTCTTCTTAGTACAATAGCTCATAGATTTCCATTGCAATCAGGTCGATGCTGTCAAACGCGTACGTTTCACGAGCAGCAACATCACGCAAGGTAAATACTGAACCATTTTCCTCGTCATAGCTATAAGCCACTTCTGCAACAACAATACCATCACGTTCGAAATTACGTTTCAACGTACCGCCGTCATTAGCCATAGCTTCCAGACGATTGATAATTCTCACCAAATGTGATTCCATATTCGTTCTCCTAATCCTTTTTATAGGAATATTTTACCACATATTGCCAAAAAAGTCTTATTTTTTCCCTATTTTCTTCCTATCGCCCTATTTTTCATAGAAAGTTTTTCCAAGCGTAGCAGTTTCTTGATTTTTCTATGAATCTTGTTATAATAAAGCTAGAACTGACCTTTTTTGACTATTTAACAATAGGTCACATTTTTTCACAGAAAGAGGTAGAATTATGCTCTGCAAAAATTGTAATATCAACGACGCAACGATCCATCTCTACACCAACTTAAACGGTAAACAGCAGCAGGTAGACCTCTGTCACAACTGCTACCAAATCATGAAAACAGACCCTAATAATGCCATCCTACGTGGGTTGGGAGATTTAACAAATCCTAACAATATGGATCCCTTTAGTGAATTCTTCAATCACCTAGGTGGCTATCCTGGCAATACCCCTGCTGGAAAAAATCGCGAACAGACTCCTCCCACTCAAGCCGGTGGGCATAATGGACGTGGTGGACAGACCCCTCCTCCGCAACAACCCCAACAACCAAATGGGCTCCTTGAAGAATTTGGTATCAACGTTACCGAAATTGCCCGTCGTGGGGATATTGATCCAGTAATCGGTCGCGATCAAGAAATTACCCGTGTCATCGAAATTCTCAACCGTCGTACAAAAAATAACCCTGTTCTTATCGGTGAGCCTGGAGTAGGTAAAACAGCGGTTGTTGAAGGCTTGGCTCAAAAAATTGTCGATGGCGATGTGCCACAGAAATTACGAGACAAGGAAGTCATTCGTCTGGATGTTGTCAGCCTCGTACAAGGAACAGGTATCCGCGGACAATTTGAAGAACGCATGCAAAAACTCATGGAAGAAATCCGTAATCGTCGCGAAATCATTCTTTTTATTGACGAGATTCACGAAATTGTCGGTGCTGGTTCTGCAGGCGATGGCAACATGGATGCTGGCAATATCCTCAAACCAGCCCTCGCACGTGGTGAAATGCAACTAGTCGGTGCAACAACGCTCAACGAGTACCGTATTATCGAAAAAGATGCCGCCCTAGAACGCCGTATGCAACCTGTAAAAGTTGAAGAACCAAGTGTCGAAGAAACCATTACCATCCTCAAAGGTATCCAAAATAAATACCAGGATTACCATCATGTTAAATACTCCGATGCTGCTATCGAAGCTGCCGCAGTACTGTCCAATCGCTACATTCAAGACCGTTTCCTACCAGACAAGGCTATTGACCTTCTGGATGAAGCTGGTTCAAAAATGAATTTGACCCTCAACTTTATTGATCCAAAGGAAATTGACCAACGCCTGATTGATGCCGAAAATCGTAAAGCACAAGCTACACGGGATGAGGACTATGAAAAAGCAGCCTATTTCCGTGACCAAATTGCTAAGTACAAGGAGATGCAAAAGGCAACTATCAGCGAAGAAGATATTCCACTCATTACTGAAAAAGAAATTGAAGCCATCGTTGAGCAAAAAACAAATATCCCAGTTGGTGATTTAAAAGAAAAGGAACAGTCCCAGCTTGTGAACCTCGCTAGTGACTTAAAAGCTCATGTTATCGGACAAGATGAAGCAGTTGACAAGATAGCTAAAGCCATCCGCCGTAATCGTGTCGGTCTCGGTGCTCCAAATCGTCCCATTGGATCCTTCCTCTTTGTCGGACCAACAGGTGTCGGTAAAACCGAATTGTCTAAGCAATTAGCTATCGAACTCTTCGGTTCGGCTGACAGCATGATCCGCTTCGACATGTCCGAATACATGGAAAAACACGCTGTCGCTAAACTCGTCGGAGCTCCTCCAGGCTATGTAGGCTATGAGGAGGCTGGACAATTGACAGAAAAAGTCCGTCGTAATCCTTACTCACTCATCCTCCTTGACGAAGTTGAAAAAGCCCACCCAGATGTCATGCACATGTTCCTTCAGGTCTTAGACGATGGTCGTCTGACAGATGGACAAGGTCGGACAGTCAGCTTCAAAGATACCATTATCATCATGACATCAAATGCTGGTACTGGAAAAGTTGAAGCAAGTGTCGGTTTTGGTGCGGCTATGGAAGGGCGGACTCAATCAGTCCTTGGCCAACTTAGCAATTTCTTCACACCTGAATTTATGAACCGATTTGACGGTATTATTGAGTTCCAACCACTGAGCAAGGAAAATCTACTTGAAATCGTCAGCCTTATGCTAGACGATGTAAACAAACGCCTTTCTCACAATGGCATCAGCCTCCATGTAACAGATAAAGTTAAGGAGAAATTAGTGGACCTTGGCTACGATCCAAAGATGGGAGCTCGTCCACTACGCAGAACGATCCAAGATCAGATTGAAGATGCTATCACCGACTTCTACTTAGAACATCCAGCAGAAAAAGACCTACGTGCTGTCATGTCAAGTAAAGGTACAATTCAAATCAAGGCACAAACAAAGACAAAATAAGAAAATAGAGCTGCTCTCTACGAGTAGCCTATTTTACTGTTTTGCTACTCTATTTTTCTAAATTCTTCCCCATCTCCATCCTATAAAAAAACTTTACTTTGTAAAGCCTATCACAAGGAAAAATAATAAAAAAGTGGTATAATGTATACAACTCATTCCAATAATGAAAGAGGATAGAATTGCCTATGGAGAAAATTGCTGTATTTGGAGAAAAGAAGGCTGGCGTCAGCTACCAGAGTCGCTTTGGTGTTTACGCAGTTATCCCAGATGAAAAGAAAGAACAGATTATACTCGTTCAAGCACCAAACGGAGCTTGGTTTCTTCCTGGTGGAGAAATTGAAAAGGGAGAAAATCACCTCATTGCCTTGGAGCGCGAATTGATGGAAGAGCTTGGATTCACCGCTGAAATCGGAAAATACTTTGGTCAGGCTGACGAATACTTCTACTCTAGCCACCGCGATACCCATTTCTATAATCCAGCCTACATCTATGAAGTAACTAGCTACCATCAAATAGGACAACCACTAGAAGATTTCAACCATATTGCTTGGTTCCCAGTCAATGAAGCCATCGATAAACTCAAACGTGGTAGTCACAAATGGGGCATTGAACAATGGAAATTGCAAGAAAATTCATTCAATAACTAGTAAAAACACTCTAATCGTGCTATAATGTAGCCAAAGAGATAGAGGAGGTTCCACATGAAAATCATTAACACGACAAATAGTCATCCCAATCTTGTCCAAAGCCAGTTGGCTAATACTGATGCTTTCCTAGTAGAGACTTATTCTGCAGGTAATACAGACGTTATTTTCACACAGGCACCCCGTCATTATGAACTCTTGATTAGTAATAAATACCGTGCAGTACAACAAAATGAAATCGAGCAAATTCGTGATTTCTTCCTTCATCGAAAAATTGATGAACGAACTATTAACAAGGCTGCCATTCAAACGATTCACACAGACCGTTTGATTGAAATGTCTATTCCCATTATCGCAGAAGTGTAAGAAGCCAGATGGCTTCTTTTTTTCTATTTATACTCAATGAAAATCAAAAGTAGCCTAGGAAACGAAGCCGAAGATAGAACTGGAGTTCATCAAGGCTCTTGACAACGAATAATTTTGATTTTCGAAGAGTATTACAAAAAAAGCCTATCGCTAGATAGACTTTAACAAATGTATTGTGATTACTTAAGCTTCAAAACCTTGAGCTACTGCTTCAGCAAAGTTTTCTTCCACTACGCTTGCACAGTGGTCACAGATTGTCGCACCATAGCTACGTTCTACAACACTTGTATCAATACGGCGGCAACGGTCACATACTTCACCACGTGCACGCTCTACAGTGAAGGCAACTTCTTCTACCAGAACAGCACTTTCAGGAGCTGTTTCCGTGGTTACTGTCAAGTTTGAAACGATGAGCAACTGAGCAAGGTCTGCATTCAAGCTCTCCAAGAAGGACTTGGTTTCAGCTGAGACATAGGCAGTCAAATGAGCTTCAAGTGACTTACCAATCACTTTGGCATTGCGTGCTTCTTCCAAGGCTTTTTGTGCCTGAGTACGGAAGACCATAAAGTTTTCCCAATCAGCTAAAAGCTGCGCTTCATTAGCAAAGGTTTCCACCTCTGGCATTTCCGCCAACTGAACAAACTCCTCTGCTTCGTGTTCCAAATAAGACCAGATTTCTTCTGCCGTATGTGGCAAGATTGGGGTCAAGAGCTTGGTAATTTTCACCAAGATGTCATAGAAGACTGTCTGCATCTGACGACGAGAAAGTGATTTAGCACCATCAATGTAGACGACATCTTTGGCAAAATCGAGGTAGAAGGCTGACAAATCAAGGGTTACAAAGTTTACTACAGATTTGTAGATGCCCATGAAATCATAATTGTCGTAGGCTTCACGGATTTGAGCTACTAATTTATTGAATTTAACCAAGAGAAATTGGTCAACAGAACGAAGCTCTTCGTATGCCACCGCATCACTTGCAGGATTGAAATCAGAAGTGTTGGCAATCAAGAAGCGAAGGGTATTACGGATTTTACGGTAGGTTTCAGAAACCTGTCCAAGAATATCCATAGACACACGTACATCGTTTGAAGTATCCACAGAAGTTACCCACAGACGCAAGATTTCTGCACCAAACTGCTTCTCAACATCACTTGGAAGGATGGTATTACCCAATGATTTAGACATCTTCATCCCCTTACCATCAAGGACAAAACCTTGTGACAAGATAGCTTTATATGGCGCATGACCATTTACAGCAACAGAGGTAATCAAAGATGAGTTAAACCAGCCACGGTATTGGTCTGAACCTTCAAGGTAGAGATCTGCTGGGTAGGCAAGATTTTCACGAGCATTCATGACACCATTCCAAGACGAACCTGAGTCAAACCAAACGTCCATGATGTCTGTTTCCTTGGTAAATTCGCCATTTGGTGAACCTGGATGAGTGAAACCAGCTGGCAAAAGATCTTTTGCATCTGATTTCCACCAGATGATAGAACCATGCTCTTCAAAGAGTGCTGCTACATGGTCTGTCACTTCCTTGGTCATAATCGCTGTTCCATCTTCTGCATAGAAGATTGGAAGCGGCACACCCCAAGCACGCTGACGAGAGATGACCCAGTCACCACGGTCACGGATCATGTTGTAAAGACGTGTTTTACCCCAAGATGGATTGAAAGTCGTTGCCTCGATTTGGTCCAAGATTTCCTGACGGAATTTAGAAACAGAGGCAAACCACTGTGGCACTGCACGCCAGATGATTGGCTTCTTGGTTCTCCAGTCGAATGGGTAGGAGTGGTTGATCACTTCACTAGCAAGGAGCAGGTCACCCAATTTTTCCTTAACAGTTGGCACAACCTTGTCATAGAATTGCCCTTCAAAATCAGGACCCGCAGCTTCATTCATCAAGCCGCGTTCGTTGACAGTTACCGCAACTTCCAAGTCATATTTGACACCGACATTGTAGTCATCCTCACCAAAACCTGGAGCCGTATGGACGATACCAGTACCCGAGTCCGTTGTGACATGGTCACCCAAGATAACCAATTCATCCACTTCAGTATCCCATGGGTGTTCGGTCACGATATATTCAAATTCAGCACCCTTGTGTTTTGAAATCACTTCAAAGGATTCCCAACCGAATTTGGCTGCCAAGCTGTCAACCAAGGCTTCTGCCAAGACATACTTACGGTCAGAGCCAGCAGGTTGAACCAAGACATAGTCAATGTCTGCTCCCATTGTCAAACCGCGCGAAGCCGTTACTGTAAATGGAGTGGTTGTCCAGACAACGATGTAGCTGTCTGTATCCAAGAGTCCCTTGCCATCTTTGACCTTGTTAGCATAGTAAAGAGATGTTGAGTCAATGTCATGGTATTCGATTTCAGCTTCTGCAAGGGCAGATTCAGATGACCATGACCAGTAGACAGGCTTAGCACCGCGGTAGATATAGCCCTTGTCTGCCATAGCACCAAAGACACGGATCTGAGCTGCTTCGTAGTCTTTTGTCAAAGTGATATATGGATTTTCCCAGTCTGCAGAAACACCCAAGCGTTTAAAATCATCACGTTGCTTGTCAACTTGGCTAAGAGCATAATCACGGCACATTTCAAGATATTCAACCAAGTCCATTTCCTTGCGCTTGACACCTTGTTTTGCCAAGACTTGCTCAATAGGAAGGCCGTGCGTATCCCAACCTGGTACAAATGGAGCACGGAAACCAGACATTGACTTAGAGCGAACGATAATATCTTTAGAAATCTTGTTCAAAGCATGTCCAACGTGGATATTTCCGTTAGCGTACGGAGGGCCATCGTGGAGGTGGAAGGTAGGTTTGCCTTCATTGAGTTCTTGGCGACGAGCATACAAGTTTGCTTCATCCCAGGCCTTTTGCCATTCTGGCTCACGTGTTGGTAAGCCTGCACGCATTGGGAAAGCAGTTTGACCTAGATTAAGGGTTTCTTTTAATTTCATTTTATCTCCTTTTTAAAAAGTTAATTCCATTTTTATTTCTTGTCCTTCTAAACCAACTGATTGAAAGCCAAGTTTTTCTAAGATATACCTCATTTTATGATTGCCAATGACATAATTTATAGAAATTTTATGACAAAGCGGATCCGCCTTCGCCTTTCCAATTATTTGCTGGATGGCTTCCTTTCCGCATCCACGATTTTGAAAATCCTTATCAATCAACAAGCGCCATAAATAATAACTATTATCTTTGGGTTCAATAGATAATATTGCAAAACCAACAACTTTTCTACCAGATACCACAGCATATGGTAGAATCATCCCCGAATCTTTATATAACCAAGCTTGGGCTAAAGAATATTCAACCGATGCTACTCGGCGTTGGTCCTCAGGTGCAAGTTGAACTTGTAACACTGCTTCAAAGTTATCCTTGTTTACTAATTCTAATCGTATCATAAAAAATAAAAAAACTCCCGCCAAATAAGGACGAAAGTTCGTGGTACCACCTTAGTTTAGATAGAGTTTCCCCTATCCCTCTATGTTCGTAACGTGAACGGGCGTCTTTCCTTACTATTTTCAGGAAAAATCAAACAAAGTGATGATCCATAGAAAGAGATTGTAGGGCTTCCACCATCTCCTACTCGCTATAAATATTTCTACCGACCGTGTCTCTGCTTATGATCTTTATTATTCTTCTGTTGAAATTTCTACAGATTCTCCACTCTCAAAAGCCGCTGCCTGACGAGTTAATTCTGCAATTTCTTCTGGTGTCAATTGACGTGTATAATCCAAACTTTCTTCTTCAACAGGTAATTCTTCATCCAAAGCCTTATGAAGAACATCACGGAAAGCCTCGTCACTTGTTTGAATGTAACTTGCTGTTGGGCGAAGGATTTCCTCCCATTCAGATGAATTAACCAATGATAATTGGCTTTCCACTGTTGATTTCAGACGCTGATGGAAAATACGTGTCTTGTTTTTTAATTCTTCAGTCTCAATGACAACTTTTTTCGCGTTGTCAGTCGCATTACGAAGAATTTCATTTGCCTTATCTTTAGCTTCATGTAACAATGTTGCCGCATCATAGTCAGCTTGTTTAATAATATTTGCCGCTTGATCTTCGGCCGCAACCTTTACTTTCTCAGCTGTATCTTGAGCTAAAAGAACTGATTTACTCAATGATTCTTTCATCTCGTCAAAATAAGCCAAACGTTCCCGCAAATTTTTCAATTCTAACTCTTGGTCATGATTTTTACGAATTAAATCCTCATAATCACGTGTTACAATGTCCAAAAAGTCATCAACTTCATCTGCGTCGTATCCTCTAAATTTTGTAGCAAAGGTTTTATCTTTTAATTCTAATGCTGTAAGTGCCATCTTTCCTCCTAAGTTTTAACAATGTCTAACTTTAATTTTATCTTCCCTTGCTTAGAAAAACCTAAAAATTCATTTAGGCGAACTCTACCATATCTCCTAACACTAATTAATTGCCCTATTTCAACTAATTTACTAGTTTGTTCTGTCAGAACATAATCCAACTTCACATGTCCAGCCTCAATCAACTTGTTTGCAGTTGCCCTTGAAAGGTTAAATGCGACCGAAATCAATTTATCCAATCTCATACTAGAAACCAACACATCCTTTGAACGCCATTCCTGTCCAATCGGTAGTCGAACAGTCGTCCATTCTTCTTCCTTTCCCTTAACAGGGACACGAGCAACTTTAGTGATAGATTGTAAGGCAATCTGCCCAAATTTCTGATCGATAAAGACAATCAATCGTTCATCATCAATCAAAATATCACCCAAATACTCCCTTTTAATCCCTAGTTGATTGAGAAAAGTTCCAAGAACTTGTGAATGGGATAAGGTGTGAAATTTTCTAGCATAGGACAAATGAAGAGCGGTTAACTCAAAGTCCTTGATGTCCAACTCATAATAAGCCGGGGCAATAATAACCCGCGAATGTTCAGTCGAAACAAAGTCCCGACTAGAAAATGTTTGTAACTGGTAGTAGTTAGCAATTTTGCATACAATTTCATCTTGTCTAGGATGTAAAAAGTGAGTTAATCTATATGAATACGTATCTTCAACTTGCTGACACATATCCATTATTTTCTCTACAAACTCTCTTTCTTCCCTAGAAAAATGTTGCAATAAGTTTTTGTCATTTTTCATAACTATGCTAACAGGAGCAATAACTGAACCAAGAAGCGTGTTCCCATATTAAGCGCAATCATGGCTGCCATTACGGTCCAATCCAACCCCATAAATTGTAGATTAAATCGCCTAAAGGGTTTTAAAATCGGTGCTACCAGCCATTGAATCAAACGTCCAATCGAGCTTGTATATAGGCTAGGAAACCAACTTAGCAAAGCGTATGCCAATAAGAGATAGGAATAAATTTCTACAATTTTTAATAGTAAAAAAATCAAAATTTGCATAGCGTTACCGTTTGATATCAAAGTCAAAATTTGAATCAGCCACACCAGTAGTTGTACCAGCATTGCGCAATTCTTCAATATTGACTGTGACATTTACTGGAGTTAACAGCCACATGGTATTTGAGACCTTTTTCAAATTTCCAGATAATACTGAACGAGCACCATCCAAGTAGTCTAGGCAACGTCTAGCTTGTTGCTCCGACATATATTGAAAATCAATGAGAATACTCGCATTATCTAATAAAAGATTTACCATCTCTGGTGCATCTTCATAACGTTTTGGAAACTTAATATCAATTGTAGTTTTGACAATCTCTTTTTCGTTATTATTAGTCATCAATTCTTGCTGCCTTTCATGTAGGCGTTGAAGTTGACTTTCTGAACGTGCTTCCCGACGCGTCTCTACTTTTGGCTGCTGTTCGCGCACAGGTGCAGCTGTAGTATTGGCAACACGCATTTTAGGACGATCATTAGGCATTGAATAGGCATCTGCCTGCTCTTCAACTTCATTGACTTCGTCAACTTCAAAGTAATTAAATAAGTTCTTAAATGTATCTTTTAATGCCATATTTTCCTCCTCTCCATTATTCAAAGAATGCTGAACCAATTCTCACATATGTAGCTCCGTGAGCAATGGCGCGTTCAAAGTCCCCACTCATTCCCATACTTAACTCTGTAAAGGGCATACGTGGTAAGTTCCTTGTAGCTAGTTCTTCTTGGATTTCCTGCATTTTAGAAAAAATCTCGTCTAATTCATCATCTGTCGCATCAATCGGTGCCATCGTCATCAATCCAACAAGTTCAATGTTCTCCAATAAACTAATTTCAGCAAGTGCCGCATCAATCTCAGATACTGCAAAGCCATGCTTACTCTCCTCACCGGAAACGTTGACTTGGAGGAAACACTTGACTATTTTAGTCGCACGTTTATCTATTTCCTGAGCTAGTTTGACAGAGTCTAGGGCGTGGAAATAATCAACAAATGGAATAATGTCCTTGACCTTTCTTCTCTGTAAAGTCCCTATCAAATGCCATGTCAATTGTTTGTCTGCTAGGGCATTATACTTTTCTAAGAACTGATCGACTCGATTTTCTCCAATATGGGTAATCCCAGTATTCACTAGCTGATTAGCAATAGAGCTGTCAACATATTTGGTGACAGCTATTACCTTTACTGATTCACTCGGACGACCTGCCTTCTCAACAGCTTTTGCCACTGCTGAAAAGATAGCATCCTTATTCTTTTGAAAATTCATTTTAGTTTAGCGATTACGGAAGAATGGTGGTGTATCCAATTCATCCTCATCTTGATCCATTGTAAATTTTTCGACTGAAACAGTGGATGTTGGTTCTGTGTCAGTTGGACGAATCAAGTTTTCGCGACGCAAATCCCACTCTCCGAAAGCAGAAGCTTTCGGCGCTTCAGTTTGTTGTACAGCTCCACGTGTTGGTGCTGATGCTACTGAATGATCAAAGCGTTGAGAAGGGCGTGGTGAAACAGCTTCCGTGCGATGGCGGGCTGGTTTATCAGCAGTATCTTGACGAACACCTGTAGCCACAACAGTCACACGAATCTCATCTTTCATTGTTTCATCAATAGATGTACCCAACCAAATGTTAACACCTTGACCCGCAGCCTGATTAACGATTTCTGAAGCATCTTCTGCTTCTGTCAGAGTCATGTCATAACCACCTGTAACATTGACAATGACATCCTCTGCACCATCAATTGTTGTTTCAAGAAGAGGAGAATAAATCGCTTTACGAGCCGCCTCAATCACTCGATCCTCACCAGTACCGATACCGATACCCATCAAGGCGTTTCCTTTGTTTTCCATAACTGTCTTCACATCTGCAAAGTCCAAGTTAATCAAACCAGGATTTGTAATCAAGTCTGTAATTCCTTGAACACCTTGACGAAGAACATTATCAGCTTCGCTTAGTGCTTCTAAAAGCGGTGTTTTCTTATCAACAATTTCAAGAAGGTTGTTGTTTGAAATAATTAAAAGTGTATCTACTTGTTCGCGAAGACCTTCAATTCCCTCAATCGCAAAGTTTCCACGTTTATTTCCTTCAAAACCAAACGGACGAGTCACAACTGCGACAGTCAACGCACCCAAGTTTTTAGCAATACGTGCAATAACAGGAGCCGCACCAGTCCCTGAACCACCGCCCATACCAGCAGTGATGAAGACCATATCTGCACCAGTTAATACATTAGTCAATGCTTCTTCGCTTTCCTCAGCAGCTTTACGACCAACCTCAGGTTGACCTCCAGCACCCAAACCACGAGTCAATTTAGGACCTAGTTGGATAACTGTTTCAGCTTTAGAGCTACTTAGCGCTTGTACATCTGTGTTTGCTGCAATGAACTCAACCCCAGCAACACCTTCTTCAATCATACGGTTAATCGCGTTTCCGCCACCACCGCCGACACCGATTACTTTAATGACAGCACCATGACTAGCTGCTGCTTCAAATGAAAATGCCATAGTTTAAATCACCTTTTCTTTTCTCTTATTCAAACATGCTGCCAAACAAACCACGAATGCGATCTGTGATGTTTCCCTTAGCAGCTGGACGAACTTCTTCTTCCTCATCATGGTAAGTAGGAGCAACTTGTTCCTCTACCTGATCGACTGTGTTCAATTCGTTCACGATTTCTCTTTGAATTGGCTGACTAATTCGAGGACGAGCAACAGGAATTTCAACTGGCTTATGTCTCAAGGTAGTCTCGCCATTTACTGCATGTTGGGCAATATTTTCAACATCTTCTAACTCACCAACATACTCAACAAAGCTAATCACACTTGCAAATGCTGGATTGCGGATACCAATTTGATTTGGAACAAAAAGTTTAGTGTTAACACCAAACACTTCTTGGGCCAATTCTGTAATTCCTGGTAAGATAGCACCACCACCTACAAGAACAATGCCTCCTGGTAAATCTAGAGCACGTGTACGCTCCAAATCTTGTTTCACACGGTCAAAAATCTGACGCAAACGTGCCGCAATCACTTCTGAAAGGTAGCGCTCGGTCACTTCAACTGGAGCGTTTTCTCCAATCACTTCGACAGTGAACTTTTCCTTATCACTTGCATCTTGCGGATAGGCAATGCCGTAGTTGTATTTCAAGTTTTCAGCAATACTCTTTGATGTTGTCAATACTTTTGAAATATCGTTTGTGATATAATCTCCACCTTCTTGGTAGATGTTTGTGTATTGCAACTCTTGGCCACGCATAACAGCCACAGTCGTTTGACCACCACCAAGATCAATGACAGTCGCACCAAACTCACGTTCACCTTCATTCAATACAGAGCGAGTTAGTGCCAACGGAGAAATTACAATATTTTCAACTTGGACACCTGCACGCTCCACCGTTTTACGAAGATTGTGAAGAATGGTACGTGGTCCTGTGTACAGCATACCACGCATTTCCAAGCGAATTCCCATCATTCCACGAGGGTCCTTAATGCCTTGGAATCCATCGACAGTGAACTCTTCTGGAATAAATGAAATCACTTCGCGTTCCGGAGTCATACTCTTTGTCAATGCTGATTTTACAACATTCTCAACATCCAAGTCTGTAATTTCTTGTGAGTCTGTTGTAACAGGAATCATCCCTTGAGTCGGTTCAATCTGAAGAAGGTTGGCAGGTAATCCAACATTTACCTTTTCAATGCGGATACCTGACTTTTCTTCTGCCTGCTCGATTGCTTTTTTAATCGCTCCAGCAGCCACCTCAATATTTACAATAATTCCATCTTTGACGCCAGCACTTTTTACATTGCTGACCCCAATCACATTCATTTCGTTATCAATATATTCTGCAACCAAGACTTTAACGGAGCTTGTACCAATATCTAATCCCGTAAAAAAGCCGTTTCTAGCCATTCTATCAGTCCTCTCTTACTTCCAACTTTAACAAATCATCTTCCATTTTGAAAAATAGTATAATTAGTCATCATTCATTATACCATATTATATCGAATTATGGTGATTTTAAAGGTTTTTTTTATTACTTTTTCTTTACAAAATTGTCTATTTCAGCTTGCATATCTATAAATGCCAACTTCCATATCAATTGTCGTTGGAACTGTCACTTCTGCCGCTATTTTTGTATAGTAAGGCAACTTCTGACTAATCTCACTCAATGGAACTAAAACCGTGTTCCCATCTGCCATATTGAGTGTCAGCAAATCCGCTGTCACTTTACTTGGCGTTAAATTTATTGTCTGAATAGCAGAACGAATTCCTGTATCTATTTTCCCCAATTCAATGGCCAGTTCCTTGATTAATTCCTTGTCGGATAAATTAATCGTTGGATAGCCTTCTGGCAAGGAATCCTGTGAAATCGACTCTCCACCAACCTCTCCACTAGACAATACTGGATACCACTGACTTTGTTGCTGAATGTAGCCTATTATAGCGTATTCTTTAATTTGAATCGTAAAGGTAGCTGGAAACTGGAACTTGATTGTTGCAGTCTCTACAGACGAACTATTCTTCTTAATATTCTTTGCGTAAGCATCTGCATGCAAAGCTATGGTTACAATGTAATCATCTGGAGAGATAAGGCTATAATTTTCTACTTGCTCAGCAGTTAGTCGCTCATTTCCAACGACCTCTATCTGTTTTTTCTTGCTGGTTGGAGAAATAAAATACAGAGCCAAGGCTGCCAATAACAAGCTCGCCACAAGAACTGGAACGGCTTTCCACACTACCTTGGAAGGAATATCAACTTTTAAAGTTTGAACCTCTTTCTCTGTTTCCTTTTTGGATTCCCGATTCTCTTGTCTTCTGTTTATTCCCTGAAAAAGGACTCTTTTACTCTTTCTAGCTTTTGGGCTCCTCTGTTCTGTCTGCCCTTCGTCAACTGCCTGAACATCTGCCTCATCTTTATGAGCAAGGTAGGCTTGGTGGCGTGCTTTCCATTGTTCGAAAAAGGCACTTTTTTCATCATCCGGAGCAGTCATCTCAGGTACGTCTACATCCGTAGAAAGTCCTTTTTCTTCGGCTAATACAGATTCTTTCTCCGCTGGTGAAATTTGTTCTGAATCCAATTCTACTTGGGATGCCTGTTCCACTTCTAGCACTGATTCTTCTACATTTGAATCTTTTTCCGTCATAGAACCTACCTTCCCATATCTTCTCTAAGCAAATTGTAAAAACTATCTACTGACTGAATTTCATTAGAATTTGCCATGTTTTGGATATAAAATTCCTTATTTTTCAATAGCTCATCAACTTCTACTAACAGACTGGCAAATGTCAATTGACTTTCATCAATCTGCTTAGAATATCCCTTTTTCTCTGCATAGAGAGCATTTTCAATCTGATCCCCTCGACTGGCCTGCCGTCCTAGTGGCACAATCAAATGGAGTTGTTGCATGGCAATCAACTCAAACAGAGTATTGGAACCACCACGGGTAATAACGACATCCGCTAAATCCATCAAGGGTTGATAAAGTTCTGTCACATAGTCAACTCTATATAGGTTTTTATCTAATTGGTTGAGACTACTGTCCCCTGTCAAGTTGATAATATTGAATCGTTCGGTCAGAGCAGCACTATTCTGACTGATTAAATCATTAAAGACCTTAGCACCGCCTGAACCACCTACAAACAGTAGGGTCGGCAGACTTTTATCGAAGTGACTGAGAATTTCTGGCAACTGAATTGGTGTAACTTTGTCATTCGTTTGCCCCACTTTTGTAACTGCACCAACATGTTTTACTTTAGTCAAGCTGGCAGGTTGCTCAAAAGTACTATACATGGTTGTCGCAAATTTATAGGCTATTTTATTGGCCAGTCCCATTGTTAAGTCTGATTCATGGATAAAGACCGGAACCCGCAACAAATTAGCAGCAATAACTGGCGGAACCGATACAAACCCACCTTTTGAAAAAAGAGCTTGCGGACGAATTTTAGCAATGATGGCCAAGGATTGAAGAACACCAAAACCAACTTTAAACACGTCCAACATATTTTGGAAAGAGAAATAACGGCGCAATTTTCCAGTCGAAATAGAATGAAAATGGACATCTAAGCCTGATTTCACAACCTGCTCATGCTCAATACCATTCCCATCACCAATATAGTGGACTTCCCAGCCTTCTTCCAAAAATCGCGGAATCAAAAGGAGATTGAGTGTCACGTGCCCAACAGTCCCACCGCCTGTAAAAACAATTTTTTTCATGATTATTTCAACTCCTCAAAGGTCTGTAAGAAGACGTCACCACGCACCTCAAAATTGGCATACATATCCCAGCTTGCATTGGCTGGACTTAACAGGACAATATCTCCTTTTTCTGCAATGGCAAAGGCTTTTCTAGTCGCATCCGCAATATCAAGAGCTTCTATCGTTTCCACTTCTGCCTTATCTGCTGCACGTTGAACACGGGGAGCTGATTGACCAAGGATCACCATTTTCTTTAGTCCGACTAAATCAGGGACTAATTCATCAAATTCATTGCCACGGTCCAAGCCACCTGCAATCAAAATAACCTTGCTGTTGTCAAACCCTGAAAGAGCTTTTTGAGTCGCCAAGATATTGGTAGACTTACTATCATTGTAGAAGGAAACGCCACTGATCTCACCTACAAATTGTAGGCGGTGTTTGACTCCTCCAAAGGCAGACAAACTTTCCTGAATCGCTTGGTGGTCTACTCCCAACAATTTTGCAACCACAATTGTTGCCAAGGCATTTTCAATATTGTGTGAACCTGGAACACCAATTTGGTCAGCATCCATGATGTATTCACCCTTGAAATAGAGTTTTCCATCTGCCAAATAAGCTCCATCAACCACTTCCTGTGTTGAAAAGGGAACTACAGTTGCTTTGGTCTGTCCAGCCAATTCCTTGGCTTCTTTCTGGTTGAAGTTGAGCACCACAAAATCCTCAGCCGCCATCTGACGCTGAATCATCCATTTTGCTGCTACATAGTCTTCAAAAGTCCCATGATAATCAATATGACTGGCAATGAGGTTGGTCACAACAGCGATATGTGGGCGGAAAGATTCTGTCCCCATCAACTGGAAAGACGATAATTCCATGACCAAGGTATCCTCTGCAGTCGCAGTTTGAGCGACCGAAGATGCTGGGTAACCAATATTTCCACATAATTTTGCAGGTTTATTTCCAGCATTCAAGACTTCTGCAATCATGGTCGTTGTGGTTGTCTTGCCGTTCGAACCTGTAATCCCCACGATTGGAGCATCTGATACCAAGTAGGCCAATTCAACCTCTGTCCATACTGGAATTCCTTTTCCAATTGCTTTTTCAACCATAGGATTATCATAGCGAATTCCTGGATTTTTTACCATCAAAGCGAAATCTTCATCCAATAATTCCAAGGGATGGCTCCCGCAAATAACACGGATACCATCTTCCAACAAAGATTGAGCAGTCGGATTTTCTTCAAAAGGCTTTCCATCGTTAACAGTGACGATAGCACCCAATTTATCCAGGAGACGGGCTGCGGATTCCCCTGATTTAGCTAAACCTAGCACTAACACTTTCTTATTTTTTACAATATCAATCATCTTCATCTCAATTACCTTTACTTTCTAACACCTTATTTTACCCTTTACGAAGACCTTTTTCAAGCCAGAGGACAGAAAAACCGACGCAAAGCGTCGGTTAATTTCATCTATATCTATAAGGATCAGGTCGCTCTGTTCTCCTCTGCCTGTCTTTAGGTTCTTTATCGAGATAATAAATATCCCGCATCGCCCAAAAACCAATCAGAATCATTAGTAGACCAACCCAAATTTCCTTTGGAAATTGCATGATTCTTAAAAATCCAAGTACCAAGGCAATTGCTAATGCTACCAGTAAAAATACTGCCGCAATCAAATTCATAGTCCCCTTAATATTGCGAGGTGCAATAAAAATATAAAAAAGTACTAACATGATGGCGAGGATTAAATAAAACATGCTTCTTCTCCTAGAAATTATTCCTCAGTCGCTAATTTTTTCTTTTTCGCAGCCTTATCACGCTCTGCCTTGTTCAAGATTTGCTTACGAAGACGGATAGATTCTGGCGTTACTTCCATATATTCATCATCGTTCAAGAATTCTAATGATTCTTCAAGAGTCAAGATACGTGGTGTCTTGATAACTGACGTTTGGTCTTTGGTAGCTGAACGAACGTTGGTCATTTGTTTAGCAGTCGTAATGTTAACGGTCAAGTCATTTTCACGTGAGTTTTCACCGATAATCATTCCTTCATAAACCTCAGTACCTGGGTTAACGAAGATTGTACCACGCTCTTCGATACGCATGATCGAGTATGTCGTTGCCTTACCTTGGTCGATAGAGACAAGGGCACCACGGTGACGACCACCGATCTCACCTTGAACAACAGGCAAGTATTGGTCGAAAGTATGGTTCATGATACCGTAACCACGAGTCATTGAAAGGAATTCTGTTGAATAACCAATCAAACCACGCGCAGGCACAAGGAAAACAAGACGCGTTTGACCATTACCTGTCGCAACCATATCCAACATATCACCCTTACGCTCAGATAGGGATTGGATAACAGAACCTTGGTATTCTTCTGGAGTATCGATTTGCACGCGCTCGAATGGCTCCATTTTCACGCCGTCGATTTCCTTGATGATAACTTCTGGACGTGATACTTGAAGCTCATAGCCTTCACGACGCATGGTTTCAATCAAGATAGACAAGTGCAATTCACCACGACCTGAAACAGTCCATTTATCTGGAGAGTCAGTAGGGTCAACACGGAGAGAAACGTCCGTTTGCAACTCAGCCAAAAGGCGCTCTTCAATCTTACGAGATGTCACCCATTTACCTTCACGACCTGCAAATGGTGAGTTGTTCACCAAGAAAGTCATTTGAAGAGTTGGCTCATCGATACGAAGAACTGGAAGTGCCTCAACTGCATCTGTCGGAGTCACAGTTTCACCAACGAAGATGTCTTCCATACCAGAAACGGCAATCAAGTCACCAGCTTTTGCTTCTTGGATTTCTTTACGCTCAAGACCGAAGAAACCAAAGAGTTTTGTAACGCGGAAGTTTTTCGTTGTGCCATCTAGTTTAGAAAGGGTAACTTGGTCACCAACTTTAACAGTACCACGGAAGACACGACCGATACCGATACGACCTACGAAGTCGTTGTAGTCCAAAAGGGATACTTGGAACTGCAAAGGCTCATCTGAGTTATCCACTGGTGCAGGGATATGCTCGATGATGGTGTCGAAAATTGGTGCCATTGTTTCTTCTTGGTCTGCTGGATTGTCAGACAAAGATGAAGTACCGTTGATAGCTGATGCGTAAACCACTGGGAATTCCAACTGGTCATCATCTGCACCCAATTCGATGAAGAGTTCAAGCACTTCATCTACAACTTCTTCTGGACGAGCAGATGGTTTGTCAATCTTGTTAACAACCACGATTGGAGTCAAGTTTTGCTCAAGGGCTTTTTTCAATACAAAACGAGTCTGTGGCATAGTCCCTTCGTAAGCATCCACGACAAGCACAACACCGTCAACCATTTTCATAATACGCTCAACCTCACCACCGAAGTCTGCGTGTCCTGGTGTGTCCATGATGTTGATACGAGTACCGTTATAAGCTACGGCAGTATTTTTTGCAAGGATGGTGATACCACGCTCTTTTTCGATGTCATTTGAATCCATGGCACGCTCATCCAATTGCGTACGCTCATCAAGTGTTTGGGATTGTTTCAATAATTCATCAACGAGGGTTGTTTTTCCGTGGTCAACGTGGGCAATAATGGCTACGTTACGGATGTCTTCTCTAAGTTTTGTCATAATATCCTCTGTATATTTTAATTTAACTAAAAAAGTATATCATAGATTGGCGTAAAAATCACAGATAATCTTGTTGTAAATGTTTTCAGATAGCAGATTGAAAGCAGAAGAAAAGAGATTGAAGCCAATCTCTTATAAAATGTTCTCAAAATTATCGCGTACATCTTGCGGCCAAACACTGGACTGCACTTCACCGATATGTTTCTTACGAAGCAAGAACATGGCCAAACGGGATTGACCAATACCACCACCGATAGACAGCGGGAAGAGTCCATTCAAAAGGGCACGATGCCAATCAAATTCCAAACGGTCCTCGTCGCCTGTAATAGCAACCTGGCGCTTCAGCGCTTCTTCATCCACACGAATCCCCATTGAGGACAACTCAAATGCTGAACCAAGTGCTTCGTTCCAAACCAAGATGTCTCCATTGAGTCCTTTATAGCCTGCTTCTGATGGGCTTGTCCAGTCATCATAGTCTGGGGCGCGTCCATCATGTGGTTTACCGTCTGCCAGTTCACCACCAATACCGATTAGGAAAACTGCGCCGTATTCTTTGGCAACCACATTCTCACGCTCTTTTGGTGTAAAGTCTGGGAAATTTTTCACCAAGTCTTCTGTGTGAATAAAGGTAATCTTCTTCGGTAAGACAGATTCGATATCGTAGCGTGCTTCAACTGCAAGCTCAGTCAATCGAATGGCCTTATAGATTTGTTCAACCGTTTCCTTCAAATAAGCCAAGTTGCGACGACCATCAGGGATGACCTTCTCCCAGTCCCATTGATCCACGTATACTGAGTGAATGGGATCCAAGGAATCCTCGTCAGGACGAAGAGCCTTCATGTGAACAAAGAGCCCTTCTCCCTCATTAAAACCGAAACGAGCCAAGGTATGGCGCTTCCACTTAGCAAGTGAGTGAACCACTTCATAGGTCGCATCTGGAATCAACTTCACATTAACAGTAACCGCATTCTCCACACCGGACAAATTATCCTGCATACCATCCCCGACACGACTCAAAATCGGTCCTTGCACTTCTACGATTTCTAGCTTGTCTTTCAAATACTGTGTAAATGTATTTTTGACGAAAGAAATCTCCTCTTGCTGATGAATGAAGCTTTTCTTCATACCTTACCTCCTTAAATTTATACACCCTATTATACTCTTTTTTACCTACTTGTAAAGTCTTTTTATTAAATATTCTGATAATTTAATGGAGGTTTTTCACTTCGGATGTCAGTACTTCTATCACGCCCTCTGTCAAGCGTCTTGGCCCACGCACCGCCTTGACTCCCAAGTCCATCATGCGCGCTCTAGGAAGTACATCATCGGACAGCTGAGCGAGCAATTCGACCTGCATGACTTTCTTTTCTGTAGAAATGTCTGATTGTCCATGATTTTCCAAGTTCGCCCCCAAGACACGGCAGACATAGCGAATAGCCTGTACAGGTGCCGTCACGTAGATGGCTACGAAGTCCCCAGCTTGAATGGTTGATTTTTGCGGCCAATAGACTACCTTATTTTCCGCAAACTCGGTATCAATATCATAGACCTTTGGATTGGCTGGAATAACCCAGTAATCAGGTCCTTGCTCTGCCTTGTAGGTTTTTGGTCCCACCAGATAACGACTTTTCTCAAGGAGGTCAAAAATCGTCTGATCCTCCACCGTATCATCTAGTAAGACTGACACCCAGGTCTTCTTCGACATATGGTAGGCGGGGAAGATGCCCGACTGACTCAGCAGCTCTGCTATTTCCCGACCGTCAACCTTGAGATTGACAATTTCCACCTCTTCTTGTGACCCGCTCCCGTCCAGCTTGTCCCTCGGAATCTGACTGACCAGGGCGTACCACTTGTTATTAGAAGGATGGCGAAAAGCCCCATAGGTCGGCAACTTGGCAAAGGGATAGTCAGGAAGGTCGCCCCACTGCACCTTGATGAGCTGGGCTAGGCGGTTGCTTTGGTCTTTGGAAAATGGCAGAGCGATACAGCAGGCTTCCTCTACCCGATCTAAAATGGACTGATAAGCCTCACGTACCTGCCCCACAAAAGCCCCAGCTGGCGCAGTCACCATATGGGCAGTATAGACTTCATCCATCTCACAATCCCAAACATAGGACGACATCTGACCAGCCTCATCGACTTCCACCACCGCCTCAAACTGCCCCTCCATGAAGACCTCACGGTAGGTGTAACGATTGTTGGAGAGGATAAAACCGAAAGGGAGGAGGGAGGGGAGGTGGATCTGATAAGAATTTGATTTGTTCATACTAATCCTTTCACTGTATTTGACTCTAATCCCACTGACCTAATAAAACTTCTTTCAAAAATTTTTTAGGAATCCAAAATGAGTGTTTCGTTATTCTTCTTCCGTCTGGTAGTTTGTCAGTATCTGATAATTTACCCTTACCTACAAACTCATTTGGTCGTATTTCGTAGTAAGTATTTTGAGCATGAATTTTCGTGAATAAAATTGTATTGACTTTACTCTGAGGGAAGTTGGTAGATACTTTATTACCATTTTGACTCAATTCAACACCGTTTTGGATGATTTTTCGTGTTTCTATCCAAACTCTTTGGACCTCCGGAATTAGTCTATCTGGAAAACCCCAAAACTTGATGTTATCTAATACAAATAATTTATCCGATACTTCTTTAAAAATGACAAACAAAAACCGTTTATTACAAATTTCCAAAAATGGATGCGATTCCTCCCAAATATCATTCCTTGCCAATTCTTCAAATTGATAAGTTTTAAACGGTGAATCTTCTTTAGGCAAGCCATTTTTATCTACCCGAATGACTCGTAAATTCATATTGGCTTTTTGAAATTCTTGTGTCTTATCAAGGTCACCAGTTAGTCCCAAAATATTTTTAATTAAGGTACTATTTTTTCCTTTTGCTTTAGGATTCACGTCAAATCGACTATATAATTCTTCCTCAAAAAATCCTTTATAGGCTAAAATTTTGTCTGCAATAACCTGTGTAAATGCTTTTTTCTCGCCTCTGGCAGTTGCGAGAATACTTTCTTGATCAATTTGATTGAATATCTTATGATTGATCAAATATGTCATATAACTTGACTTTAATTCCCAAGCCCTTTGTTTTGCTAGAGTGTCACTAAACGGCTGAATACGAAAATCTTTTCCTTTTCCTGCACCTTTTGTACAGGTAGACAAGTAGTTTCCATCTGATTCGGAAAGTTCATGGGCTTTACCTTGCTTAATCTTTTCTACAATGCGATTATAATCCTCAAGGATAACCTCCATATCCTCTTCAAACCATTCATACAAAAAGACTTTTTCAATGATATAATCTGACATAGTCTGCCCTGGAATGAGACCATTGTAAAACAGTAAAAGTATTTTAGAACATTTTTGCCATAGATGAGTGGAGTAAAAGTCATCTAGATTTTCCTCCATATAGTTTAATATTGTTAAAACTAATCGCTCTTTTGCACTAATTGTTCCATTCTTGTTCACTTTAAAAGGCGTTACTTTTAATTCCACTCCAACCTTATCAAAGTCAGCGGCAGAATCACTATTGGGCTGATATCCATAGAAATACTTTTCTATGTAATTGCCATATTGCCCCTTAGATTTCATGCTGATTTCTTTATCAACAACTTCTGAAGGCGTACCCTCTTTAAAATCTTGATAAGTTTTATAAGGTGAAACTTGGTATTCCGCAATAATCTCTCCAAGTGATCTATCTAATAAATATTGAGAATAATCAAGAATACTTTGAATATCTGTTTCATCATAATTGAATAACTGTTTTTCCATATTAAATTTCCTACTAAATTCCTATAGCTCTATTATATCAAATAAAAATCCTTGATCGAAATTGTTTTTTACGCTATAATAGATAGTATTAAATGAACTTGAGGAGAAAAAATGAATATTCTCGAACTCTTTGCCGGTGTAGGCGGTTTTCGCATCGGTCTTGAAAATGCTGACAAAGATTACTTCCAAACAAAATGGGCAAATCAATGGGAGCCTTCTCGAAAATCACAGGATGCTTTTGAAGTTTACAATTTGCATTTTCCAGATAGCGAAAACATCAATATTAGTATCTCAGAAATTTCTGACGAAAAGTTTGCTGAGATGAATCCAGAAATGATTGTTGGCGGTTTCCCATGCCAAGACTATTCTGTCGCTCGCAGCAAAAAGAACGAACAGGGAATTGAAGGAAAAAAAGGAGTTCTCTTTTGGGAAATTATCCGTGCCACTCGAATCACCAAACCCAAGTATCTTATTTTGGAAAATGTTGACCGTCTATTAAAAGCACCATCTAAACAAAGAGGGCGTGACTTTGCCATTATGTTGACCGCATTTAACAATCTTGGTTACTCGGTTGAATGGCGAGTTGTCAATGCTGCCGAATACGGACGAAGCCAACGCCGTCGTCGTGTATTCTTCTTTGTTTATCGAAATGATACCACTTTTGCAAAAAGACTTGACGAACAATTTGAAAACACTGAAACTGTGTTTAACGAAAATCGCTACAATGAGTATCTATTCCATTCAGGTTTGTTTGCAACCCAATTCCCAATTAAATCAACACCCGTAAAGAATCGCCAGGTTTATTACGAATTAGCAGAAGATATTGTTGAAGTATCAGATAACTTCACTGGAACAGTTTGGAATACTGGTGTGATGAGACACGGAAAATACTATTCCGTTGATACTCAGTGTGACTATAAAGGTCAACCAATCACTCTTGGAGAAATCTTACAAGATGAAAAAGATGTACCTGAGAAATACTTTTTGACAGACCCCGCTAAGCTAGAAAAATTCCAATATCTACGAGGTCCTAAAAAAATTGAAAGAACTTCGGCAGACGGTCACACCTATACCTATTCCGAAGGTGGAATGTCACCAACCGATGACCTAAATCTTCCTGGACGAACCATGTTGACTTCCGAGGGGACCGTTAATCGCTCCACTCACTTTATCAATGTGAACAATCGCTATCGTTTGATAACTCCAGTAGAGGCGGAACGATTGCAGGACTTTCCAGACGATTGGACTAAGCAGAAAAAATTAGCAGATGGCTCCATTATAGAGGTATCTGATAAAATGCGTATGTTCTTTATGGGAAATGCCCTCGTAACTGATATCGTACGAAAAATTGGAGAGTATATAAAAAACATTGAATAGATTTCAAAAACAAATCGATATATTAACCTTAATAATTAGACAAATAATCATTGAAAGACTATAGCCCTAGGTCGTTTAGAGTTATAGTCTTTTAGTTTTCCCTGTAATCTAGAGCTACAATAAATATAATTCATAAAAATGTTTACCAGTTCAACAACTGATTGTTAATTCTTCTAATCAAATTTGGACATACCATACACTAGATTCCTAAATTTAAGAATTTTCCATTCTATTGTGATTTTTACTATCAATTAATGCTAGAATACTCCTTGCACATTTTCTAGAGGTATCCTTAGTTTATTTTATATAATCTAGTCCCCCAAGATTTGATACAAATGTGAATCAGAAACTGTTAGAATATAAAAATAAATCAATCAAACAAAAGTTTATGCTATAATAAAATAAAAAAAGGACAATTTATATGAGTAATGAATTTAAACTTGAATATCATGCAGCAACTATTCAGCACCTAGGTATTGGTTTATATAAACAACTTCCTCAAGCAATTGCAGAGTTGATTAGTAATTCTTGGGATGCAGATAGTCATAATGTAGAAATTAATATTGATTATACAGATATGGTTATTACTGTCACAGATGATGGCAACGGCATGTCTGCTAATGAATTAAACAACAACTTTCTGACAATTGCACGAAATCGACGATTATCAGACTCAACAAAAGATGGTGTTAGCGGTTTATCAAAATCTGGACGTAAAGTTACAGGAAAAAAAGGTCTTGGTAAATTAGCTTTATTTGGAATAGCCAATACTATTATTGTTGATAGCATCCAAAACCGAAAGAAAAATTCTTTTATGCTAAACTATGACGCAATTCAAGAATCCTCTAGTAATATATATCATCCACAAACAATCTGCTATGAAGAAGATACACTTGAGCCAGACGGAACTAAAATAACAATACAAGATATTACTCTAAAGTCTTTGACTCCTATTGACACTCTTTATGAAAGTCTTTCAAAACGATTCAACAAATATTCCAGAGAAGATTTTTTAGTAAAAATAATCTCTGAAAAAGGGGAAATAAGAGAGTTGGATGAGGAGGCTGGGCAAAAACTAGCCAGTAAATAAAAAACACAGATAGATTCAAGCTGATTTTGATGAAATCCAGCCGTACTGTCTGTGTTTTTCTTTTTATCTCTATTATCTTGGACTATTTTCTTGGCCA